>CAYTCK010000133.1:0-1555 GCA_964436445.1 uncultured Thermotogaceae bacterium | reverse complement strand
AGTTTGCCCAAAAGGAGAACCCCGTTTTTTAACAGGGCCCGCCCCAGTCTCTTTGACAGAATCTTTTGGCGGGGTTAAGATTCCCGCGGCCATGGAAGCAGTCGAGAAGACTGTGAAACAGCAAGTGGCGAGGCTTCCCAAACGGGTTGGGCCGTACATCCATGCTGTAGGCCGGCGCAAGGAGTCGGTTGCCCGGGTTTACCTCCGGGAAGGGGAGGGCAGGGTCTGGGTGAACGGCCGGCCGGCTGAAGAGTATTTCGCCGGTTTCGCCTTCACCAAGGACTACATCCAACGCCATCTCCTCACCCCTTTCTACATCACCGGCACTATGGGCCGCTACGACGTCAAGGCCCGGGTAGAGGGCGGGGGTATCACTGGGCAGCTGGAGGCGGTGCGCCTGGGTATCGCCCGGGCGTTGGTGGGGGTGGATCCGGAGTTCAAGAAGCCCCTCAAGGATGCCGGCCTCCTCACCCGCGATGCCCGGGAGGTGGAGCGCAAGAAGTACGCCCACCGCAAGGCCCGCAAGAAAGAACAGTACTCCAAGCGGTGATCCGACGATGAAAAAGGACATCCACCCCAAGCTTTACAAGGCGGTGATCATCTGCTCCTGTGGGGCTCGCTACGAGACCCTCTCCACGAAGCCTGAGCTCCACGTGGATATCTGCGCCAAGTGTCACCCCTTCTTCACCGGGGAGCAGCGCTTCGTGGACTCTGGCGGTCGGGCGGAGAAGTTCGCCAAGAAATACGGCCTCAAGCGGGAGTGATCCCCTGCCTTGGAGCTCGCGCGCCTCAGTTGGGCTCAAGCTAAGGAGGCTCTGGAGCGGGCCAAGGTGGCGTTGCTTCCAGTGGGTTCTACGGAGCAACATGGCCCTCATCTCCCCCTGGGGACCGATCACCTGACCGCAGCCTGGATCGCCCGTGAGGCCGCCCGACGGGGCGATTTCCTCCTCCTCCCCACCATCCCGGTGGGGGTGTCTCCACACCATCGCCAGTTCTGGGGGACCCTGTGGGTGGAACCTGAGGTCCTGCGGGATTACGTGATGGGAATCGCTCGATCCCTGGCCTACCATGGCCTGCGGCGTCTGGTCTTCGTCAACGGCCATGGGGGGAACACGGAGGCCCTGATGGAAGCTTGCCGTAGGCTCCGAGACGAGGGGATCTACGCCTACGTTTACATCTGGTGGCGGGCCGTGGGGGAGGAAATCCAGAAACACTTCGCAGGTGGCGGCCATGCGGGACCAGTGGAGACCTCGGTCGTCTGGCACATCTCCCCCGAACTCGTACAACCTGAGCGCTTCGCCGAGGCAGCCGCCGGGGCCGGGGAGAGATGGGGGAGACCAGTCCACGGCGTGAACATCGGCTATGACACCATAGATTTCTCCACAAGCGGCTGTGTGGGAGATCCCCGAAAGGCCGATCCAGCGAAGGGAGAGGAGGTCATGGAAGCGACGGTAGAGAAGTTATTGAATTTCTGCCGTTGGCTCGCCTCTGCCCCAGAGGAGGAACTTCGTACAAAACCACATATACCCTAGCGGACGCTGTTAACTTAAGCAGC
>CAYTCK010000132.1:0-1594 GCA_964436445.1 uncultured Thermotogaceae bacterium | reverse complement strand
GCCGCTTCGGAAGGGCCTCCAAGATGGCCCGGTTCAGCTCATCCCTTTCCCGGAATGGATCCAACCCCTCCCGCTCTCCCACCTCCTTCACCAGCTCGGGGAGCACCAGCACCTGTCCCGGATAGAACAGACGCAGGGCGGAGAGGAGTTCGCTCTTCCCCAGCGCCGGCAACCCCTCAAGCGTCACATACGCCACGAACCCTCGCCCTCCACTGAAGGGGATAACCACTAAGGCACGAAGCCACCAAGTAATCCCAGTCGACAACTGGGATCCGCCGAGATCCGGGTAGATAGTCCCTCAATTGGCCTCCCTTTTTCGCTCCCTGATTCATAAAACAGGGAACTCTTAGTGCCTTGGTGCCTTTGTGGTCCCTCCGGATAGGCAAAAACAAATGGGCGGAGGAGGACTCGAACCCCCGACTTCTCCCCCGTGAAGGGAGCGCTCTACCAACTGAGCTATCCGCCCTCAAAGCGATTCTAGCCCCCAGGACAGGGGGCATCAAGCCTCCCCCAGGTCCTCCAGCATGGTGGCCAGGGACTCCCCCTCCTTGCGGCGGGTGATCTCGATGAGCCCCAACTTGGTGATATCGATGAAGTCAGCCGGCACCCGGTCCTTCTTGAGCTCCTCCTTGAGCCGCTCGATCACCTTGCGCTCGTCGGCCTTCCTGGCCATGTCCACGAAGTCCACGATGATGATCCCGGAGATCTTCCTAAGACGCAGGAGGCGCGGGATCTCGGTGGCGGCCTCCAAGTTCGTGTTCAGGATGGCCGCGTCCTGGTTCTTGTGCCGCACGTCCGAGCCGGTGTTGACGTCGATGGAGGTGAGGGCCTCCGTCTCGTCGATAGCCAAAAAGCCTCCGCCCTTCAGGGGCACCCGCCGCTGCAACGCCTCCCGGAGTTGGCGCTCGATGTCGTAGCGCACGAACAGGGGAAGCTTCCCTTTGTAGAGCTTCACCTTGCCCTTCAACCGCTTCAGGTGAAGATAACGCAGGAACTCCAGGATCTCCTTGTGTTGCTCTTCATCGTCCACGATCAGGGAGTCCACATCCTCGGTGAACCGGTCCCGGATGAGGCTACGCACCAGGTCCAGCCCTTGGTAGAGCAGCTTGGGCGGGCTGGACTTCTCCGCCTCCTCCTCGATCCCCTTCCAGGTGCCCAGGAGGAACTTGAAATCCCGCTCCAGATCCTCTTTCGGCATGCCACCGGCAGCGGTACGGGCGATAAGGCCCTCCCCAGGGGCCTTGAGCTCGTAGGCCAGCTGTCTGAGGCGCCGCTGCTCCTCGGGGTCGGTGATCCGGCGCGAAACGGCCACCCGGTCCTCCTTGGGTAGGAACACCCAGTACCGCCCCGGGAGGCTGATCTTGGTGGTCCCCTGGGGGTTCTTCTTGCCCACCCCCTCCCGACGCACCTGGATGATCACCGATTGTCCCGGTCGGAGCACCTTCTGGATGGGGACCGGCCCCTTCCAGGGCTCGAACCCCTTGGCGATGAGCATGGCGTCGTTGATCTCGTGCTGGGACAAAAACAACGACTGTCGCTCCCCCACGTCCACGAACGCCGCCCCCATCCCCGGGAGCACCGTCTCCACCTTGCC
>CAYTCK010000131.1:0-1596 GCA_964436445.1 uncultured Thermotogaceae bacterium | reverse complement strand
ACGGGGCCGGGCGTTGGAAGACCTTCATGTACGTGGTCTTCCCCCTGATGCTTCCGGCGCTTGCCTCGGTGATGGTGCTGCAGTTCACCTGGGTGTGGAACGACTTCTTCATGGCGTTGATCCTGGTCTTTGACCCAAACAAGATGGTCATCACCCAGCAGATTCCGCTCCTTCGGGGCCAATACCATGTGGATTGGGGCCTTTTAAGCGCCGGGACACTGATCGCGATGTCGGTGCCGTTATTGGTTTTTGTCTTCTTGCAGCGGTACTTCGTCCGCGGCCTAATCGGCGGGGCCGTGAAATAGCTTACGAGGAGGTAGCGATGCTGGAGAGGTACATAGATGTCGCTGGTGAGGAGGCCATCACCGAGGTCGTCTCCCTAGCACGGGGCCTCCGGGGAGTGCGGGTCCTGCACGTGAACTCCACCTACCACGGCGGCGGGGTGGCCGGGATGCTCCGGAGCCTGGTGCCCCTCATGAACGATGTAGGACTGGACGCGGACTGGATCCTTCTCTTCGGCGAACCCCAGCTCTTTGCTACGACGAAGAAGCTCCACAATGCCCTCCAGGGGGAGGACCTCTTCCCTGGAGCGGAGGAGCGGAAGCTCTATCTTGGAATAAACCGCTTCTTCGCTGCTTACGCTCCTTTCCAGCACGATCTCGTGGTCGTACACGACCCACAACCCCTCCCAACCATCGGCTTCCGCCGGCAGGACGGGGTCTGGGTGTGGCGTTGCCATATCGACCTTTCCTCCCCTAACCAGGAGGCCTGGGATTTCCTGAAGCCCTTCATCCTCCGCTACGATGCGGTGGTGGTTTCCTCCGAGAGGTTTCGCAAGGCAGACCTCCCCACGAAGACGGCGATCATTCCCCCGGCCATCGACCCCTTCTCCGATATAAACCGGGAGCTTTCCCCGGGAGAGACCGAGAGAAAACTCTCCCAATACGGGATCCCCTCGGACAAGCCCTTGCTCGTCCAGGTGTCCCGCTTCGATAAGTGGAAGGATCCCCTGGGGGTGTTGGAGGTCTTTCGCCGGGTACGGGAGGAAACCGCGTGCCGGCTGGTGTTGTTGGGAAACATGGCTGGGGACGATCCCGAAGGACCTGAGATCTTCGCCCGGGTGCGGGAGGTGGCCAGCTCCCTCCCCGATGTACATCTCGTCACCGAGACCGATGAGCTCTTGGTGAACGCCCTACAGCGGGCGGCTACCGTGGTTCTACAGCTTTCGCTACGGGAGGGTTTCGGCCTTACCGTCTCCGAAGCCCTCTGGAAGGGGACCCCTGTGGTTGCTACGGCGGTGGGAGGAATCCCCTTGCAGGTCATCGATGGGGCCAACGGCTTTTTGGTCTCTCCGGGGGATTATGAGGCTGCTGCGGAGCGGGTTCTCACGCTTCTGAGGGACGAGGAGCTGCGCCGGAGGTTCGGCGAAAGGGGAAAGGAACACGTCCGCGCAAACTTCCTCATCACCCGCCTCTTGCGGGATTGGCTCTCGCTGATGGCCGAGCTCCTTCGCTGACCCCTTGGCCAAGGAGGTGCGCTGTTAACTCAAGCAGCACTTGGAGATGTTACAAAAGCCGGCCCAAGTCCAGATCCCCT
>CAYTCK010000130.1:0-1673 GCA_964436445.1 uncultured Thermotogaceae bacterium | reverse complement strand
ACAGGACCTGCCCCGTGGAGGACGGGGAGATCCCGGACGCCGCCGGGGTGATCGCGGCCCTGGAGGCGACGACCGGGAGGAAGGTGGAGCTCGTGTTGGGGAAGCCGTCCCGGCACATGGTGCGGGCGGCCCTGGAGGTCCTGGGGCTTCCCGCCGAGGAATGTGCCATGGTGGGTGACCGCCTGGAGACCGATATCCGCATGGCGGTGGAGAACGGCCTCACAGCGATCCTCACCCTCACGGGGGTGAGCTCTCCAGAGGATATAGGGAACTCGCCCTGGAAGCCCGAACACGTGATAGATAGCATCCAGGAGCTTCCGGAGCTCGATCGACATCTGAATGAAAGGAGGTTGTCTTGAAGGAAGAATTCGAGGTCCCGGGAACGGTTTACGTGCCCGTGGAGGCCCTACAACGATTCATGCACGATGTGTTCGTGGCCCTGGGCGTTCCGGAGGGAGATGCCCGGATCTGCGCCGAGGTCCTCATCGCCTCGGATATCAGGGGAATCCCCTCTCACGGGATCAACCGCCTGAAGATGTATTACGACAGGATCAAACAGGGGATCCTCTCGCCGATCACGCGCTTCGAGATCGTGAAGGAGACCGAGACCACAGCGGTGGTGGACGGCCACCACGGGATGGGACATGTCATCGGCTACAAGTCCATGACACTCGCCATGGAGAAGGCCCGCCGGTATGGGATGGGGGCGGTGGCGGTGCGCAACTCCTCCCACTTCGGTATCGCCGGTTACTACGCCCTCATGGCCGCGGAGGCGGGGATGATCGGGATGGCCTTCACCAATGCTCGGCCGTCTGTGGCCCCCACGTTCTCGGTGGAGCCCATGTTTGGCACCAACCCCATCGCCTTCGCCTGCCCCACCGACGAGGAGTTTCCGTTCTGCTTCGACGCCGCGACCTCCATCACCCAGCGGGGGAAGATCGAGGTCCTGGCTCGGCTGGGGAAACCCACCCCGGCCGGCTGGGTGATAAGCAGGAAGGGGGAGCTGGCCACCGACACCGAGGCCATCCTCAAGGGGATACCTAAGGGCGAGTATGCCCTCCTCCCCCTGGGCGGGGCCGGGGAGGAGATGGGAGGGCACAAGGGTTACGGCCTCGCGGTGATGGTGGAGATCCTCTGTGCGGCGCTCCAATCCGGCGCCTTCCTCAAGGACCTCTCGGGGTTCGATGAGAGAGGGAACCTACGGCCCCACCAACTAGGCCACTTCTTCCTGGCCATCGATATCGAGCACTTCGTCCCCCTGGAGGACTTCAAGCGTACCGCCGGATCCATACTGCGGGCCCTCAGGATGGCTGAGAAGGCCCCCAGGGCCGAGCGGATCTACACGGCAGGTGAAAAAGCCCACCTGGCGATGAAACGGGCCTACGAACGGGGAATTCCCATAAATCCGGATCTCCAAAGGGATATCCGCCTCATGCGGCGGGAGCTCGGCCTGGGGGATTACGGCTTCCCCTTCTAAGGGCTTTCGCTTAAAATAACTTTCGCAATAAAGAGCAAGGAAGGGAAAACAATGACTCGGCAGATCGGGGCGTTGGATCTGGGGACGACAGGGGTACGGTTCGTGGTTTTCAACGAGGAAGCCCGACCCGTCTCCCAGAGTTACCGCGAACTCCCCCTCTCCACCCCACGCCCCGGCTGGGTGGAACAGGATCCCG
>CAYTCK010000129.1:0-1860 GCA_964436445.1 uncultured Thermotogaceae bacterium | reverse complement strand
ACACCGATTATTGGGAGCTCCTCTCCGTGGAGGCGAAGGGGCCGGGTTGTTGTGGCGGCGAGTGGCATGCCCTGTTCAACACCTACTTCGGGGAGGAGGGGCCCCTGTTCGGTTGGGGGATGAGCCACTTGGAACTCTCGGTCCCCTTCGGGGAGGCGATTTCGGCGAAGCTCCTCCTCGGGGTCTCTGCCTCCGGGGTGGAGAAGCTCTCTCTCAGCCTATCGCTGGTGTGGTGAGGTCCTCGTCCTCACCGGGGTGAGCCAGCTGTGCCGATTGGGGATCTCACACCGAAGAACTTTTCCTGGAGCCTTCGGGTGATGGGCCCCCTCTTCCCCTCTCCCACCGGGATCACGTCCACCGTGGGGCAACCGATGCCCACCATAGGGTCACCAGCGAGCGGACCATCGTCATCCATCGCTTTTGCTTGCTCACCCCGTTCCAGATCCCTCTCTCCTCAACAGATCAAGAGGACCCTAACCACACCTTCACCGCGCTCCAGCGGTTCCAGCGCCTTGCCCACCAAACCACAACCACACCTGGATGGATTCGAACAGCGCATCGCGTACCCGGGGAGGGAAGAGCTGACCAGCAAGTCCCCCGGCCTTATAGGGCCGTTCTCCGCGGTGACTTTCACCGGCACAATCCCCAGCAGGGCCAGTAGCGCCCTCCCTTTCCCCGGCTCCCCCAGGACGAAACCGGGAGCAGAGGAAACGACCCCAGCGACCAGACAGGAGTAGGGCCCACGTGTCTTCCGGTAATACCCTGGACGGTAGGGATCGGGGGCGAGAAGATCACCGGGTTCCACGGGTTCTGACACCGGTACCCACTCGGCCACATCGGCCGGAGTCGTGTGGAAACCTGTACCGTAGAAGGAACCGCTTGCCACCACATCCCCGGTTTCCCGGAGGATCCGGAACGCCGCTTCCCCCAGGGAACGGTACTCATAGGCGCCGATATCGGGGTGGGCATCGCGGGGGTAGTTTTCCAAGTCGGTATCGGGGGCACCATAGGGGCTGCCGGCGTCGATGGCAGGGCTCCCCCCTTGCAGGTGGTAGTCCCCCTCCTCGCCCCAGGCGGGGCGCACGAACCGGGGATCGCCGTAGATGTTCCCGGGCCCCAGGTCCCCGATGTCCCCCGCCGTGTAGGCCGTGTCCCCGTGGACGAGCACCGCTTCGCTCTGGGGCAGGTAGAAGAGGTTGTGATCGGCATTAAGGGTACTTTCCCCGCCGATGTAGATGGGGCAGTTGGGTCCCCGCCCGCTGAAGATGGAGTTGCGGATGGTGAGATCCACCGGTTGTCCGTCGTATTGGACGTATATCAGGTAGTTGCGGCCCAGGAAATCATCCACGGTCACGTTCACGATCTCGAAAGAAGCCCCAGGGATATCCACCTGATCGATAACGATGGCCGCCCATGGGGTGGGGGTCGCATCCCCGTCGCCGCGGCCATAGACAAGCGTGTTCTCGACGCAACTGCCTGGGCCCCACAGCTTGACACCATCGTAGGAGTTGTTGGCCACGATACAGCGGCGGATGGTGGTGTTGGCCGCCTTGGAGTCCAAACCATCGCCGAAGTTGTGCTCTGCCAGGGTGTCCTCCACGAGCACCGGCCCCAGGGAGGGCTCGATGCCCAAGCCGTCGGGGCGGTCGTAGGGGCGCTCTGAACCGTCGCCACCCCGGTAGTAATGGCCGCTCCAGGAGAGAGTACACCCCCGCACCACCACGTTCCGCCAGCCGCCGACATCCCCGGACGGGCCGCCCAAGGACCTGCTAAAATGCTGAGGCCAGCAGGCCGGGAAAGGAGGTCAATATGTTTGAACACAGCCGGAAGGCCATCCTGTTGGGCCTGGGAGCTTTGGAG
>CAYTCK010000128.1:0-2001 GCA_964436445.1 uncultured Thermotogaceae bacterium | reverse complement strand
GAAATTGTTCTTTGGGTATCTGAACCGGCGCGATCTTCTTCAGGAGGAGCTCGTAGCCCCCGGGAGCCCGGGGGTCCTCACGCACCGTTCCCGTGACGATGAGGGATGTTTCCTGGGGGAGGCGCTCGCAGAGTTCAAAGCTTTCGGGTTCCGTGTCCTTTGCCGTGGCGACACACTGCAGAAAACCGGTTCCATCACGGACAATCAGGAACCGGATCTTCCCCGAGGAGCGCTTATTGAAGAGCCAACCCCGGATCGTCACCTCCTCCCCCACATGCCGCGGGAGCTCCTCGATGTAAACGATCCTCGCCATGGCCCTTCAATCCCGTCTCCAGAAGAGGCGCACCCGGAACTCGTCCTCCAAGGGCTTTATCTCCAGCTCCCCCTTGTGGGCCGAGTGGATCGCCTTCCCCAACCGCATGGCCAGGTTGGGGGTGGTGGTCGCCACCTCCACCCCTTCTTCCCCCTCCTTGATCCAGAGGATGCGGTGCAAGGGGCGAGTGCGCTGGGCTTCCTCCTCCTGGTTGCGCAGGAGGTTGCGGATCTCCCCCCATTTGGCACCCAGGTAGCTCCCTTGCAGGTAGAGGAGCCCACCGGGGTAACGGTCCAACTCCCGACGGCAGGCGGGGCAGAGTGCCTTGTGGGCCCCCTCGGGGACCTCGTCCTTCGGCACCCGCTGCCAATGGCCATCCCGGTAGAGGAGGCCGCAGCGCTCGCACACCGTGGGCTCGGGGTATTTCCTGCCCTCGTAATAGGGGTTATCGGTCTCGTGACCCACCTGGCCGCGGCGCTCACGCATCGGCTTCCTTCCCCTCCTTCTCCTCCACCTTGCTCTCTATGTAGGCGATGGCTTCTCCAACGGTGTTTATCTTCTCCAAGTCCTCTTCAGGGATCTCGATGCCGAACTCGTCCTCCAGCTCCATCACCAGCTCCACGATGTCCAGGGAGTCGGCCCCGAGATCATCGCTGAAGGTGGCGTCCTCCGTGACCTCGTCGAGCTCCACCATCAGCTGTTCCGCGATGATCTCCTTCACCCTGTCGGCTATCTTGCTCATAGGCCCCTGACACCTCCTTCGCTCACTCGCAGGGGGCCAGGCCCCCATCGACGTAGAAAACGTGCCCAGTTATATAGGAGGCCCTCTCGGAAAGCAAGAAGACCACGAGCTCCGCTACCTCCTCGGGCTTGCCCATCCTCCCCAAGGGGATCCGGGATAGGTAAGCCTGCAACACCTCTCCCTTGAGTTCAGCGGTCATGGGTGTCTCGATGAGCCCCGGGGCCACGGCGTTCACCCGGATCTTATAGCGCCCCAACTCTTGGGCAAGGGTGCGAACCAGGGCGAAGATGCCGGCCTTGGCCGCGGCGTAGTTGGCCTGGCCCGGGTTTCCGGTGAGGCCCACCACCGAGGAGACGAAGACCATGGCCCCGGATCGCTCTCGGATCATGTCCCGCATGGCTTCGCGGGCACAGAGGAAAGCCCCGGTGAGGTTTACCCGCAATACCTCCTCCCAGGAGGAGAGCGAAAGGCGGGCTGCGAGCATATCGCGGGTGATCCCAGCGGAATAAACCAGGTACCCTACCGGTCCCGCCCATTTCCGCAGCTTCCCGAAGGCCTCCTTCACCTGGGCCTCGACACCAACATCGCAGGGGACAAAGCGTGCTCTCTCTCCCAGGATCTCCTCCGCACGCCTTCCCTTCGCAGGATCGCGAGCCAAAAGCCCCACCCGGGCCCCGGACCCTGCCAGGGCCCGGGCCACCGCCAGCCCGATCCCCGAGGTCCCGCCGGTGACCACTACTAGCCGGTCCCGAAAGCTCATAGCACCTCCTGTAACGTCCGGAACGATATCCGCCGGCTCGTGCGCCTCCCCAGCTTGGTGAGAACCGCCCCAGGCCCGACCTCCACCGCCTCCTTTATACCCAGCTTCTCCAGGGAACGGATCACTTCGACCCACCTGACCGGGCTCGTCATCTGCCGCCCCATGAGCTCCCGGATCCTCTCGGGA
>CAYTCK010000127.1:0-2006 GCA_964436445.1 uncultured Thermotogaceae bacterium | reverse complement strand
AGGATATCCCCTTCCCGGATCCTCACCAAGGTCCTGGAGCAACCAAATCCTTTCCCCTTGCGGTTTTTCCTTTTTTCGCGTAAATTCTGCGGAAGGTGGTGGCTCCGATGCAGAGGGATGAATACGACGTCCATACGATACAGGTCCTGGAGGACATGGAGGCGGTGCGCCGCCGGCCCGGTATGTACATCGGCTCCACCGGGCCGGAGGGGCTTTTGCATCTCATCTACGAGGTCGTGGACAACGCCGTGGACGAGCACCTGGCCGGCTACTGCACCGAGATCGAGGTGACGATCAACGAAGACAAATCGGTCACGGTACGGGACAACGGCCGGGGGATCCCGGTGGGGATCCATCCGGAGGCCGGCATCAATACCGTAGAACTGGTGATGACCACCCTCCACGCCGGTGGGAAATTCGACCGCCGGGGCTACAAGGTCTCCGGTGGGCTCCACGGGGTGGGCGTTTCTGTGGTGAACGCGCTGTCCGAGTGGTTGGAGGTGGAGGTCCGGTGGAAAGACGGGAAGATCTACCGGCAGCGCTTCTCCCGGGGACGCAAAGTGACGGAGCTCGAGGTCGTGGGGGAGACCACCGAGACCGGCACCACAGTCTCCTTCCTTCCCGACAGGGAGATCTTCGGGGAGATACGTTATAACTTCACCAAACTCTCCCAGCGCCTCCGGGAATTGGCCTACCTCAACCCGGGGTTGAAGATCGTCCTTCGCAACAGGATCACCGGTGTGGAGCGGGTCTTCCACTATCGGGGGGGTATCGTCTCCTTCGTCAAGGAACTCGCTACCGGCAAGGAACCCCTCCACAAGGAGCCCATCTACATCGCCGATAGCCGCCGGGATCGGGCGGTGGAGATCGCCATGCTCTTCACCGATTCCATAGACGAGGAGGTTTTTACATTCGCCAACTGCATCAACACCCGAGAGGGGGGAGCACACCTCACCGGCTTCCGGGCGGCCCTCACCAAGGTCATCAACGACTACGCTCGGGAGAAACGGATCCTACCCAAAGGCGATGAGAACCTGCCCGGGGAGGCGATCCGGGAGGGGCTGGTGGCCATCATCTCGGTGAAGGTCCCCAACCCGGAGTTCGAGGGCCAGACCAAGATGAAGCTGGGGAACCCCTGGGTCAGGACCTACGTGGAGGAGGTGGTCCGGGAGCAGCTCTCCCAGTACCTCACGAAGAACCCAGGTGTGGCCCGGGCCATCATCGAGAAATCCATCGCCGCCTGGAGGGCCCGCCAAGCGGCGGCCAAGGCCAGGCAATTGGTGCGCCGCAAGGGGGCTTTGGTCTCGCTTTCCCTCCCAGGGAAGCTCGCCGACTGCACCAGTGAGGATCCCACCCGGGCGGAGCTCTTTATCGTGGAGGGCGATTCCGCCGGCGGATCGGCAAAGCAAGGGCGGGACCGCACCTTCCAGGCGATCCTCCCCTTACGGGGAAAGGTCCTGAACGTGGAGAAGGCCGGACTCTCCAAGCTCCTCGATAACCAGGAGCTCCGGGCGATCATCACCGCCCTGGGAACCGGGATCCGGGAGGACTTCGATATCTCGAAGCTCCGTTACCACAAGATCATCATCATGACCGACGCCGATGTGGACGGTGCCCACATCCGGACCTTGCTTTTGACCTTTTTCTTCCGCAACTTGAGGTCCCTCATCGAACGCGGTCACATCTACATCGCCCAACCCCCACTCTACAGCGTCCAGATGGGAAAGAAGCGCATCTACCTGTATTCGGACGAAGAGCTGGAGCGGTTCCGCCGGGAGACAAAGGGGGGTTACACCGTGCGCCGCTTCAAGGGACTGGGGGAGATGAACCCCCGGGAGCTCTGGGAGACCACCATGAACCCCAAGACCCGGGTCTTAAAGAAGGTGACCATCCGGGACGCCCTTGAGGCGGACGAGATCTTCTCCACCCTGATGGGCCCCGATGTGGCCCAGCGGCGGGCCTTCATCCAGGAGAACGCCCACCGGGTGGCGGTGCTGGATATCTGA
>CAYTCK010000126.1:0-2043 GCA_964436445.1 uncultured Thermotogaceae bacterium | reverse complement strand
GGGACGGAGAAGGTCCACGACTACGTGACACAACGGCCGGGTACCTACCGGGAGGCCATCGCGGCGATAAAGGAGGCGTTAGCACGGGGATTCCGGGTGTGTACCAACACCACTATTTACCACGGCTCCGACGTGGAGGACCTCAAGGAACTCTTCCGGACCCTGAAGGAGATGAAGGTCGAGGGGCTGATGCTCTCGCCGGGGTACGCCTATGAGGCGGTACCGGAGAAGGAGCTTTTCCTCAAGAAGCAGGAGTCCATCAGGGTCTTCAGGAAGATCCTCGATCCCCGTGATCGTTTTCCCTTCTATGACAATCCCCTATTCCTGGACTTCCTGAGGGGGGTGCGGCAGTACACCCGCTGTGCCGCCTGGGCGATCCCCACTTACACGGTGAAGGGGTGGCGGAAGCCGTGTTACCTCATCGCCGATGAGCACGTGGAAGATCTCCAGGAGATCCTGGATCCAACACTGTGGGAGCACTACGGGCCGGGGCGGGACCCGAGGTGTGCTGGCTGTATGCTGCACTCGGGGTTCGAGCCGGCGAGCGTCTTGGACGCGGTCCAGCATCCTTGGCGGGTCCTCACCGCCTTCAGGAGGTCAGTGGCATGAGCGGCGTGCTGGTGGTGGCTGCCTTGCGCACGGAGCTTTTGTTCGTGCGGCATCGTCCCGTGGCCATCCTGGGGATGGGGGATAAAGCAGCCCCCCGCTTGGTGGGGCTTGTGAGACGAAAAAGACCGCTCGGGGTGCTGGCAGTGGGCTTCTGTGGGGCAACCTGGGCCACGCTCCCGCCAGGGGCTTTAGTGCTGGCCAGTGGTGTCGATGGCCTCGAGGTCCCCGGGGAGTTGGTGGAGCGGGCGCGGACGATGTTGCCGCGGGCGGAAGTGGGACCGGTGGCCACGGTAAAGGCCCTGGCCGACCCGAGGGAAAAGGCACGTCTGGGCCTGGACGCACTGGCGGTCGATATGGAATCAGCTCCCTTGGCGCGTCAGCTGGCCTCCCTGGGGATCCCGTTTCTGATCCTGCGCTGCGTGCTGGATGCCCTATGGGAGGATGTCTCCATCGGACCGCGGCTTCGTTGGACTAAGAGGGCCTTAATGTGTGCCCGCAGGTTGGCTGAAGGGGTCAGGACCCTCGTCCCGGTATTGGAGAGGACGGCGTGAGGACGACGCGGAGGGTGACGGTGGGTGGTGTGGCCATAGGTGGGGGAAGCCCCATCGTGGTCCAATCCATGACCAACACCGACACCACTGACGTCCGCGCCACGGTAGACCAGATCCGGGCCCTGCAACGGGCCGGAGCGGAAATCGTCCGGGTGGCGGTGCCGGATGCTGCATCAGCGGCGGCCATCCGGGAGATAAAGCGTGAGGTCACCGTCCCCCTGGTGGCCGACATCCACTACGACCACCGCCTTGCCCTCAAGGCCTTGGAGGCCGGGGTGGACAAGCTCCGCCTCAATCCGGGCAACATCCGGGATCCGCGGAAGATCGAGGAGGTGGCCCGAGCAGCGGCCGAGCGGGGGGTGCCGATCCGGGTGGGGGTGAACGCCGGCTCCGTCGACAAACGCTTCCTCAAGGACGGGGAGCTGACCCCCGAAGGGCTGGTGGAAGCGGCCTTGTGGGAGGTACGGCTCCTCGAGGGGGTGGGATTCCGAGATATCGTGATCTCCATCAAGGCCCACCAGGTCCCCCTTACCGTGGAGGCCAACCGCCTCCTCTCCCGGGAGGTGAACTACCCCCTGCACCTGGGGATCACGGAGCCCGGTCCCGGGGTGCCGGGGACGGTGCGTTCAGCGGTGGGGATCGGGATCCTGCTTTCCGAGGGGATCGGGGACACGATCCGGGTGTCCCTCCCCGGCGATCCGGTGCACGAAGTGGAGGTCGCCTGGGAGATCTTAAAGGCCTTGGAGCTCAGGAAGCGGGGACCGGTTTTCGTCACCTGCCCCACCTGTGGCCGGGCGGGGATCGACGTCGCCGGGATCGCCGAGGAGGTGCGCCGGGCGCTCTCCGACATAAAAAAGCCTCTCTCCATCGCCATCATGGGTTG
>CAYTCK010000125.1:0-2057 GCA_964436445.1 uncultured Thermotogaceae bacterium | reverse complement strand
GTTTGGGTTATCATCCAAGTCCCGGCCTGGAGGGGGAAGATGCGGATCGTGCTCCAGCGAGTGAAAGAAGCCTACGTCAAAGTGGATGGGGCCGAGGTGGCCAGGATCGGGAGGGGATTTCTCCTCCTCGTGGGCATCGGCAAGGGCGATGGAGAGGATGAGCTTCGCTTTTGGGCCCGTAAGATCCCCGATCTCCGGGTCTTCCCGGATGATGAGGGGAGGTTCAACCGTTCCCTACGGGACGTGGGCGGGGAGATCCTCTGTGTCTCCCAATTCACCCTCTACGGCGACTGTCGCAAGGGGCGCCGCCCCAGCTTCACCGAGGCCGCCCCAGCAGAGGAGGCGGAGGTGCTCTTCCGGCGCTTCCTGGAGCTCCTTCGAGACCAGGGCATCCCGGTGAAAAGTGGGATCTTCGGGGCTAAAATGGAGGTCGGCCTCATCAACGATGGCCCGGTTACCCTGATTCTGGAACGATAGGAGGAGAGAATGGCTGCAGTCCCTAAATGTAGGCGATCGCACCGCGAGGTGCGCCTGCGGCGTACCCACTGGCATGCCCATATGCCGCCGGCGGTGGAATGCCCCCACTGTCACGAGCTGAAGCTCCCACACAGGGTCTGCCCCCACTGTGGCTATTACAACGGCATGGAGATCCTCAAGGTGGAGGAGAAGGAGCGGTCCTGAGCCATGGGGGCTTGGCAGTGGGCGGATCCCCGGGTAGGATAAAAAGGTAGATCGGTCGGAGCGTAGCGCAGCCTGGTAGCGCGCTGGCATGGGGGGCCAGAGGTCACCGGTTCAAATCCGGTCGCTCCGACCAGGAGGAAAAGGAATCGATGTCGAGAGAAGGTAAGGCCTACGTCCTGCAGAGGCGGGCTTACCTTGCAGGAATTTATCTTCTACTCATCGTCGGTGCCGTTGTGATGATCTTTCCCTTTTTCTGGATGCTCTCCACCGCCTTCAAGCCCGCCAACGAGATCCAATTGATGCCCCCCAAGTGGTTCCCATCCCGTTTTTACTGGCGGAACTTCGTCGATGCTTGGAACGCGGCCCCCTTCGGCCGTTATTTCTTTAACAGCTTCTTCATCGCCACCGTGACCACCATCGGCGAGGTCTTCTTCACCATCCTCGCGGCCTACGCCTTCGCCAAGATGGATTTCCTGGGGAAGAACGTCCTCTTCCTGGCGTTCCTGGGCACCATGATGATCCCAGGGGAGATGCTCCTCGTTCCCAACTACCTCATGATCGCCCGTACCCTGCACTGGCTCGATACCTACTATGCCCTGATCGTACCGTGGCTGGTCTCGGTCTTCGGGATCTTCCTCCTGCGGCAGTTCTTCCTCACCATCCCGGACGAACTCTGGGATGCCGCCCGGATCGATGGATGCGGCCGCTTCCGGTACCTGTGGACGGTGATGGTGCCCCTCTCCCGGCCAGGGATCGCCACGGTGGCCCTCTTCAAGTTCATCGGCTCGTGGAATGCCTTCCTCTGGGTACTGATCATGACCAACAGCGAGATGATGCGCACAGTTCCCGTGGGGTTGGCCATCTTCAGGGCCGAGGCTGGCACCGAATACGGGCCTTTGATGGCGGCATCCACCATGGCCATGCTGCCGATCCTCCTTCTTTTCTTCTTCACCCAGAAGCAGTTCATCCAGGGGATAACCCGCAGCGGGCTGAAAACCTGAAAAAAGGGGGTGGGAGCGGAGCGTTCCTTTGAGGTAAGGAATGGACGAAAGAAACAAACAAAAGAATTCAACGGAGGTGAGTGCCCATGCGGAAGTTCGTGCTGTTAGCGGTTCTTGTGGGGTTGGCCTTCGGGATGGTGGCCTTGGCGGCGCCGAAGGTGACCATCACCTTCTGGCACGCAATGACCCGGGCCCACAAGGACGCCCTGACCTACCTCGCGGGCAAATTCATGGAGACCCATCCCGATATCCAGATCAACCTGGTGTACCAAGGCCACTATGGAGACCTCTCCCAGAAGCTCTTGGCCGCGGTCCTGGCGGGGAAGCCCCCGGTCATGGCCCAGATGTACGAGGATTGGACCGTGAAATTCATCG
>CAYTCK010000124.1:0-2093 GCA_964436445.1 uncultured Thermotogaceae bacterium | reverse complement strand
GGTGTCAACACCATTCCGAAACTGGACACCCTAGGGGTGAAGGGGCCGAGCGCAGCCCGGCCCCTTCGCTCGGCTCAAATCCTCCGCACCAAGGATTCCAAAGGAAGCCTCTCCTTCTCGGGAGGGCGTTCAGCAGGATAACCGATGGGGATGAGGAGCATGAGTTCTTCGTGGTCCCTGGCACCCAACACTTTTTCCACCTGTTCGTCCTTTACCCTGCCGATCCAACAGGCCCCCAGCCCCAGGGAATGGGCGGCCAAGAGCATGTTCTGCGCACAAGCGCCGATGGCCTGAAGATCCTTGACCCGGTCGTAGCCAGCAGTAGTGTCCAAAAGCACCGCGATGGTCACCGGGGCGGTACGTACCATGTCCATTTGTGTAACAAGCCTGCCCAACTCCTCCCGTTTCTCCTTGGACTCCACCACGATGAACCGCCAGGGCTGGGTGTTCTTCCCCGAAGGGGCCCAACGACCTGCCTCCAGGATGGCTTCGATCTTCTCGGGCTCGACGGGATCGGTTTTGAACATCCGGATGGAACGCCGTTCACGGATCGCACGTAGGACCTCGTTCATCCCGCCCTCCTTTTCGGTTTATCATTATAGCGATGGAGGCCTTTTCCCCGCTAGGAAAGTTGCTGGTCATCCTGGGGGTGGCCCTGGTGCTCCTGGGCCTCGCACTATGGGGGAAGCTTCCCCTGCTGGGCCACCTCCCCGGTGACATCCGCATCCAACGGGATGGTTTCGTCATCTACATCCCCATCACCTCAATGCTCATCATCTCCGCCGTACTCAGCTTGATCCTCACCCTTTGGCATCGGTGAAGGTTATAGAGATTACCTCCCCGGGGGACAGAGGACCTACCTCCGGGATTTTGTAAGGAGGGATCATGAATACGATGTACGGAAAAGGGAAGTTCATTTGGCTTGTGGTCGGAGCGATGATCCTAGGGGCCTTTTGGGGATGGGCCAAAGAGAAGCACGCCCCCATCGTTATCCTCTCTGATAGGGACTTCACCCCGGAGAATGGCGTAATCGGGGGAAGCGGCACCGTCCAAGATCCCTACGTGATCGCAGGCTGGAAGATCGATAGAGTGGGCGTTCCTTACGGCATCTATATCCGTGCTACCACAGCTTATTTCCTCATCAAGGACGTGGAAATCTGCGGTGCCCAGACGGCAGGGATCAAGATAGAGGCAGCGAGAAACGGGAAGATCGAGGATGTGGAGGTGGCGGGTTCGACAGTGGGCATCATGGTAGCCTTGAGCCGCGACATCTGGATCGAGGGCGTCCGGATCCGGGAGTGCGACGATGGAATCCGGCTGGTGTTCTCCCGCCGGATTCACATCCAAGGGATTGAGATCCATTCCTACGCCGTCGGGGTCTGGTTGACTGGCACCACCGCTGCGGAGGTCCGCGCCTCCTTGATCGAAGGGGATCTGGGGATCCTCCTGGAGCTTGGCTCCAAGGGCAACACCATCGTTGGGAATGCCTTCCTCTGCCGAATCAACGCCCGCTCTCATGGCGGGAACACGTGGGACGAGGGCGGTAGGGGCAACTTCTGGTTGGGCTTCGATGGTCCGGATGCCGATGGAGACGGGATCGTGGATGTACCCTATTTCATCTCCCCTGGAGAGAAGGACCACCATCCCCTGGCGGTAAACCCCTGGGAGAAAAGGCTGAGGGCTCAGTCTTGATCTCGAACCATCTCCGGGTGTTTCTCCAGGAACTCCCGCAGGGCCCCGGTGATGGTCTTGTCTGCCCCCCGTACTAGGAAAGGCGTTTTGTCACTTTGGTCCCGTATCCGTACGAAGTTCGGCCCCATCACCCAGGCGATGAAAACATCTACATCAGCGAGGAGTTCGATCACAGCCTGGAACTTTCGGGGATCGCCGTGTCCTTGCTCCTCGATATCACGGGTACTGTTCTCCCGGACTTCTATCAAACGCGGCTCTTTGTCCGGCCCAAGTTCGTATATGTAATAGAACTTAGCGTCACCGAAATGGGAACGGGTGAGATTAACACCATCATCGGTGGCCACAGCTACCTTGAGCGCCATCGTCCTCCCTTTTTGGGAGAAATGTTAACCTGCAGGGAG
>CAYTCK010000123.1:0-2113 GCA_964436445.1 uncultured Thermotogaceae bacterium | reverse complement strand
AAGCACACGGCTTCGAGTACGCGAAGTTCTCCGTCGAGAACCTCTTCACCCTCTGCTGCGGCATCTCTTTCGATGCCAGCGTGGAATTCGGGGTCGATTACAAGGAAGTCTCCATCACCCCGAAGTGGGAGGGAATCAAGGGCTGTGTTGAAATCTACGGCGATGTCGAATGGGAGGATAACACTCTATCCGCCTGGATGCTTTACGGCTGGAAGATCGGCTGTGAGTTCGCCGAGTGCAACAAGCTCACCCTTGTAACCGCTTTGGATCCTGCCTGGTATAACGACAACGTGGAGGATGTCTTCGAGGACGATGAGTTCGAGTACATAAAGGTAAAGACGTGTGGTGCTGGCTGCTGCGGCGGCAACTGGAGTTTCAGTGTTCAAACCTTCTTCACTGAGGTCAGCGGCAGCTTCTTTGGTATGACGCGAACTGTTATCGAGGCGGAGGTGCCACTGATGTCCAATCTCTCCCTGGATGTCGAAATGGAGGTTCCCGATACCTCAATGACGCTCGGTTGGAGCCTTGACTTCTGATATCTGGTTAATTAGGTGCTGTGGGGGCCGGGGATTCCCCGGCCCCTTTTTTATTTCGGGAGCACGCGGGGAGGGTGCCGAAAAGCGAAGCGGATCCCCGGGCTTCCCGGTGGCGACGAGGCGAAAAGGAGGAGGGGGAGGCCCTGGAAGGTGGCGTGGACCTCCCAGCGCTCACCGAGGAAGTAACTCTCCTGGACCTCGGCCTCGTGGGGACCCTCGCCCACAATGAGGTCCTGGGGGCGGAAGAAGAGGAGGACCCTCTCCCCCGGCTTCCCGTCCCCGATGGCTTCGATGAGACAATCGCCCACCCGCACGAAAATCCTTTCCCCCTCACACCGCTCCACCACACCCTCCCAGAGGTTCGCTTTGCCCAAGAACGAAGCCACGAAGTGTGTCGCCGGGTCCCGATAGATCTCCTGGGGCGGTCCGATCTGCTCGATCCTCCCTTCCCGCATCACGGCCATCTCGTCGGCCAAAACGAGACCTTCCTCCTGGTCGTGGGTTACATATATCACAGTGATAGCCCTTTCTTTGAGGATCCGGCGGAGTTCGCGGCGGAGCTCCACCCGCAGGGCGGCATCCAGTGCGGAGAGGGGTTCATCCAAAAGCAGTACCTCCGGCTCCGGGGCCAGGGCCCGGGCCAAGGCCACCCGCTGTTTCTGGCCCTCGGATAGCTGGTGGGGCTTTCTCCTCTCGTAACCCTCAAGACCGACGAGCTCCAAGAGCTTCCCCACTCGGCGCCTCCGTTCCCCTGGGGGGAGCCTCCTTCGGCCGAAGCGGAGGCCGTAGGCGATGTTGGAGGCGACGCTCATGTGGGGGAAGAGGGCGTAGTGCTGAAATACGAGGCCGATGTCCCTCTCCTCGGGGGGGAGATGGGTGATCTCCCGTCCCTCCAGGAGGACCCTTCCTTCGTCCGGCCGCTCGAGACCGGCGATGCACCGCAGGATCGTCGTCTTGCCACATCCCGAGGGTCCAAGGAGGACCAGGATCCGTCCCGGTGAAACACGGAAGGAGATGCCATTCACCGCGGTCACCGGGCCGAAACGTTTTACTAGGTCCTCTACCACAAGCTCCGCCGCCATGCCTACGGCAAGGATACTCCCTGGGACCCGCTTTGCCCCGGGGAGCGGGAGGCGGTATTGATCCCTCTGAGGAGGGAAGGAATGGGGATCGAAGAGGCTCTTGGGAAGTTCACGTACGGGGTCTACGTGGTGGGGGTGAACTGCAAGGGGCGTCTGAACGGCATCACCTGTGCCTGGGTGAGCCGGGTCTCCCACCGACCTCCCCTGGTGGTGGTTTCTGTGGGGAAGAAGAGGTTCAGCTATGGGCTCATTCTGGAGGCTGGGGCCTTCTCGGTGAACGTCCTGGCCCGGGATCAGGTGGAACTCGCCCGGCATTTCGGCCTGAAAAGCGGACGGGATACGGACAAGTTCGCTGGGATCCCTTATCACACTGCCCCCAGCGGCTCCCCCATCCTCCCTGGGGTAGCGGCCTGGTTGGACTGCCGCCTGGTGGGGACCTGTGAGGCCGGGGATCATACCCTGTTTATAGGCGAAGTGCTTCACGGAGAGGCGAGC
>CAYTCK010000122.1:0-2136 GCA_964436445.1 uncultured Thermotogaceae bacterium | reverse complement strand
TGCGGTGCTCCGGAGGGACGAGGTCTGGGTCCGGGGGATAGAGGTCCGCCTCGGGGGAGAACCCCTGGAGCCCGCGGGATCGAGGGAGATGGCCGGAAGGGATCGGCTCGGCCCCTACTCCGGGATCTCCCTCGCCTATGCCCAGGACGGCGAAGATCTCCTCAAGCTTGATCTCAAACTCTATCCGGAGAAAGCGGCCCTACTGGCCGAGGGGAGGGTCCTTGTGGATCTCGCCGGTTTGGCGGCGGAGGACAGTTTCCTCGCCAGTCCGCTGGATGTCCCGGTGCTCTTTTTGCGGGAGGGAGCGTACCTCCTTTTCACCTGGGGGATGGTGGGCCCGGGCGGTGGGGGGGAGTGGCCCCGTCCGGTCTACGGCGAGGGACTCGGGGCAATCCCGCGGGATCGTCCCTTCGCCCCGTTGGTGGTGACCGATGGCCGCCGGAGCCTCGCCATCTCCCCGGCCAGCCACTTCCCGGTGAGCCCGCTGCGTCTCCTGGACGCAGGGCAGCGGGCCATCGCCCGGGGCCTCCATGGTGCCATCGACCGGATACGGAAAGGGACCGTTCTCAAAACGCTCCTCGTCTTCGGGGAGGATCCGTTCGAGACGCTGCTTTCCCTGGGGGATCTCCTGCTTTTGTTGGGGGGAAAAAGGAGATCGGGGCCGTTTGGACACCCCGTGCTATCCCGGCTCGGGTATTGGACCGACTACGGTGCCTATTACTCGGATCTCTTTCATCCCGCCGACGAGGAGGTCCTTCGGGAGCTGGCGCGCTACTTCCGTGCCCAAGAAATCCCGGTGGGCTATTTCGGCTTGGATCTTTGGTACGAGTACGAACGGGCGGGCCTTGCCCGGGCCTACCGGCCCGATCCCGACAAATACCCCAATGGCCTGAGGCGGGTGGTCCGGGAAACCGGGATCCCGGTGTTCCTCCACCTCTCCGGGTTCGCCAGGGACAACGCCTACCGAGGCCGGTACCGGTTCCTGGAGGGGGACGAGGCGGCCTGTCCCGCCGAGGCCCGGTTTTACCGGGACCTGGCCCGGGAGTTCCTCTCGGAGGGCGCGATCGGGGTGTGGCACGACCACCTGCGGAACCAACAGGGCCGGATCCCGGAGTTGAGGAGCTCCCTGACCGCGGCCGAGGACTGGTTCCTGGGGATGGCTCAGGCGTTCTCCGCCACCGATCTCCCCTTGATGCTGTCCGTTCCCACTATGGGATTCCTGCTTTCGTCCACTGCGACCCCCGGGGTGATCGCCGCCCGAAGCGGCGAGGACTACCTCGTCAAGCAAGAGGGGCAACTCGCCATGCTGCCGCCGGAGATCAGGGAAAGATATGAACTCGTCCCCTACCGGGATTTCATCCGCAGCAGGTTCCTGGTGGGGTGGCTCCTTTGGTGCCTCGGGATGTACCCGTTCCACGACGTCTTCATCACCAACGGGCGGCATCCCGAAGGATTCGCCGAGCCCCGTGCGTGGGACGAGGCGCTGATGCGGGCCCTGTCCTGTGGCCCGATCGGGATCGGGGACAAGGTCGGCTGCATCGATACAGGGGTCGTGAGGGCGCTCTGTTTCCCGGACGGGGAGCTCCTCAAGCCCGATCACCCGGCCCGGCCCCGCTGGGACCCGCTGCAGGACGGGCTGCTTGTGGCTGCGGCCGGAACGGCCCTCCCCGCCGGCACGTGGAAATTCGTGGCCGTCTACAACCTCGCCGGGGTGAGACGGGGTTGGCGATTGGATCCGGAGGGGATAGGAGACGATGTAGTGATCTACGATTGTCTCCGCCGCCGGGTTATAAGCGAACCTAAAGGAGAACTTGCCCCGGAGGAAGGGGCTTACCTCGTGTTCGCTCCCCGGGTGGGAGGGGTGGCTTTGCTGGGGCTGGTGGACAAGCTCATCGCCGTGCCTTCGGGGAGGTGTTGGGTCGAGCCGGTGAAAAAGGGGATCAGGGCCACCTTCCGGGTTCCTCCGGGAGGAGAGCGGCTGGTGGGGGTCTGTTCCCGGGGCAGGTTGGAGGTGGCGGCGGAGGGAGCGGAGATCCGAGGCGGTTCGGAGGAACGAGGGTTTCACCTCATCAGGGTATGCCCGCTATCCGGGGAGTGGTCCCTTACCTTGAGGGGGAGGTAGCATGGGCCAACTGG
>CAYTCK010000121.1:0-2188 GCA_964436445.1 uncultured Thermotogaceae bacterium | reverse complement strand
GATGGAGGCGGTGGAAGTATTGGCCACCCGGTCGATGTTCACCAGCACCCGCTCCTCGGGGATCCCCAGTCGCTTCACCAGGGAATCTATGATGCGGAGGTTGGCTTGGTGGGGAAGGAGCCAGTCGATATCCTCCATCCCAAGCCCTGCCCTCTTCAGGGCCTCCCGGGTGGCCCGTTCCATCATGGGAACCGCAGCGTGGTATACGCCCCGTCCCTGCATCTTCAGGAGGTGTCTCCCTTGCTCCACGGTCTCCCGACTGGCGGGGAGCCGCACCCCGCCGGCCTCGATCCGCAGGATCTGGGCCTTGGTGGGATCCCCGTGGAGGGAAACCCCCAGGATCCCCCGGTCCTCATCGGTGGGTCCTAAGAGGACCGCCCCGGCCCCGTCGCCGAAGAGCACCGAGGTCTTACGGTCGCTCCAGTCCACGAACCGGGAGAGTGCCTCGATACCCACCAAGAGGATCCGGTAGGAGATGCCGGTGGCGATGAGACTTCCGGCCAGGGCCAGTCCGTACACGAAGCCAGCACACCCGGCCTTGATATCGAAGAAGGCCGGTTCCCTCTCCCCCCCAAGCCCAGCGGCGATGAAGGGCGCGGTACCGGGGATGGGCTGTTCCGGCACGTTGGTGGCGACGATCAAGGTGTCCACCTTATCCGGAGGGAGACCCCCGGCTTCCAGGGCGGCCTGGGATGCGGCCACCCCCATGGAGGACGGGGGGACATTCGGATCGAGGATATGACGGGCGGAGATACCGGTACGGGAGCGGATCCACTCGTCGCTTGTCTCCAGACTCTCGGTGAGCTCCTGGTTGCTGACGCTCCTCGGTGGGAGGTAACTCCCGGTGCCCAGGACCTGCAGGCGGATCATCCCGACAGAGCCCCGGCCAGGGCGTCCACGAGTCCGGCTTTGGCTGCCCAGAAGGCCCGTTCCACCGCGGCAGCGATGGCCGGGGCCGTGGAGCGGCCGTGGGCCACGAAGACCAATCCCTTCACCCCGAGGAGCGGGGCGCCGTTGTAGTGTTCATACCGCAACCTACCCGCCAGCTTCAGCAGCGGTCCCTGCAGGATGATACCCCCCAATCGTCCCCTGAAACTCCCCTGAAGCGCCTCCCGCATACCTTTCCAAACCGCCTCAGCCCCGCCTTCCAGAGCCTTGAGGCAGAGGTTTCCCGCGAACCCACAGGAGACCACCACGTCAGCTGGCCTGGCGACGAGAGCATCGTGGGGTTCCACGTTCCCCACGAACCCCGGGAGCTCCCGTCCCAGGAGCCTAAAGGCCTCCCGGGTGACCTTATCCCCCTTCAGAGCCTCTGTACCAACGTTGAGGAGACCTACGGCCACCCTCTCCTCCCCCAAGACCTGGGAAGCGTAGACGGAGCCCATACGGGCGAACCCGAGGAGGTGCTCCGGAGAGCAATCCACATTGGCACCCACATCGATGAAGAAGACCTCTTTCCCCTGCACCGAGGGCAGGGCGGCACAGATGCCCGGCCGGGAGATCCCCGGGAGCCTGCCTAGGATGAAGACCGCTGCGGCCACGAGGGCGCCGGTGTTCCCCGGGGAGAGAAAGACATCGGCTTTCCCCTGGGCCAGGAACTCGATCCCCTTGACAAGGGAGGAATCTTTCTTCCGCAGGGCTTTGATAGGGGGATCGTCCATGCGGACCACATCCCCGGCGTCCAACACCTCCACGTCCACTTCGGGATCCAGATGCGGCTCGATCTCCCGGCGTTTCCCTGCCAGGATGAGCTTCAAGGGGAGCTTCCGCGCAGCCGATAGAGCCCCGTTTACGATCTCGGGTGGGGGACGGTCCCCTCCCATCACATCCACCACGATGCGGACAGCCATAAAAATAATGCCGAGGGCGGGAGTCGAACCCGCACGGGCCTTTAAGCCCACTGCCCCCTCAAGACAGCGCGTCTGCCAATTCCGCCACCTCGGCTCGGTTTTTATCTTAGCGTCCGCCCAGGAGCCGATCAAGACCCCTGTCTGAGCTCGGGGCATGAGATCGTACACCTTCTTCCAGGTGAAGGAGCTTTTGGGCGAGCGGCCCCTGGTCATGGATCGGGATAAAAGTTTGAGCTGGCTCCTTTCCCGGCTCAAAGAGGCAGGGACCCGTCTCCTGGTGCACCTCAACACCTCCCGACACCCTACCTTCACCGACAAGGGCGCAAGATCTCCTTGCC
>CAYTCK010000120.1:0-2213 GCA_964436445.1 uncultured Thermotogaceae bacterium | reverse complement strand
CCTCGTCGATCCCCCGCCACCGCTCGTAGAGGAAGACGAGCCAATCGAAGAGCTTTTTATCGGCGGCGCCGGGCACGGCCCGGAAAAGGGTCTGGTACATGTGGTGGTGGGTGTTGACCATCCCCGGAAGCATCACCCGGTCCCGGCCATCGATCACCTCGTCGAACGGCCCCGGCGGGGGCTCCCCCTCCCCCAGCGCGGCGATCCGGTTCTCCTCCACCAAGAGCCATGCCCCATGAAGCTCTCTCCCTTTTTCATCGAAGGTAGCGATCACATCCACATCCTTGAAGAGGATACGGCTCACCCATCCTCCTTTCTCTATGCGCGATTGTACTTCCCGGACAGGGCTTCGGTCGGTTAGGTTTTTGCAGGTCTTCCTGAAGGGACTTTTGGGAAAAAGCGTGAACGCCGAGCTCCGCAGCTTGTGTGCTGCCCTTAGCCCTGGTTGGGGGATTGCTTTGGGCCACCTCCAGGAAATTCAGGCCGCCGAGGCCCTGATTTCCGCGGGATCACCTAGGATCTTCCCAGCAGAGGTGTATCCACGTGTTGACAGCGAGGGCAGTAATCCGTGCGCTGGCCGCCGAGGAGCACTTCGGCGATGGGTGTCCCGCACACCGGGCAGGGAGCCCCGGCCCGGCCGTGAATCCGGAGGAAGGAACGCTCCTCTTTCTGGTAGAGGCCATCCCCGACACGCCGCTTTATCTCCTCGATGGCCCACCGCAGGACCCGGGGGATGGCGTTCCAGAGAGCCTCGATCTCCTCTTGCCTCAGGGTATGGGCATAGCGAAACGGGGATAGACGGGCCTCGAAGAGGATCTCATCGGCGTAAGCATTGCCGATCCCGGCGATCAGTCTCTGATCCCCCAAGAGCCTTTTCAGCTGACGCCGTTTCCCCGAGAGGATCGCACGCAACTGCTCCAGGGTGAAATCCGGGGAAAGGGGTTCCACCCCCAACTCCCGCAACGGTGATTCCCGGAGGGAAGCGAGGAACCACCCTCGGGCCAGCTTCGGCGCCCCAGGCTCCAATACCCGCAGATCGTTCCCATCATCCAGCCCGAGGCGGAGCAGGGTACTCCGCGTGGGCTCGTAACGGGAAGGCCCGTGCCAGATCCAGGCCGCCCGCATGAGATGGATCACGAGGTGAAGCCCCTGGGCCGAGAGGATGAGGTATTTGCCCCGGCGCTCCACACCCTGGATCTTCCGACCCACCATCTCCCGGGGGGGCGGGGAGGCGGTCCGGAGAAAGGCCGGGTGGTGGACCGTCACCTCCTGTACGGTGCGGCCCACCACCCGCTGGGCCAGGTTTTCCTTCAGGACTTCGAGGTCCGGTAGTTCTGGCACGCTTCCAGGGCCTTACGGATCAGAGGGACCAATATAGATTGTGATTCCACAACAACAAGGCCAGCAACTTACGCAGCAGCTCGGGCAATGGAAGAGCTTGACGTAGGGGTGGCAAAGGGAAGCACCGCAGGGCCTGGACCAAAGCCCGAAGAAGCAACAGCAGCAGTTTTTCTCCACGATCTTCACGTAGTTGGAATAGTTGCCGGTGGTGGTTTCCACTACGATCTTGTAGAAGCCCGCCGCCACCTGGTTCCCCTGTGAGTCCACCTGTTTCCAGACCATCTCATAGCAGCATGGGTCTTGGGGCTGCGGTAGTGTCTCCTGGTAGATCACGTTGCCCTGCATGTCCTCCACGTGCCAGCCGGTGATCAGGGTCTTACTGCCATCGCAACAACAGCAACAGAAGAGGCTGAAGGGGATGACCAATTTGAAGTGGACCTCTTCCCCGACCCAATAGGCTGTGTAACAGCAGGGAACGTTGGTGGCACAGGTCGTACAGCAGCTCCCGTTGGCCAAGGCCACGCTCCCCAAGATGACCGTGGCCAGGGCCACCAGCAGTAAAGCCCTCCTCATTCCGCATCACCTCCATAACCATTGTACAGCGGCGCTGCCCCTGCGGTTTCATCTGAGGGTATCCCCGATTACATTTGCTGAGCCAGGACCTCGGGGTTCACCAGGTTAGGCGCCCGTTTCCCCAGGAGGACAGCCAATACCCCTGAACCGCCGGTCCGGCCATCCGACGTTGGTGGCCACGGTAGCCGAACCAACGTTGGGCGTCAAAACCACGTTCTCCAGCAGCAGGAGCTCGGGGTAGAACTTCGGGCTTGTGCTCGAAGACGTCCAGGGGCCCCGGCAGGCCCTGTTAAAAACAG
>CAYTCK010000119.1:0-2293 GCA_964436445.1 uncultured Thermotogaceae bacterium | reverse complement strand
CGTAACAAGGTAGCCGTAGGGGAACCTGCGGCTGGATCACCTCCTTTCTAGGGAGCAAACCTTGCTCTCAAAAGGACCAGGCCCGCGGGATCGGCCCGTCTCCTTCCTGTCCACGGACATCCGTCCCCATCCTTAGGGGACTTTTTTCTTTCCCGAATCCCACGCTCTCCCTGTCTGTTTGCGTCCGGTTTCCTTCCGCGATCCCCTCTCAGCTCCTTATCCTACCTGTGCCATGCCTAGCATACAGGTGCGCAATCCCTTGGACGCACTGATGCCCCTCCTCTTGCGGGGCGAGCGGGAACTCTATCGGGAACGGGAGGTCATCTACTACCCGGGGGCAGTAAGCGATTCCGTCTTCTTCGTGGAGACCGGCCACGTCAAGGTCTCTTACCTGGACTCCACCGGTAAACGCCTCATCCTGAGCCTCCGCGGTCCCGGCGACTTGGTGGGGGAGGGGGCGCTCATGGGCGAGGAACGCAGGCGCCATTTCGTCCAGGCCCTGGAGGATAGCGTCCTGGTGAGAATGGACCGCCACTCCCTCTCCTCCTGGCTCCAACGCAATCCCGATGCCTTCCAAGGCTTCCTCCATTGGCTGGGGGGGAGGATCCAGGAGTTGGAGAGGTTGGCGGTCGACATCGCCTTCCGGGACATCCAGGCCCGCCTTTCCCGCAAGCTCCTCCAGCTATCCGAGGATTTTGGAGTGAGGGGGCCGGAGGGGGTGCTTATCGGTTTTCGTCTCACCCACAAGGACCTCTCGGAGATGATCGGTTCGGCCCGGGAGAACACCACCCTGGCCTTGAACCGCCTGGAGCAGGAGGGTCTCCTCAGCAAGAGCCGTTACCGCATCGTGATCCGGGATGAGGAAGCGCTGAGGCGGAAGTGTAAGCTGGGCTGAGGCCCTCGCCCTTAGGATTCTCCCTCGTCATCCTGGGCGAGGGCTTCTTTTATGACCTCCGCTAGCTTCTCAAGGGTCTCTTGCAGCAGCGCCGCGTCGGGTCCCTCGGCGAAGAGGCGGATCACGGGTTGTGTGCCCGAGGGACGCACGATGAGCCTTCCCTTCCCCCGAAGGCCTGCCTCGGCCTCCCGGATGGTGGCTACCACTCGGGGGTCCTCCAGGACCCTCTGTTTCGCCCTTTCCGGTGCCGGCACGTCGAGCTGCAGTTTGGGGTAAAGGGAAACCGGTGCCACCAAGGAGGACAGGTCGAAGCCCAACCGATAGAGGGCCTTCACGAGCATCAGGCCGGTCAGCAGGCCGTCGCCTGTGGGAGCATGGCGACCGAAGACGATGTGCCCAGAGGGCTCTCCTCCGAGCTCGATTCCCTCCTCCACCATCCTCCAGGAGACGTTCCTGTCCCCTACCGGCACCCGCAGCACCTGGAACCCTTTCCCGCGGAGGTACTCCTCCGCCCCCATGTTAGCCAGCACGGTGAAAACAACCGCTGGCCGTTTGATCTCTCCCCAGTGGAGGAGATGGGGGGCCAGGGCAGCTATGAGGCGATCCCCCTCCACCACGGAGCCCCGGTGGTCCACGAAGAGGGCTCGGTCACCGTCGCCGTCGAAGGCGATCCCGAGGTCCGCCCCCTCGGCCCGCACCAGGGCCCGCAGGGGCTCCATGTTCATCACACCGGTGGCGTTTATCCTGGACCCGTCGGGTTCACATCCCACCCTGGTCACCAGGGCTCCCAGTTCCCGGAAGAGTTCCGGGGCCACCAGTGAGGTGGCGCCGTGGGCGCAGTCTAGGACGATGTGAACGCCCCTCAAAGGGAGGTTTCCCACACGGGAGAGGAGGAAGTCCAAATACTCCTCCCGAGCTCGGGGCCAGGGGGAAACGTTCCCGAGGGCCTCGGGACGGAACCGGTCCCCAAGCAGTGCTTCCACTGTCTCTTCCTCGGCGGGGGAGAGTTTCAAGCCTTGGGAATCGTAGAACTTCAGGCCGTTGTCCTGGGGTGGGTTATGGGAAGCGGAGATCACCACCCCCAGGTCGAAATCCCCCAGACGCACGAGGTGAGAGACCCCTGGGGAGGGGATGATGGCTGCGGAGTGGACATCGCAACCCGTCTCCGCGAGCCCGGCACTGCAGGCTGCCTCCAAAGCTGGCCCTGAGGTACGCGTATCACGTCCGATAAGGGCCTTCCGGGGCTTGAAGGCCCGCCCCGCTGCCCGGCCGAGCTTGAACGCGAGCTCCGGGGAGAGTTCCCTCCCGGCCACCCCCCTTACGCCATCGGTCCCGAAAAGCTTCCCCATCTCCAGAGGGAGTTTCTAATCCACGTAGGGTTAAAAGGCAAAAAAGAAA
>CAYTCK010000118.1:0-2310 GCA_964436445.1 uncultured Thermotogaceae bacterium | reverse complement strand
GGTTCCCCTGGAACTCAACCCGGTCCAGGGTCACCACCACCCACGCTTCATCGGCCCAAACCGTCAAACCGAAAAGGAGGGCAAGGATACCGATGATCGCCCGCATATCCACCACCTCACTTCTAATTACACCTGGACTGGGGGCACCGTTCGAGGTTTTCTGGAGATCTGCACTCCTCTCGAGGGGACCTCAGGGGATAGCGGATAGACCGAGGAGAGTTACCCACAGGGTCCCGGCGGCAAGGGCGGTGGAGAGGAAGAGGGCCGCGGCGGCGAGGTCCGGGCGCCGGTCGAACTCCAACGCGAGGATGAGGCTGTTCACGGCGCTGGGCACGCTCCCCTCGAGGATCAGGGCATCCCGCAACGTCCCCTTCAGGCCCGCGAGGAAGGCAATCGCCCAAGCGAGGGAGCTTGCCAGGAGGAGCCTCGCCACCGCCAGCCCCGTGGCCCCGGCGGCGATCTTCTTCAAGGGAACCCGGGAAAGCTGTAATCCCAGGAGGATGAGAAACACAGGGATGGCGCCCTGCTTCAAGGCGACGGTGGCCCGGGATAGCCAGAGAGGAAAACCCTGGAACTCCCGAGCGACTAGAGCTGCTGCCACGGTGTAAAGCCAGGGCACCTTGAGGATCGCCCCGATCGCCTGGGATGCGCGTGCCTTCCCCGACGCGATCGCTACCCCTAGCGTGGCGAGGAGCACAGTGTTCGCTGCCAGGAAAACGGCCCCGATCTCCATCCCCCGTTTCCCCAGGGCGAAGAGGAGCAGAGGAAGCCCCAAATTCCCACAGTTCCCGAACGTGAGGACCAGTGAGGCTACAGCGCGGGCATCGCGATCGTCCCGGAAGAGGAGCCGCCCTACCGGCAGCGACAAGAGGTACATCCCGAAGTAATGGCCCCCCACGAAGGCGGCCACCACCCCCATCTCGTTCCAGGAGAGGGTGGCGGTCCGCAGTGATTCGAAGATGAGGGCCGGGGAGAAGACCCAGAAGGCGAGCCTCGAGAGGGGCTTCGGTTCCAAATGCAGGAGCTTGCCCACCCCGTACCCCACCCCTACCAGGAGGAAGATCGGGACCAGTACCTCGGCAAACACGGAAAACCCTTAAGGCACTAGAGGACTTCGGGCCAAGGAAAGGAGCTGTTCGGGCGAGGGCTTGGGGAAGCACTCCAGGATCAGGCCCCCTTGATAGCCGATCTCCTCAAGGGTCTGGAAGACCTCGCCGAAGGGGAGATGGCCCGCCCCCGGGACCCAGCGGTTGGAGTCCGCGAGATGCACGTGGAAGAGTTTTTCGCCCGCGGCGCGGATGGAATCGGCGAAGCTCGGCTCCTCGATGTTGGCGTGGAAGGTGTCGAACAGGATCCCCAGGTTCTCGGCGCCCACCTCCTCGATGAGCTCCAGGGCCTCGGCCACGGTGTTTATGAGCCTCGTCTCGTAGCGATTCAGGGGCTCGAACGCGAGCTTCACTTCCGGGTCGAAGCGGGCGCACTCCCTGAGGGATTCGACGAGTAGCGTCCGATCTCCGTCGGCTCCCCGTAAGAGCCCCACAATCACTACTGCGTCGAACGGTTTGGCGAAGCGCATGTGGGCCTTTATGCGCTCGATGGCTCGGCCTCTGACGGGGTCATCGGGGGTTGAGAGGGAGAGGCCTTCTTTCCCCGCGGCCTGGCCGGTGGTAATGGAGACGAGCCGGAGGCCCGTTTCTTTCAAGGCCTGCGCCACTGACTCCCGATCGATCCCGGTGGGATCGGTGATGGCGAGCTCCACCCCTGTGAAGCCGGCGCGGGCGGCCTCCTCGAGTCCCTCCCGCCAGCGCTCCGGCGGGAACGGGGAGAAAGGTGTTGGATCCTGTAGAGGTATGATGATGCCGCATGGCCACAGGTTACCTTTGCTTTTCACCCTGGATCACCGATGGATACCATAGCCTCCTGAACTGCCGCCATCCACTCCTTGGGGAATGTTCGAAACCGTTGTCACTTACCCAAAAATCAAGCCTTTCGCACAACCATGGTAGCTCCCAACCTGTTTCCTCCACCGCTCGCTCTTTGACACCTCAGCTTTTCGGAAAGGCTATGCCATACCCGGATATTTGATGGGGCACTACCCAGGGCCTGGCCTTAGTTTTTGGCTTGCGTCCTTGAGGTGAGTGAGGGGGTTCTTTGGGGAATTCCTCGAGCGGAGGATCAAGGACTTCGACCGCTATTTCCCCACAAAGGAGGACTTGAGGAGGTGGCTTTGGACCTTCGCCTGGTTCCACAACCTCATCATGGACGGCTATTTTTAACAGGGCCCAGCTTCTTGCGCTTGCTCCCCCGGAC
>CAYTCK010000117.1:0-2317 GCA_964436445.1 uncultured Thermotogaceae bacterium | reverse complement strand
TCGGTGGGATCTGGGCCGGGGGAGCAGAAGCTTTGGAGGCTGCCTGTGTTGGGGTGTATCTCCACGGCCGGTCCGGGGAACGGGCGGCGGCAGAGGCCCCGGAGCGTTCCGTCCTCCCTACTGATCTTTTTCGGCATATCCCCGAGGCCCTGAGGGAGTTGGAGAGCGATCTCCTGGGATGAAGCTCTTCGATAGCCATGCTCACTTAGATTTCCCCCAGTTCGATGCCGACCGAGGGGAGCTCCTGCGTGATCTCTTCCGAGCGGGGGTAAAAGTGGTGAACGTGGGGATCGACCTCGCGACCTCCAGTGCCTCCCTGAAGCTGGCGGCGGAGTGGCCCAACATCTACGCCGCCTGCGGGGTCCATCCCCACAACGCCTCACAGTTCGGGGCCGAAGAGGAGAAGAAGCTGCGCCGCCTTTTGGACCAAGGGGCGGTGGCAGTGGGGGAGTGCGGTCTGGATTACTATCGCAACCTCTCCCCCAGGGAGGACCAGCGCCGTGCCTTCCGGGCACAGCTCGAGCTCGCGCGGGAGCTGGGGCTTCCCGTGATCGTCCACTTGCGGGGCGATGCCCGGGAGGAGCTTCTCGAGATCCTGCGAGAGGTGAACCCCGGCCGAGGCGTGATCCACGCCTTTTCAGCCGCCCATGGGGCCCCAGGGGATTTCCTGGACCTGGGGTTTCACATCGGGATCGGGGGCCCGGTTACCTACAAGCGAAACGCAGCGCTGCGGGCGCTTCTGCGGGAGATCCCGCTGGAACGGATCCTGGTGGAAACCGATTCCCCTTACCTTCCCCCGGAACCCTTCCGGGGAAGGAGGAACGATCCGTCCAAAGTGCGGCTCGTGGTCCTGAAGATCGCCGAGGTATTGCGGCGTTCGCCGGAGGAGATCGCGGAGATCACCTACGCGAACGCCTGTCGTCTCTTCGATGTTTCCCCTTAGAAGCTGAACCCGAAGCCGAAACGGTGCGATGAAGGGAGCAGCGGGTGGGTGATGAGGGCGTAGTCCAAGGTGAAGCTGCGCCAGCCGAAGCCCAATCCCAGGGCGAACCGGGTCATGCCCCCCTCCAGGGCGATCCCGGCCCGGAGCTCGAGAGCTTGGTTGAACGGGAAGCCAAATCCGAAACGGAGTCCGCCGCCGTAATCCATGTCCAATTTGAAATTGGGGAGGACCAAGGCCGCTCCCAGGCGTATTCCCACGCTCCAGGCCTCCCGGGGCACATCCTCACCGAAGCCGATGCCGAAGCCCAAGTCGTCCATGGCGATCCCCACCCGGAAACTCGCCGCTCCCACGTCCACGATCCCCAACGCACCGAGCCCTAGGGAGAGCCCTGAGCCCGCCTTGTCCGCAAGCTGTGCCCGCACGTATCGCAACGTGGCGCCCACCCCCAGGCGCAGGGGCAGGGGAAGCGGTAGACCTCCCAACTCCCAGGCCCCGGCCAGGGCCACCCCGACCTGGTTGAAGGCCAGGGCGTCGCCTCCGGGCTCGGTCTCTATCCCCCCGGCTGAGAGGTAAGCGATCCCTCCAGCCCAGTTGCCGGAAGCCCCGGCGAGCCAGACAACCGAGGAGAGCCCGCCGAGCTGTGACATATAGTCTGAGGAGAACTCCGGCCTATGGGGGAGGATCAACGCCCCGGGGTTGTAAAGCAGGGCGTCGGATCCCTCGGCCAGACCGCAGAAGGCTCCGCCATAGCCGGCAGCCCGGGCCGAGGGCTCGAGGTCGAAGGGGTTCACCAACCCATGGGCCCACACCCCTATCCCGACGACGAGCACCGCGAGGATGGCCCACCCCGCCTTTCTCATCTCAGCCTCCTTGGCGGATCACCAGGATCCGGCCGATCCGGGAGCGGATCGGTTTCCCGTCCTTTTCCGCCACGACCAGAGCGAAATAGAGTCCGCTCGGCACCAGGACATCGTTCTCGTCCGTGAGGTCCCAGCGGAACTCTCCCCCTGAGACCTCCCTCTGGAGGATGAGGTGCCCGAGGAGATCGTAGATGTACAGGACGGCGTTTGTGGCGCCCTGGGGGAGGAAGATCCTCAAGGTGGCCTGGGTGCGGGCCGGGTTGCGCAGCACATAGAGCCCCACCTCGGGACCACCCTTGGGCCGCACGTAGATCGTCTTCTGATACCACTCCCCCCAGCTTTCGCTCCCGGCGTCCTTGGCCCGGACCTTCACGGTGTAGATCCCGTCACGCTCGTAGGTGTAGGTGACCGGTGGTGCCTGAGTGGAGTCAACGGCCCCGTCTCCGTCGAAGTCCCACTGCCAGTCGGTGATCTCATCGCCCTCCGGGTCACTGGCCGTGGCGCTGAACGTGAC
>CAYTCK010000116.1:0-2326 GCA_964436445.1 uncultured Thermotogaceae bacterium | reverse complement strand
CGGGCGATCCCCCGGCCCACGTCCTGCTGATAGGCTTCGGCCACCTTCAGCCGCAAGCCTTTGCCTTCGTTTCCCTTTCCTTTAGGCATCTCTCGCTCATCCTCCTCGAGTGTTGAAAAAATATAAATGCTGTCGCCCGGGGAATCCACCCGGTCGGGCGGTATATAATGCGGTGATGCGGCTCTTCTACTGTGTGGAACTCGACCAAAATGCCAGAGAGGCCCTGGGGCGGCTCATTGAGGAGCTGCGGCGGCGCCTCCCCCAGGGGAAGTGGGTTCCCCCGGGGAACCTTCATCTCACCGTCCGGTTTCTGGGGGAGGTGGAGGAGGAGCAGCTACCGGGACTCCTGGAACTGGGGCAGCGGGTGGCGGCGGAGAGCGAACCCTCCTCCCTGATCCTGAAAGTGATAAGTGCCTTCCCCAGCCCCCGGAGGGCACGGGTCCTGTGGGTTGGGCCCCTAGACGGGGATCAGGGTTTCCTGGACCTCTGCCGCCGCGTGGAGGCCGGGGTCCGGGCGTTGGGATTCCCCCCGGAGACCAAGGAACCGAGGGCCCATGTCACCTTGGTCCGTTTCCGTCGGCCCCAGGACCTCTCCCCGTATCTGGGGGACATCCAGCTGGAGGCCCTGGACGTGCCGGTGCAGGTGCTGACCCTGATGCGCTCTGAGCTCCGGCCGGAGGGGGCCCGCTATACCCCGATCGAGCGTTGGGAGCTGGGAGGGGGATGATGCCCTACGAGATCCTGGAACACGAGGCCGACGCCGGGGTCCGGGGGATCGGGGAGACCCTGGAGGAGGCCTTCTGCGAGGCCGCCCGGGGGATGTTCTCCTTGATGGTGGATCTGGAGGCGGTGCGGCCGGAGCGGGCGGTCCCGGTGGAGGTGGAGGCCGAGACCCTGGAGATGCTTTTCGTCTCGTGGCTGGGTGAACTCCTGGCGCTCCGGGACCTGGAGGGGCTGGTTTTCTCCCGGTTCGAGGCGACGATCTCCCGGGCTGGGAATCGCTGGGTCCTCAAAGGGAAGGCCTACGGGGAGCCCCTGGACCCTGCACGCCACAAGCCGGCGGTAGAGGTGAAGGCCGCTGCCTACTACGGGGTCAAGGTGGGCAAAGATAATGGGCGCTACATCGCCCAATGCGTGGTGGATCTCTAGGAGGGCGAGATGGAGATCCGCAAGGTGAACGATTACGAGTGGGAGATCCCCAAGTCCGGGGACATGCGGGTTCCGGGGAAGATCTACGCCTCGGAGGCTATCCTCAAACCACTTCTGGACCAGAAGGGCCACGAGTGGAACGCCCTGGAACAGGTACGGAACGTGGCCTCGCTCCCGGGGATCGTGAAGGCGGCCATCGCCATGCCGGATGTACACCCCGGGTACGGCTTCCCCATCGGGGGAGTGGGGGCCTTCGATCCCGACGAGGGGGTCGTGGCCATGGGTGGCGTGGGATTCGATATCAACTGTGGGGTGCGGGTCCTCGTGACCCCACTGCACCGCAGCGACATCGAGGCCCGGAAGGAGGAGGTGGCCGACGCCCTCTTCCAACACGTCCCGGCGGGACTCGGCTCCGAGGGGAAGCTCAAGCTCTCCGTCTCGGAGATCGATCAGGTCCTCCGTAAAGGGGCCTACTTCGCCCTGGAACGGGGGTACGGACTCCCCGAGGACCTGGAGTACACCGAGGAGGGAGGGCGGATGGAGGGGGCCGACCCCGATGCCGTCTCCTTGAAGGCCAAGCAACGCCAGTTCCGCCAAGTAGGGACCTTGGGCTCGGGGAACCATTACCTCGAGGTCCAGTACGTGGAGGAGATTTACGACGAGGCGGCGGCCGCAGTCTACGGGATCGAAGTGGACCAGGTCCTCGTGGCCATCCACTGTGGATCGCGGGCCCTGGGCCATCAGATCGGCCAGGACTATCTAGTGGAACTGGAGAAGGCCTCCCGCAAATACGGGATCCCCATCCGGGAACGGGAGTTGGTGTGTGCTCCCATAAGATCCCCGGAGGGACAACGTTACCTCTCAGCGGTCTTCGCAGGCGTGAACTGTGCCTTCGCCAACAGACAGGTGATCGCGCACTTGGTGCGGGAGGCCCTGGCGCCGATCTTCGGGCTGAGGTTCTCCGATATCCGCATGCTCTACGATGTGGGCCACAACAACGTGAAGTTCGAGCGCCACAGGGTGAATGGAGAAGAAAAGGAGCTCCTTGTACACCGCAAGGGATCCACACGGGCCTTCGGCCCCGGTCGCCCCGAGAACCCTCCCAAGTACCGGGAGGTGGGGCACCCCATCTTCGTGGGGGGCACCATGGGGACCGCCTCCTACATCCTGCGAGGGA
>CAYTCK010000115.1:0-2356 GCA_964436445.1 uncultured Thermotogaceae bacterium | reverse complement strand
GGTGGCACGAGGCCTCGAGGAGGCTGGAGCCGCTTACGAGGTGGAGCTCGATCGGAAAAGGGCGATCGAGAGGGCCCTCGAGCTGGCTGGCCCAGGCGACATCGTCCTCATCGCCGGGAAGGGCCACGAACGCCACCAGCTCGTACGTGGAAGGAAGATCCCCCATTCCGACGTGGACTATCTCCTCGCCCAGGGAGGGACGGCTTTGTGATCCGCCGCCCCTTAGAGGATCAGCTCCCGTAGCCCTTCTCGTTGGCGATCAACGCGAGGATATCCCGCGCCACTTCCTCGGGGGGCCGGGAGGCATCCACCACCCGCACCCCGGGTGGTGGCCGGAGGTCACGCTGGGCCCGGAAGCGTAGCTCCACCGTCTCCGGTGGGAGGCCCGCGGAGAGGAGCCTCGCTCGCCGCACGTCCTCCGGCGCATCGAGCCAAATGCACACATCGAAGAGATCCTGGGGCACGTGAGGAGAATGGAAAAGGAGGGCTCCCTCTACGAGAAGGACCCTGGTGCCCCGTTTTTGCTCCCTCCGGATCCACTCCCGTATGGCCTGGACCACAAGGGGATGGACGATCGCCTCAAGTCTCTTCCGGGATTTCGGGTCGGAAAGGGCTATCTCGGCGAGCTTCCGGCGATCGATGGAACCGTCCTGAGCCAGGATCTCCTCCCCGAAGGTCTCGACCAACTTCCGGTAAGCGGGGCCACCCGGCACGTAGGTACCTTTGGCAGCATCGTCACAATCCAGGAAAGAGAAACCGGGCCGGCGGGAAAGCAACCGACACACCGTCGACTTCCCGCTCCCCGCCGGCCCGGCAATTCCCACGACGATCATCCTCCGATCTTACTGGGAGACGATGCCTTCAGATCAACGAGAGTTCCCCTGGTACCCGTGGGAAGAGTCTGGCCTCGGACACATGGACTAGCCCACAGATATAACGCACCAGACGCTCGATTCCGATGCCAAACCCCGCCGAGGGAGGGAGCCCCTCCTCGGCCAGATAGAGGAGGTTTCGATACTGAGCCGGATCCAACCCCTGAAGCTCGATGCGCTTGCGGATCCTCTCTGGCAGGTGCTCCCGCTCCCCGCCGGAGAGAGCCTCCCCGTACCCTTCAGGATAGACGAGATCCATGTCCATAAGGATGCCGGGACGGTTGGGATCCTCCCGGTCGTAGAACTCCCGGACCTCGATGGGGAAATCGATGATCCAGAAGGGTGTCTTCATCTTCCGGGAGAGGAGGGTCTCGAAGTCCTCCCCCCCTTCAGCCCGGGCCTCACGATAGGTGATGACCGGGAAGGGCCTCTCGGGCACCCGTAGCTCCCGCCCCAGGGCCTTGAGTTCCGGGGAGCAGTTCTCCTTCACCCGTTCCAACACGTGGATGAGGAGCCGCTCCCCGAGGTCCATGAGCTCCTCCCTGGTGCCGCCCCGGACCTCGAGGTCCAGTTGCACGAACTCCCAGAGGTGCCGGCCGGTCCCCCGCCGATCCGGCGGCTCCACTCGGATGTTCGGTGAGAAGGAGAAGATCTTCTCGCATACCGCCACTGCCGCCTGCTTGTGGAAGATCATGGAGCGGGTGAGGTGCCAATGACCCCCGTACACCTGGATCACCGCCCTTTCGGTGTTGTGGTGCAAGGGATCGGTGATGGGAGCAACGATCACCGGGAGAAGCTCAACGAACCCCTCCCTATGCAGGAACTCCCGTGCCGCCTCAATGACCTCGCTCTCCACTTTGAGGATCGCCGCCTTCCGCTCACGTTCCTTATCGCTCAGGAACACATCTACCCCCTTGGGTTCTTCACAGGAGATGACCACCCCCACAACGGGGAACCGAAACCAGGGGAACGCTAAAGAGAGGCTCGATTAGGTGGGTTCACGCCCCATGCGGGGCGTTATTGGCGGGGCCCAAGGGGGAGAGGTTTCGTCGCAGGAAAATCGCTCGTGCCATAGACATCACCCCCGCCATGAGGTACCAAAACCCCATTCTACTTTCCCAACTAGCTCAACGCAAGTGAGGGTCAAAAACGGAAAGGGCCTCCCGGATGGGGAGGCCCTTTCCCCGGTTTCAGGCTTTAAACCTTGAGGCGTCCTCCCATGGTGAGGGAAAGAATCGCCTTTTGTACGTGGAGGCGGTTCTCGGCTTGATCGTAGATGAAGGAAAGATCTGGGTCGTCGCAGAGCTCAGGATCGGCCTCGTTCCCCCGATCCACCGGCATCACGTGCATGAGGTACCCGGGCTCACAGAGCTCCCGCTGGCGCTTCACGGTGTACTTCCAATCGATGTACTTCTGCGCGAGTTTAATCTCCTCTTCTTTGCCGATCTCGTAGCGGCGCGGCGACATCCAGTTCCGCGGGAAGA
>CAYTCK010000114.1:0-2528 GCA_964436445.1 uncultured Thermotogaceae bacterium | reverse complement strand
CTGCTTCGGAGTGTACCTGGAGTAGGACCGGTTCTGAGCGCCACCCTGCTTGGGTGTTTGCCGGAGCTGGGCGAGTTGAGAGGGAAGGAGGTCGCGGCGTTGGTGGCCTGCATGAGAAAGCTTCTTGTGATCCTGAACACTATCGTTAGAGATGGACAGCCATGGCGCTACAGCCCTGCTTCCCCTTGACCCGCAACACAGTTGCTCATGCCTGAAGCTTATGTTGTTCCCAGCGGAGCCCACTCAGGGACCCTCGATAGCTGCCTCCTCCCGGGATTCTTCCGCTACAAAGCCCACCTGCCGTGAGGCCTTGCGGAGTTTCTTCTGCAGGCCGCGGTAATAGGCATCCAGTTCCGGGCTGACGGAGGGCGGCGTCTGCCTCAGGGCCTCCTCGAAGTGCTTCATCCTCACCTCGGTGGCGTTGATGTCCTCCCTGAGGGCCAATCGCCCTGCCTTCCGGCAGACCTCGGCGATATCGGCACCGGAATACCCTTCTGTGCGGCGGGCGAGGAGCTCCAGGTCCACATCTTTTGCCAGGGGCATCTCCCGGGTATGGACCTTGAAGATCTCCAGGCGTGCCTTGTAGTCCGGCACCGGGACGTAGATGAGCTCGTCGAAGCGCCCCGGCCGCAGCAACGCCGGATCGATGATATCGGGACGGTTGGTGGCCCCGATGACCACCACCCCCCGGAGCTCCTCCAGCCCATCCAGCTCCGAAAGGAGTTGGTTCACGATCCGCTCGGTGACGTGAGGTTCCCCCATGGCCGATCCCCGCCTGGGGGCCAGCGAGTCGAGCTCATCGAGGAAGATCACCGCCGGGGCCACCTGCCGCGCCTTGCGGAAGACCTCCGCGATCCGCTGCTCCGACTCCCCGTACCACTTGGAGAGGAGATCCGATCCCTTGGCGGCGATGAAGTTGGCCTGGGACTCGGTGGCCACGGCCTTGGCCAACATGGTCTTCCCCGTGCCCGGGGGGCCATAAAGGAGGATCCCCTTGGGGGGAGTGATCCCCAGCCGTCGGAAGGCATCGGGGTTCTTCAGGGGGAGCTCTACCGCCTCCCGCAGGAGCTGCTTCACTCCCTCCAGGCCGCCGATATCCTCCCAGCGCACCCGGGGGACCTCGATGAGGACCTCCCGCATCGCCGACGGCCGCACCTCCTTCAGGGCCTTGTCGAAGTCCTCGCGTTTCACGATGAGCTCGTCCAGTACCTCCTTGGGGATCGTCTCCTGATCGAGGTCGATCTTGGGGAGGACCCGGCGCAGCGCGTTCATGGCCGCCTCCCGGCACAACGCGGCGAGGTCGCTCCCCACGAACCCGTGGGTGAGCTCGGCGTACTCGTCCAGGTTCACATCCGGAGCGAGCGGCATCCCCCGGGTGTGGATCATGAGGATCTCTTTGCGGCCCTCCCTGTCCGGGGGCCGGATCTCGATCTCCCGGTCGAATCTTCCGGGGCGCCGGAGCGCGGGGTCGATGGCGTCGACCCGGTTGGTGGCCCCGATCACGATCACGTTCCGCCGTTCTTTCAGCCCGTCCATCAGGGTGAGGAGCTGGGCCACCACCCGCCGCTCTACCTCGCCCGTCACTTCGGAACGCTTAGGGGCGATGGAATCGAGCTCGTCGATGAAGATGATGGAAGGGGCGTTTTTCTCGGCCTCCTCGAAGATCTGCCTGAGCCTCTCCTCGGACTCGCCGTAGTAGCGGGACATGATCTCGGGCCCGTTGATGGCGATGAAATGGGCCTCGGTCTCGTGGGCCACGGCCTTGGCGAGGAGGGTTTTCCCCGTCCCCGGAGGCCCGTAAAGCAGGACCCCCTTCGGCGGTTCGATCCCCAACCGGTCGAAGAGCTCCGGCTTCTTCAGCGGCAGCTCCACCATCTCCCGGATCTTGGGGATGATGTCCTTCATCCCGCCGATGTCCTCGTAGGTGACCTCGGGGACCTCACGGCCCCGCTCGGCCACCTCCACGTATTCGGGCAGAAGCTCGATCTCCGTGTCCGGGGTGATACGCACGATCCCTGCTGGGGTGGTGGAGACGACCTTCAGCCGGATCTCCCCCAGGCCGAAGGATGCGAACTCGAAGAAATCCCGGAAGACCCGATCCACCAAGAGATCCCCCCCGAGGGGGGTCTCCGGGGGGCGCATGGAGGTGGTGGAGATCACATCCCCAGTGTGGACCACCCTTCCGGCCAACACCGCCCGCAGGTTTTCCGGGGAGGCGATGAGCCGGAGGCCCTTCCGGGCTGGCGCCAAGACCACCTTGGAGGCGTCCCTCCACTTGGCCCGCTGCACCTCGACGTAGTCCCCGATGCTCACCCCGGCGTTGGAACGCACGAGGCCGTCGATGCGGATGATGTCCACGCCCTCGTCCTGGCGGTAGGCCGGGGCGGCGATGGCCCCGGTGAGGCGGCCCCCCTTGATGGCGATGGGTTCGCCGGGGGAGACCCCGAGTTGGTTCATATGTGTCCGGGAGATCCGGGCGATCCCCCGGCCCACGTCCTGCTGATAGGCTTCGGCCACCTTCAGCCGCA
>CAYTCK010000113.1:0-2544 GCA_964436445.1 uncultured Thermotogaceae bacterium | reverse complement strand
GGGTAGGCGGTCACAAGGAGATCCGGTCCCAGGCGTTCCACCCCTCGGATCTCGACGCGCATGGCTCCTCCCAGATTTGGGAAACCCTCACCGCCCACGGCGGGGACGGCGTCCCGTCCCCCGATCACCACCGGTCCGTAGAAGAGGTAAAGCTTGTGCACCAAACCCCGGGAGAGGAACGACCAGGCCACCTCCCCACCGCCCTCGACGAGCACCGAGTCGATTCCCCTCTCCCCCATCCAGCCAAGCAGGGCCTCGAGGTCCACACGGCCGTCCCGGGCTGGAAACCTCGCCACCTCGGCCCCTCTCGCCCGAAGCACCCGTTCCCGCTCCGGGGACATCGCCTCCGTGGTGGCCACAAGGGTCCTCACGGCCCCGTTCAGGACCCTGGCAGAAGGGGGGATCCTGCCCCGGGAGTCGAGGACGATCCGGAGGGGGTTCGGCCCCGGGACCTCCCGCACCGTGAGCTCGGGGTCGTCGGCGATCACGGTGTTGACACCCACCAGGACCGCGGCGTGACGGCGCCTGAGCTCGTGCACTCTCCTTCTGGCTTCGGGCCCCGTGATCCAGCGGGAATCGCCGGTTCTTGTGGCGATCTTCCCGTCCAGGGACATGGCGAGCTTCAGCGAGACGAAGGGCTTCCTCTCCTTGATCCAGTGGAAATAGATCTCGTTGAGCTCCATGGCCTCGTCCGCCAGTACCCCCTCGATCACCTCGATCCCCGCTGCCCGCAGTTTCTCTATGCCCTTCCCTCTCACCGAGGGGTTTGGGTCCCGAACGGCGATGAAGACGCGCCGTACCCCGGCGGCGATGATCCTCTCCGTGCAGGGGGGCGTTTTCTTCCCGAGGAAGTCCACGCACGGTTCCAAGTTCACGTAGAGGTCGGCGCCCCGCGCGGCGTCTCCCGCGCGCTCCAGGGCCACCGCCTCGGCGTGGGGGGCACCGTAGCGGGCGTGGTACCCCTCAGCCACGATCTTTCCCCCCTTGACCACCACTGCCCCCACCAGGGGATTCGGCCGGGTGTACCCCTCCCCCTGCCGGGCGAGCTCCAGGGCCCTCTTCATGAAGCGCTCGTGCTCTTTACCCATGGGCGGCCCGCAGGAGCTCCTCCGCCGCGGCGCGCGGATCGTCCTTCCCGAAGATGGCGGAGCCGGCCACGACGACCTCGGCCCCAGCCTCCACCACCGCTCGCACGTTATCTGGCTTTATCCCCCCGTCGACGGCGATGATCACCGGACGCTCGCCGATGAGCTCCCGGAGCTTGCGGATCCGAGGGAGAGCGGAGGGCATGAATTTCTGTCCCCCGAACCCGGGCTCTACCGACATCACCAACACCCAATCTATACGCTCCAGATACGGAACAATCCGCTCCAGGGAGGTGCTCGGCCGCAAGGAGATCCCCACTCGGCAGCCCATTCCCCGGATCACCCGGATCACCCGGCCCGGGGGATCCGCTGCCTCTACATGAAAGGTGATCACATCCTCAGGTCCCACCTCGAACCTGGGCGCATAGGCTGCAGGGTGCTCGATCATGAGGTGGATGTCGAAGGGAAGCGAGGTATAGCGGCGCAGGGCGTTCACCACCGGGGGGCCGAAGGTGAGGTTCGGGACGAAATGTCCGTCCATGACGTCGAAGTGGATATAGGCCGAGACTGGCTCCACCGCCCGGATCTCCTCCGCCAGGCGGCCGAAGTCCGCCGAAAGAAGCGAAGGCGAGAGCTTCACCGGCGGCGGTTGGCCACGAGCAGCATGGAGAGGAGCTGCAGCGCGGCCATGGCAGCGGCGGCGACATAGGTCAGTGCCGCCGCAGTGAGGACCTCCTTCACTGCCCCCAACTCCTCCCGATCCAGGATACCGGTTCGGGCCAGAGCCTGTACCGCCCGCCGTGAGGCATCGATCTCCACCGGCAGGGTGATCACTGTGAAGGCCACCACGGCGGCAAAAAGGTAAATACCGATGTTAAGGAGCACGGGCGCGTGGAAGATGAGGCCGAGGAAGAAGATTGGGAAAGCGAGCTGCGAACCCAGGCTCGCCACCGGCACCACCGCCGAGCGCAGGGCGAGGGGGAGGTAGCCGCGGGCATGCTGGATGGCGTGGCCGGCCTCGTGGGCCGCCACTCCCACATCCGCCACAGCGGCGGAGGCGGGTCGGGAAAGGCGTAGGGTCCGAGTGCGGGGATCGTAGTGATCCCCCAGGAATCCCCGGGCCTGTTCGATCCTCACCCCGGAGACACCGGCCCGCGCGAGCAGCTCCTCTGCCGCCTCGGCGGCGGTGATCCCGTAGCGAGTCCGAACCCGGGCGTATTTCCCATAGGCGCTCTGCACCCGGTATTGGGCGTATATGGCGAAGGCCAACCCGATGAGCAACAGGAAGAATGCCCTCGGGTCGAACAATCCCCAAAGGAGCATGCTTTCACCTCCTCAAAGAGAGGATTATAGCCGGGGAGAGGGACATAGGCCGGATTCTGTCCGCGGGGGGCCATTCATCTTCGCGGCCTACCCGGAGGCATCGGGCGGGCCACCCTCAAGCGCCTCCCTATTTGGC
>CAYTCK010000112.1:0-2548 GCA_964436445.1 uncultured Thermotogaceae bacterium | reverse complement strand
GGGGCCATAATCGGCCCATCCCTGTAGCGAGCGGAGGTGGTAGATGATACTCGTCACCGGTGGTGCGGGTTACATCGGGTCCCACACAGTCAAGCTCCTCCTTCGGGCCGGCTATGAGGTGGTGATCTTTGATGATCTCTCCAGCGGTCACCGGGAGTTCATCCTCACGCCACATTTCGTCCAGGGCGACCTGCGGGACCAGACGGCGGTAGAGGAAGTCTTCAGTCGTTATCCCATCCGGGGGGTGATCCATTTCGCGGCCCTCACCAAAGTGGGTGAGTCGGTGGAGGATCCGGAACCATATTACGCGGTGAACGTGGTGGGCGGCTTGAATCTGCTTCGGGCCATGCGTGACCATGCGGTCCGGAACATCGTCTTCTCATCCAGTGCAGCTGTCTACGGCGATCCTCAGGAACTTCCCATTCGCGAGGACCATCCCAAGGCCCCAAAGAGCCCTTATGGACGCACTAAGTGGATCTTCGAGGAGATACTCGGCGATTACGCCCGAGCATATGGCATGCGTTATATCTCCCTGCGGTATTTCAACGCCGCCGGCTCGGACCCCGAAGGAGAGATCGGGGAATGGCACGAGCCCGAGAGCCACCTTATCCCGATCGTCTTGGAGGTGGCCCTGGGCCTGCGGGACCACCTGGAGATCTTCGGCACCGACTACGATACCCCGGATGGCACCTGCATCCGCGATTTCATCCACGTCGTGGACCTTGCCGAGGCCCACGTCCTCGCCCTGCGAGCGCTGGAGGAGGGCAAGGGGAACACAGCCTACAACCTGGGGACCGGAGTGGGCCACTCGGTACGCCAGGTGGTGGAGATCTGCCAGGAGGTCACGGGTCGGGAGATAAAGGCGGTCCCGGCGCCACGGCGCCCGGGGGATCCGCCGGCCCTGGTGGCGGATCCGTCCCGGGCCATGGCGGAGCTCGGCTGGAAGCCTCGCTTCACAGATCTAAAGGATATCGTGCGGACCGCCTGGGATTGGATGCGCAAGCTCTATAGGGAAAGGGGGAAGGTTGCTTGAGGGGAAGAAGGTGGCGGTGATCGGCGTAGGGACGGTGGGAGCGGCCCTGATCTCGGGGCTCATCAAATCCCGACTCCTCCCCCCGGAGGCCATCGCCGGGAGCACGGCCCACCGGGAGACGGCCGAAGAAGCAGCGAAACGGCTAGGGATCGAGATGACCTTGGACAACCGGAACTTGGTCCGGGGCAAGGATGTCGTGATCCTGGCCACCAAGCCTAAGACCGTTCCCAAGGTCCTTGGGGAGATACGGGACGTCATCAGTCCTGAGCAGCTCCTCGTGAGCGTCGCCGCTGCCATCACTACCCGTGCCATCGAGGACGCTTTAGGCAAGGGGATCCCCGTAGTGCGGGCCATGCCCAACATGCCCTGTCTCGTGCGGGAGGGAATGACGGTGCTCTGCGCCGGCCGGTTCGCCACCGAGGAGCATCTGGCCCTGGCGCGGGAGATCTTTGGGGCCGTGGGTCGGGTGGCGGTGGTGGAGGACGAGGAGCTCATGGACCCCGTCACCGCCCTCTCCGGGGCCGGCCCGGCCTACGCCTACATCATCATCGAGGCCCTGGCCGAGGGCGGGGTGAAGATGGGCCTCCCCCGCAGGCTGGCCACGGAACTCGCAGCCCAAACGCTCCTGGGGAGCGCGGCCATGGTCCTGCGCACTGGTGAACACCCGGCCCTGCTCAAGGACATGGTCACCACCCCGGCCGGGGTTACTGTGGACGGGATCATGGCCCTGGAGGAGGGGGGGATCAGGGTGGATCTCATCAAGGCGGTGATGGCCGCCACCCAGCGGGCCCGGGAGCTGGTGCGCTGATCGCCCCTGGGGATGGGGCCGCTGTACCTGGAACTTTCCGCGGCGGAACTACGCGAAAAGGCCTCCCGCCTCCGGGAGCTTGCCTCGCCGTGTCGGCTGTGCCCCCGAGGATGTAATGCGCGGCGGGCTGAAGGTGAGCGGGGGATCTGCAGGGCCGGGATCCTACCGTGGGTGTCGAGTTGGGGGCCCCACTTCGGCGAGGAGAGGGAGCTCGTTGGACACGGGGGCTCAGGGACGATCTTCTTCACCGGCTGCAACCTCCGCTGCGTCTTCTGCCAGAACTTCGAGATCTCCCAGCTCTACGAGGGACGAGAGGTCCCGGCGGAGGAGCTCGCCCGGTCGATGCTCGAGCTCCAGCTCATTGGCTGTCACAACATAAACCTCGTAACACCCACCCACCAGGCCCATGCCATCGTGGAGGCCCTCGTCATCGCCCGGGACCACGGGCTACGGTTGCCCCTGGTTTGGAACTGCGGCGGGTACGAGTCGGTGGAGGTCCTGCGGGTCCTGGAGGGGGTGGTGGATATCTACATGCCGGACTTCAAATACGGCGATTCCGCGATAGCGCAGAAGTACTCTGCCGCTCCCCGCTACTTCGAGGTAGCCTGCGAGGCCATTAAGGAGATGCATCGCCAGGTGGGGGATCTGGTGGTGGAGGGCGGGGTCGCGGTCCGGGGCCTCATCGTGCGGCACCTGGTCCTCCCCAA
>CAYTCK010000111.1:0-2553 GCA_964436445.1 uncultured Thermotogaceae bacterium | reverse complement strand
ACACACAGCCCGCTTCCTCCCGCGGCCAGCAGCGAATAAATTGGTGAAGCCATGAAATTTTTTATCCGAGAGGCCACCCAGAGGGATTATGAGGCGTTGTGCGCGATCTTCGCCGAGGCGGACGCCATGCATCGAGAGGCCCTGCCTCATATCTTCCGGGAGGCGGCCGGCCCCGCGCGGCCGAGAGAGTTCATTCTCGAGGTCCTCGCCGCTGAGAACGCCGCCCTGTTCGTCGCGGAACACGAGGGACAGATCATCGGTCTCGTCCATGTCCGCGTTCGAGAGACGCCGGACATCCCTATCCTAGTACCCCGACGGTACGCTGTAGTCAATGACCTGGTGGTAAAGGAGGGATTCCGTCGCCATGGAGTAGGGCGGGCGCTCTTGGAGCGGGCCGAGCGTTGGGCCTTGGACAAGGGAGCAAGCCAGGTCGAGCTCGTCGTCTGGGAGTTCAACAAGGGGACGATCGCTTTTTATGAGAAACTCGGCTATAAGACGATAAGCCGCAGGATGTGGAAGTCCTTGGACTCTGGGGCGTAGGCCTGGAGACGGGCTTTCGAAGTACAACTAAAACATGGACGAACTCCTTCCCAGTGTTGGAGCGCTTCGGGCAAAGCCCGAGGCCGCACTTAATGTTGGGAAAGAAGGGGGCGAGAGATGGCAGAAGGGTGTTTCGAGGAGAGGCTCAGCCGCTTTTATTCGATCTTTCCCTGGTACGACGATCCCGAAAGCGAAGGTGGAAAACGCTACTTCGAGGCCTCGATTGGCACCATGGAAAAGCTCGCCCAACATCCTTGGATCCGGGACAGGGAGCGCTTGAAAGTCCTCGAGATCTGTGGGGGAGCCGGGTTCGGGGGCGTGGCCCTGGCGAAGGTCCTCGCCCAGCAGGGTGTGGAAGTGGATTTGACCATCACCGACCTGAGAGCAGAGGCACTGGAGAGGGCGTGCAGGTGGGGCACCGGGATTCTCGGACGGGGGGTGAAAACCGAGGTCCTGGACGCCCGCGAAGTGCATAAGCTGAAGGAGAAATACGACTTGGTCCTCATGTACGGCCTCTCCACGCCCCATTTCGACCCCTGGGAGTTCGCCAGGCTCCTGGCGTCGGTGGGGGAAGCCCTTGAGGACGAGGGGATCTTCGCCGTGGAGGAATCCGACCGCAGGTACAGGATCTTCCTCATGATCGGCTACAAATGGGCACTGGCCGAGACCGCGGAGGGTAAGTACACCGTGAGCTTCCATGCTGGCTACGACTTCCACAGGGGCACGGTCAGGCGGATCTACACCGATCTCAGAAAGCCGGAAGAGCTCGTGGAGATGGAGACCTACATGTGGGGCCTGGCGGAGGTCGGGGCGTTCGTGTGGATGTTCTTCGAGGAGGTGGATTTCCTCCCTCTTAGGAACGATCGTGGCTTCATCCTGGGGAGGGAACCGAGGCGTGGGATTTCTCCTACCGAGTTGAGGACTCCCGACTTCATCAGGGAGAGGTGACCATGGCTCTTTATCGCGAGGAGATAAGGGATCCCGCCGTCATGGTCGTGGTATGGCCTTTGGGCCTTTTTGCTCTGGGATCTCTCGCCGTATTTCTCTACCAACTGTTCGTTGGGCCGGTGGGAAAAAATCCGGCGCCGACCTGGTTTTGGGCGGTAATGGCGGCAGTTTTCATCGGGGTCTTCTGGCTCGTTAAGGGCTTAACGCGGCTGGTTATCGAATTGAACGAGGAACACCTCGTCGTCAGGTTTGGGGCCTTCAGGAGCAAGATCCCATGGGAGCGAGTGATAGAGGCCAAAGAGGATGAGCGCTCGGCTCTATCCTATTGGGGAGTGGGACTGCGGCTTGTCCGTTTGAGGGGGCGGTGGGTCTTGGCTTACATCCCCGGGGCCAGGGCCAAACGAGTGGTGGTTACGCTCCGCGGCGGGATGGTACACGAGCTCGTCTTCGCCACCCGCAATCCGGACGAGGTCCTCAGGGTGATCCACGAACGCGTCGAAAAGGCAAATACTTGAGGCGGCCATCGGGAGGTGCGATCGGTATGTAGGGAATCTGTCTGGAAGTATTCCCACCCGAGGAGGTAAGCTATGGAGAGGGTGAGGCGTGAAAGGACAGTTCTCTTCGGGGTCTTTGTTCGCCCAGCTCGACGACTGATAAGGAAGCTCGGGATATCCCAATCGCTCCAAGGCCATCCGGGATCTGTACGGGAGCGACTCATACGCCACGAGGCGCCTTTGCCCTAGCTGGCAATTTGCATTACGAACTGCCGGACTCAGGGGGCTTGAGTGTCCGAGCGCCACGATGAGGCCCTCTCCAAGGCTCTCGGATGATCTTCCTCGACACGTAGCGATCCACGCCTTGGCGGATAGAACCGGAAAGAAGGGGTGAAGGAGTTCTTTGCCTTCGATGAGGATTTCCTACGTGAGGGCTTCCAGCCCTTCGGGGCCTGAGGGCTTCTTATCCCTGTTCGAAGGACGGCTAAAGACTGTCTGAAAGCTGAAGCGAAGGGGAAGATGGGGTATGAGCACCGAGAGGTATCCGAGCGACCTTACGGACAAGGAGTGG
>CAYTCK010000110.1:0-2565 GCA_964436445.1 uncultured Thermotogaceae bacterium | reverse complement strand
ATGAGGCCTCGTACCTTGAGGAGGTGCCCTAGCTTCCGGAAACTCAAACGGGGTTCTCCTTTCATCTTCGTTCACCACCACTAGTTTGCCCAAAAGGAGAACCCCGTTTTTTAACAGGACCGCTCCGGCGACAGCCAGAACGCGCCCCAGGTTCTCCACGGCTCGCCAAGTTTGTTCCTCGATCCCCCGAGGGACGGAGCTTACCTGAGGCGTCCACAGGTGTCTGGCCTGAGATAAAAAGAAAATCCCCCACGTGGATCGCCGGGGAGTAGGTACCCACGCTGGAGATACCCTATCCGCTGGTCGCTTTCCTCATTTGCTCACTCCTCGCAAGCCCGGTTAAGCCCCCAAGATGGGGTTTTAGGCCTTCTGTCGGTCTTCAGGGAGGTGCCACGGTTGATCCACGATCTTGTCGGCCCAAAGCCCCTCCAAGTCGTAGAAAATCCTCGTCTCCCGGTCGAAAAGATGCACGACGAAGTCGCCGTAATCCAAGAGCACCCAGCGGCCTTCCTGTAGGCCCTCATCGTGTTCAGGGGCAATGGGCATGCGGTCCAAAAGCTCCTCGGCCAGCGCTTGGACGTGCTTCGGATTCTCCCCGCTGGCAATGAGGAAGTAGCTTGTGGGAATCGTGGTGTCGCTGAGGTCGATCAGAGTAATCTCCGCCCCTTTCTTTTCCTCGATGATCTCCGCTGCCCGGCGGATGAGGTCCTCAACCACCAAAGGAGATCCCCTTGCCCAAAATCACGAGGACGTCGGCCCCAGTGGGCAAACTCCCGAACTCCTTGATCTCCACCTCCCCCTCGCCGGCCACCTCCAGGGGGCCAGCCACGGAGAGAGCATCCCTCACCAAGGCCACCTTCTTCGGATCCCCTTTCAAATCAACGATCGTGGTCTTCGTGTAGGCGAAGCTCGGCGCGTCCCCGATGCGGAGCACCTGGAAGCCCCGGTCCTCCAACCAGACCTTGGCACGATGGGCCAAGAAACGCACCCCAACTCCGTTCAACACCACCAATTTCACTTCATCCCGTGTGTAAAAGGCCTTTCCCTCTTCACAAGCCGCCATTCGCTTCCGCAGTTTGACCAAGTCCACCTTGAGCCCCCCTTCGCTAGGGTACCCTGGGACAGAGATGAAGCCGCCCTGATCGGGTCTGTCCCGGAAACGACGCCAAAGGGAAAGGATATCCCATAGGCTCAAGTTCGTCTCCACGCGGGAGAGAGCGAACTGGACCAAGGCCTTCATCCCCCGGAGCCCGGTACGACGGAGTTTCTCTCCCAAGGCCAGGAGGAACTGTCGTTGTCGGGCGATACGACCATATTCATCTGCATCCTCGCGGTAACGCACGAATTTGAGGGCGGTTTCCCCATCCAGGTGTTGATGCCCTTCGGGGATATCGATGACCAGGCCCTGGGATTGATCCACGTACACCAAATGGTGGTCCACATCGAGGTCCACTCCCCCTACTCGGTTCACCAACTCCACAAAACCGCTATAGCCCAGGGATATCTGATAGGTGACATCCTTCTCCAAGAGCTCGCTCATTGCCTCCCGCAGCGCCGAAAGATCTGGGGTATAGAGGGCGTAAAGGGGGACCCATTTGCCATCACGCCGGACAAGCGTGTCCCGTGGGAAGGAGAAAACACAGAACGATTCTGGACCTACACCCACAACGTGGATGGCATCCGCCTGAGGGGCACCCTCGTGGCCGTCGTCCACACCCACCACCAGGATGCTCACCCACTCACCACGTTCCAGAGCCTTATCGATATCCGAGGGGGCATAGAGGAAATAGAGGCCAACGGCTGCCCCCACCAACACCACCCCTACCACGCTCCAAAGCCACCGCACACTCAAAAGTAGCCTAGGGGGGACGCCCCCGTCAACTGAAGAGCCTCAGATGACCCCAAGCTCCCTCCCCACCTTGGCGAACTTCTCCAGAGCGAAATCGAGATCTTCCTTGGTGTGGATCGCCGAGATCATCACCCGGATCCGAGCCTTCCCCTTGGGCACGGTGGGATAGGTGATGGCCTGGGCGAAGATACCCTCGTCGAAGAGACGCTTGGAGAACTCCCATGCGGTCTTGGCCTCCCCCAGCATCACCGGGGTGATGGGGGTTTGGGACTCTCCCGTATCGAACCCGAGTTTCCCCATTTCCTCCTTGAAGTAGCGGGCGTTGTCCCAGAGTTTCCTCACCGGCTCGTCGGTCTCCATGAGGATATCCACCGCGGCGATACAAGCGGCCACGTCCGCCGGGGTCACGGCCGAAGAGAAGAGGAACGGGCGCCCCCGCTGCCTCAGGTACTCCACGATCTCCTTTTTCCCTGCCACGTACCCACCCATGACCCCGAACGCCTTGGAAAGCGTCCCCACCTCGATGTCCACGCGGCCATGAAGGCCGAAATGATCCACAATTCCCCGGCCGTGGTCCCCGAGGACCCCCTCTCCGTGGGCATCATCCACCATCACAAGCGCATCGTACCGCTCCGCAACTTCCACGATCTCTGGAAGCGGTGCCAGGTCCCCGTCCATGGAGAACACCCCGTCGGTGACGATCAGCTTCTTGGGAG
>CAYTCK010000109.1:0-2649 GCA_964436445.1 uncultured Thermotogaceae bacterium | reverse complement strand
GTGGAGATGATCGAGGAACACCTCGCCCGGGAGGAACGTATCGCCACCCTCGGAGCCATCGTCCACAACGCGTGGGTGGTGGAACGTCTGGCCCGGATGGGGGCCCGGGTGGTGGGGAGCCTTGAAGAGGTGACCGAGCCCGCGGTGGCCATCACCGCCCACGGTGCTGGCCGTGAGGTCTACGCCGAGATCGAGCGGCGGGGCCTGAAACTGGTGGACACGACATGCCCCATTGTGAAACGGGCACAGGAGGCGGCCCACGACCTGGCCCAGTCTGGCTATACCGTCCTCATCTACGGTGAGAGTTCCCATCCCGAGGTGCGGGGGATCCTCTCTTGGACCGAGGGTAAGGGGCATGCCACCCTTAGCCCCGGGGATCTGCCCCCCCTGCGGAACCGCAAGCTGGGGATCGTATCCCAGACCACAAAGGGGAGGGAATCGTTCTGGGAATTCGTCCAACAGGTAATCCACAGGCTTCATCCACGGATCCAGGACCTACGGGTGGTGGATACCACCTGTCCCGAGACCACCCGACGGTACGAGGCGGCCCTGGAATTGGCAAAAAGGGTGGATGCTATCTTCGTCGTGGGTTCCCGTAATTCCGCCAACACCCGGAAGCTGGCGGAGACATGTAGAGCCACAGGGATCCCCACCCATTTCATCGAGAGCGCCTCCGAAATCGATCCCAGCTGGATCGTTGGCGTCTCTCGGGTGGGGGTGACCGCCGGGGCCTCCACCCCGGACGAGTTGGTGCAAGAAGTGGTCTCCCACCTGCGGGAGTTGGGAGGTGACTGCGATGAGGGAGAGTGAGGTGGCACTGCGGCCCCTGTCCCGGACTTACTCCTTCAGCCTGCGCACGGAGCGGGCGCCGCAGTTCATCGATATCACCGATGAGGTACAGCGTGCGGTGGAGAGGAGTGGGTTACGGGAAGGGTTCGTGGTGGTCTTCACCCGTCACACCACGGCTTCCATCCGCATCAATGAGAACGAGCCTTTGTTGCTCTCGGATATGGTGGAGTTCCTGAAGCGCCTTGCGCCGAAGGACCTCTATTACCGCCACAACGATTTCGATATCCGCACCGAGAACATGACCGAGGACGAATGCCCCAACGCCCATGCCCACATCCAGCACCTGGTCCTGGGTAGTTCCGAATCCATCCCCGTGACCGGGGGGAAGCTCGCCCTGGGACGGTGGCAGCGGGTCTTCTTGGTGGAGCTGGATCGCCCCCGGGAGCGGGAGGTATTGGTGCAGGTGAACGGCTGGGCATGAGACACGTGGAATTGGTGCTCTCGCCGCCGGCCCGCCCTCCCTCGCGGGCGGAGGCCTTCCATTTCGCAGCCGAGCTCGCCCGGCGGCACTACGAGAACTTCTCCTTAGCCTCCCTCCTGGTTCCCCGGGGGTTGCGGAAGCATATCTTCGCCCTGTACGCCTTCCTCCGTACCACCGACGATCTCGGGGACGAGGCCCCGGGGGACAGGCTGTCCCTACTCGATAGCTGGGAGGCGGAGCTGGAGGCAGCCTACCGGGGAGAGGCGAGGCATCCGGTGATGGTGGCCCTCTCCGAGACGATCCGCTCCTTCGATCTCCCCCTCGAACTCCTCCGCAAGGTCATCGAGGCGAACCGCATGGACCAGCGGATAAGGAGGTACCGCACCTTCGCCGAGCTCCTTCGTTACTGCGATCACTCCGCCAACCCCGTGGGGAGGCTTTACCTCATGCTCTTCGGATACCGGGACGAGGAGCTCTTTCGGCTTTCGGACAAAACATGCACGGCCCTTCAGCTCACCAATTTTTGGCAGGATATCTCCCGGGACCTGGATCGGGGCAGGATCTACCTTCCCCTGGAGGACATGGAGCGGTTCGGTTATTCCGAAGTCGAGCTCCTTTCCCGAACGGTGAACGCTGCTTTCCGGGAGCTCATGGCCTTTGAAGTGGAGAGGGCTCGCTCCTTCTTCGCCGAGGGTCTTGCCCTGCCCGACAGGCTTCGTGGGTTCCTGCGGGTGGAGGTGCGGCTTTTTTCCTACGGAGGTCTGGCCATCCTAAGGAAGATAGAGGCGTTGGATTACGACACCCTGCACCACCGTCCGACTCTGAGCCGGGCCGAGAAGTTCCTCCTTTTCCTCCGGACCATCCTGCGCCATGCGCCCCGTATCCGCCCTGCGTGAAGCAGCCCGGATCACCCGAAGGGAGGCGAAGAACTTCTACATCGCCTTCCTCACTCTGCCCCGGGAGCAGCGTCTGGGGATCTACGCCCTTTACGCTTTCTTTCGCCGGGCCGATGACATCGCCGATGGCCCCGGAACCCTGAGGGAGAAGAAGAAGGCCTTGGCCCGCCTGAGGAAAGGTATCTCCGCTCCGGGGAACGACCCGATCTTCGTGGCCTTGGATTGGGCTAGATGGCGTTTTTCCATCCCCAAGGAGCTGCTGGAGGCGGTGTTGCGGGGGGTGGAGATGGATCTCGAGCGGACCCGCTACGCCACCTTCAGTGACCTGGAGGAGTACTGTTGGCATGTAGCGGCGGCGGTGGGACTGGCGGTGCTCCGGGTCCTGGGAGCCCCACCGGAGGCCGATGCCCCAGGGGAGCGGTTCGGGATCGGGATGCAGTTGGTGAACATCGTCAGGGACGTGAAGGAGGACCTCGCCCGGGG
>CAYTCK010000108.1:0-2653 GCA_964436445.1 uncultured Thermotogaceae bacterium | reverse complement strand
ATCTCGATACCGTGGAGTACGCCGTCTTCGTGGCCGATCCGTGGCAGAACCGGGGTCTCGGAGGGGCTTTGACCGATTATTGTTTGGAGATCGCCCAGAAGTGGGGGATCAAGAAAGTGAGGGCCGAGACCACGCCGGACAACTTCCGGATGATCGCCATCTTCAGAGACAGGGGGTTCAAGATAAAGACCTATCCCGAGGATGGCGTGGTGCTAGCGGAGAAGGACCTGGGTGGCTAGGGGCCGAAGGCATCCCGGAGGGAACGGCGGTAGGCCTCGACGAACTCGGAGACGAAGGTGTTGGCGGGGTGGTCCCGGATCTCCCGAGGGGTCCCTACCTGCTCGAACCTCCCTTCCCGCATCACGGCCATCCGGTCAGCGAGCAGGAAAGCCTCGGTCAGATCGTGAGTCACATGGACCGTTGTGGTCCCGAGTTCTTCGTGGAGGCGGCGGATCTCATCCCGGGCCTGGGCACGGGCATGGGGGTCCAGGTGGGAGAGGGGTTCGTCCAGGAGGAGGACCTGGGGAGGGAGGACGACCGCCTTCCCCAGGGCCACCCTTTGTTTCTGCCCCTCGGAGAGCTCCACCGGCTTCCTGGGGAAGAGATCCCGCCCGATCCGCAGGCGTTCGGCAACCCTCCGTACGCGCTCCTGTATCCCTCCCAAGGACCCCTTGCGGATCCGCAGGGGGAAGGAGAGGTTGGAGAGACGCCGCTCATCGTAGACCACGAGGTGCGGGAAGAGGGCGTAATCTTGGCCCTGAAAGACCATCCGCACCCGCCTTTCCCGGGGCGGGACGTCGTTCATGCATACCCCATCGAAGAGGACCTCCCCGGCATCCGGCTTCAGGAGGCCGGCGATGAGCTTTAAAAGCGTCGTCTTCCCGCAGGCCGTGGGACCGACCACCACGAAGAACTCCCGGTCCTCGATGACCGCCGAGAGGTCAGCGACAGCCACCGTCCGGCCGAACCGCTTCACCAGCCCTCGCAGCTCTATCCGCGGCATCTTTCCCCTTTAGCGATGGAAGGGCCAACCCCAGCGCCTCCTTTCCTTGCTGGGGCTGGCCTCTTCGACCTCCCCGCGTTCCCGAGCGAAGGCAATCAGGGTCTCCCACTTGCCCCTCGCTTTTATCCGTTCCTCCCACAGCTCCGCGAACCGCCGCACCGCCGCCTCCGCATCCGCGGCGGACACGGCGGTCCCGCCTCGGGAAAGGGAATCAACGATCTGGCGGAGGGAGGCGATCTCCGGGCGGATGTGCACCTCTCCTCCCTCCTCCACTAGGACGTAACGGGTGGCATCGGCGATCAGGCCGAAGGAGGAGATATCCACCGATCCAAGGGGAAGGACGTTCTCCACGAACTCCTGGTCCGTCTCGAAATACTCCCGCTCCACAAGTTTCTTCCACTCCACCCAAACCTCCTTGCGATTATTATGCCTCTTCAGGCGCCCCTGACAACGCGCTCCGCTACCTCCCGTCCCAGCTCCTCCCCGTCCCGAAGCTCCTCCGCGCTGGGAGACCCCCGGAAGGGGAGGGTCCTCACCAACTCCCAACCGTTCCTTTTCGCCAACTCCTCCATGGCCTTCAGGGCCCCACCGCCCCATCCGAAGGAGCCGAAAAGGCCCACAACCCGGTTGCGGAGGCGCTTGCGCTCCAGGAGGCGCAGGGCGAGCTCCACCGGAGGGAAGATGCCGGCGTCGTAGGTGGGGGCACCCACGATGAGACCGCGCCGTTTCCAGACCTCGAGGAGCACATAGCTGGGATGGACCCTCGCGGCATCCACCAGACGCACCGGTACCCCAACGGAGGCCACTCCCCGGGCCACTGCCTCGGCCATCCTCAGGGTGAAGCCGTACATCGAACCGAAGACCACCGTCACCCCCTTTTCGCCCTCCATACGCGACCATCGCCGGTAGAGGTCCACGATCCGCCCGGGATCCCTCCGCCAGATGAGGCCGTGGGAAGGGGCGATCGTCCTTATCTCCAGACCCTGGAGCTTCTCGATCGCCTTGAGGACGTTGTGTGTGTACATCCCCACGATATTGGCGAAGTATCGCAGGGCCTCGTCCTCGTACTCCGAGAGATCCACCTCCTCATCGAACAGGCCCCCATCCAGGGCCCGGAATCCCCCGAAGGCATCACAGCTGAAGAGGACCCCCTCCGTCTCCTCGTAGGTGACCATGGTCTCGGGCCAGTGGACGAAGGGGATGTGAAAGAACCTCAGTGTCTTGCCTCCGAGGTCCAGTGTCTCGCCGTCGGAGACCTCCCGCGTCCCGTCGGAGATCCCGTAGAAGCGTTCCAGCATGGGTAGAGCGCGTACGGTGGCGAGGATCGATGCCCGCGGGGCCAGGCGTCGGATCAGGGGGAGGGTCCCGGTGTGGTCCGGCTCCATATGGTTGACCACGATGTAGGCTATCCTCTCCAAGGGAACAATAGCCGAGATATTCTCCAGGAATTCCTCGGCAAACGATGCCTTCACCCCGTCGATGAGGGCCACCTTCTCCCCCACCACCAGGTAGGCGTTGTAACTTATCCCGTGGGGCAGGGGCCATATACCCTCGAAGAGGTCTGTGGTCCGGTCGTTCACCCCGACCCAGAAAATGCCAGGACGGATCTCCCTTGTTTCCATCGTTCACCTCCGGAAGGGCTTTATACCG
>CAYTCK010000107.1:0-2713 GCA_964436445.1 uncultured Thermotogaceae bacterium | reverse complement strand
ATGGATGTTTTTAACAGGGCCTGGAAGGAGATTCTTGCGAATTCAACGCAATTTTCGTAATATCCACCGGAGGAAGAAATGGGGAAGGTAGAGGTCACTTTTATCGAAGACGAGATGGAACAATCCTACATCGATTACGCCATCTCGGTGATCCGCGGCCGGGCCATCCCCGACGTCAGGGACGGTCTCAAGCCGGTGCAGCGCCGCATCCTATACACCATGCGGGAACTGGGGCTCACCCCGGGAAAGCCGCATAAGAAATCGGCCCGCATCGTAGGGGAGACGCTGGGTAAATACCATCCCCACGGCGACATGGCCGTCTACGAGGCCCTCGTCAACATGGCCCAGCCCTTCTCTACTCGTTATCCCCTTGTGGATGGCCAGGGGAACTTCGGCTCCGTAGATGGGGATGAGCCAGCGGCCATGCGCTACACCGAGGCCCGCTTGGCTCCCATCGCCATGGAGTTCTTCGAGGAGCTCTCCGAGGAGACGGTGGAGTTCGTCCCCAACTTCGACGATTCCCTTAAAGAGCCTGAGGTCCTCCCCGCCAAGTTCCCCCACATCCTCGCCAACGGGGCGTGGGGGATCTCGGTGGGGATGACCACCCAGATCCCACCGCACAACCTCCGGGAGTTGATACAGGCGACCCTCTATGTCTTGGACCATCCCGACGCCACGGTGGAGGAGCTTCTGCCCCTGATGCCTGGGCCCGATTTCCCCACCGGGGGCCTCATCGTGGGCCGGGAGGGGATCAGGAAGGCCTATGCCACCGGCGAGGGAAGGTTGCGAGTGCGGGGCAAGGCCTTTGTCGAGGACGGCCGGATCGTTATCACCGAGATCCCCTATCTGGTGAAAAAATCCTCCCTGTTGGAATCCATCGCTGCCAAGGTGAAATCCGGGGAAATCGAGGGGATCGCGGACCTCAGGGACGAGTCCGATCGGGAAGGCCTGCGAGTGGTGGTGGAGCTCAAGCGGGGGGCGGATCCGGAGAGGGTGCTCTTCCTCCTTTACAAGCTCACGCCCCTTGAGCGCACGTATTCCTGCCATTTCCTGGTGATCCTCGATGGTGCCCCAAGGGTCCTTTCCCTGCCGGAACTCCTGCGTGCCTTCCTGGACTTCCGCCGCCGGGTGGTGGAGCGGCGGACCAGGTATCGGCTGCGCCAGGCGAGGGAGCGGGCCGAGATCCTGGAGGGTTTCCGTAAGGCCCTGGAGCGGCTCGATGAGGTGGTGGAGATCGTCCGGACCTCCAGGGATACCGAGGAGGCGAAGGTCCTCCTGGTGGCCGAGGTGGGGCTCTCGGATCGCCAGGCCGATGCAGTCCTCAAGATGCGCCTGTCACAGCTTACCCGCATGGAACGGCACGGGGTGGAGCGGGAGCTTGCCGACCTCGAGGTAAAGATCGCCGAGTACGAGGCGATCCTGGCCGATCCCCGTCGTCTGGACGCCATTATCCGGGAGGAACTCCAGGGGATCGCCGAGAAGTACGGGGACGAGCGGCGCACGCAGATCGTGGAGGAGGTGGAGGAGGCGTTGGAGGAGCCTCGGGTACCCCGGCGGGAGGTATTGGTAGCGGTCACGGCCAAGGGGTACGTAAACCTGGTGGAGCGCGATGCCTTCCGGTCCCAGGGACGGGGCGGCAAAGGGGTGATCGGGATCCGCACCCGGGGGGATGATTACCTGCGGGCCCTCGTTTATGCTCACACCCACCAAGAGCTCCTCATCTTCACCGATATGGCCAAGGTCTTCCGCCTCCCCCTGGAACGCCTACCCATTGAGAAGCGGGATTCCAGGGGGAAGAACCTGCGGCAGTTCCTGGAGATCGACCTCGGGGAGGAGATACGGGCGGTGCTACCCGTGGAGGACTACGGCAAGGGGTACTGTCTCTTCGCCACGCGCCGGGGGATCGTGAATCGGAACCCACTCTCTGACTACGCCAATGCCCATTCCAAGGGAATCATCGCCCACACCGCCGTTGACGAGGACCGCCTGGTGGAGGCGGTGGTGAGCCGGGGGAGGGGGGAAGTGATGCTCTTCACCGCCCAAGGAAAGGCCATCCGCTTCCGCGAAGAGGAGGTCCGGATCACCCACCGCCCCTCCAAAGGGGTGATCGGGATCCGCCTGGAGGGGGACGCTGTGGTGGGGATGGTTTGGTGGCCGGAGGACGCCCCGCCGGAGAGCCTCCTCTTGGTGACGGCCGCCGGTTACGGGAAGCGTATCTCCCCCACGGAGTTCCCCCTGCAGGGGCGGGGTGGAAAGGGCGTCATCGGCATCAAATTGGACCGGGGATCCGGTCCCCTGGTAGGGGCGGTCCCGGCCCCCGGTGGGTCGGAGGCCTTGGTCTCCACCGCGAAGGGAAAGGTCATCCGGTTCCCCGTGGACCAGGTCTCGACCTTCTCCCGTTACGCTCGGGGAGTGCGCCTGATGCGGCTGGACCCCGGGGATCGGGTGGCCTCAGTGGTGGTCCTCTGAGAGAAAAGGGGGGAAGGTGGACATCCGGAAACGTGTGGCACAGGACATCCAGATCCTCCGTCGGAACGCGGAGACCCTCCTTCCCGAGGAGGATCTCGCCAGGAAGCTGGAGCGCTTCTATCGGGAGGGGAAGCCCCTCCGGGTGAAGCTTGGGATAGACCCCTCGGCTCCCCATCTCACCTTGGGCCACGCCGTGGTCCTGCGGAAGATGCGGCAATTCCAGGATTTGGGGCACACCGCGGTG
>CAYTCK010000106.1:0-2751 GCA_964436445.1 uncultured Thermotogaceae bacterium | reverse complement strand
CCTAGGAGGCTGGTGACTGATTGGGGGCTTTGGTACCGGAGGGTCTCTTACGGTTCATTTCGAGTTGGGGTGAGGAGGCGGCACCGGTTCCCGTTGCTCCTCCGTGTCCAAAAGGGTAGTGTATCAAGGCATGTTCTCTGGCGGAAAAAGGGCACGGGAGCTTATTCTGAAGGCGAAGAAGAGGCTCGGGGAGGAACTTCTCATCCTCGCCCACCATTACCAGCGGGACGAGATAGTGGATGTGGCCGATTACCGTGGCGATTCCCTGGAGCTCTCCCGCAAGGCGGCTGCTTCGGAGGCCCGCTGGATCGTCTTCTGTGGCGTGCACTTCATGGCCGAGACGGCGGCTATTGTGGCTGGAAAGGGCCAAAGGGTCCTTGCTCCTGGGAACCCAGGGTGCTACCTCGCCCACCCTGAGGACCGAGGGTTGCTGGCCTCCTTTTGGGAGAAAATCGTGCGGGTTATCCCTGAGGAGATCGTTCCCGTTGCCTACGTCAACACCACAGCCGAGGTCAAAGCCTTTGTGGGGAAGCGGGGCGGTTTTATGTGCACCTCAGCGAACGCCGGGAGGATCCTTTCCTACGTTCTCTCCCAGGGTAAGCGTGTCCTCTTCCTCCCCGATGTGAACCTGGGCTGGAACACCGCCCGGGCCTTGGGTGTTTCCCCGGAGGAGATCGCCATCTGGGACCCGGCCTTTCCTCCGTCCGATTTGGAGAGGTTCCGGAGGGCCCGGGTAATCCTCTGGAGGCGTGCGTGCGCGGTGCACACCCGCTTCCTCCCCGAGGACGTGGAGCGGGTGCGGCGGGAGCGCCCCGACGCGCGGGTCGTCGTCCACCCCGAGTGCCGTCCCGAGGTGGTAGAGCTCGCGGACGAGGTGGGCTCCACCTCCCACATCATCAAGACGGTGTCCGCCTCGCCACCGAGATCAACCTGGGCGGTGGGGACGGAGGAGCGGCTGGTAGCGCGTCTGGCCGCGGAGAACCCGGACAAGGAGGTGTTTTCCCTCGCCGAGTTCCCCCCCTTTTGTCCCTTCATGTCCGAGGTCCGATTGGAGGATCTGGCATGGGTTTTGGAGGGGCTTTTGTACGGGGAGGAACGGAACGTCGTGGAGGTCCCTCCCGAGATCGCCAACCCGGCTCGGGCGGCCCTGGAACGGATGTTCGGGGCGCTGGGATGATGGCGGTGGAGGCCGATGTCCTGATCATCGGGGCCGGGATCGCCGGGCTTTCTTGCGCCCTGCACCTCGCCCGCGATCGGGAGCGGGAGATCATCGTGATCACCCGGGAGGCCGACCCCGAGGAGTCCTCCACCCGCTATGCCCAGGGTGGGATCGCGACCCTGGGTCCCGGGGATTCCGCGGAGCTTTTCGTGGAGGACATCCTCCGGGCTGGAGCTGGTCTCTCCTTAAGGCGGGCGGCGGAGATCGTGGCCCGGGAAGGGCCAAAGCTGGTGCAAGAGGTTCTCGTCGAGGAAGCTGGGGTGCCCTTCGACCGCACGCCCCGGGGCGAACTCCATTACACCCGCGAAGGGGGGCACTCCGTCCCCCGGATCCTCCACGTGGGCGACCACACCGGCGCCGCCCTTGCCGCGGCCCTCCATTCCCTTTTGAAACGGTTCCCCAATGTCCGGTTCGAGACGCGGAAAACGGCAGTAGACCTCATTACCTTCCCCCATCATGCCCGCGATCCCCTCACCGTCTACGACCCCATCACCTGCCACGGGGCCTATGTCCTGGATCAGGAGAGCGGGGAGGTGCGCCGCTACATCGCTGGGGCCACGGTGCTCGCCACCGGGGGTCTGGGCCGGATCTACCGTTACACCACCAACCCACCGGGCGCTCGGGGGGACGGCCTCGCCATGGCCCACCGCGCCGGCGCCCGGGTGATCAACGCTGAATACATCCAATTCCACCCCACTACCCTCGCCGTCCCCGAGGGCGAGAACTTCCTGATCTCTGAGGCCGTCCGGGGCGAGGGGGGACGGCTCCTCACCCCCGATGGCCGCCGCTTCATGGAGTCCTACGCCCCCGAGTGGAAGGACCTCGCTCCCCGGGACGTAGTGGCCCGGGCCATCCACCGGGAGATGACTCTCCATGGGTACCCATATGTGCTCCTGGACGTCTCGCCCATTGAGAACTTCGCTGAGCGGTTCCCCACCATTTACCGGAAATGTCGTGAGGTGGGGATAGGGGTCCCAAGGGAGCCGATACCGGTGGTCCCCGCAGCCCACTACTTCTGTGGCGGGGTGTGGACCGACGAGTGGGGGCGCACCACGATCAGAAACCTCTACGCCGTGGGGGAGGTGGCCTGCACCGGGCTCCACGGCGCCAACCGCCTGGCTTCCACCTCCCTCCTCGAGGGACTCGTGTTCGGAGACCGGGCCGCGCGGGACATCGCCCGCACGAATCCCAAACCGATCGATCCCGACGCGGTGCCCCCGTGGGAACACCCCACCGACGGCGTGGCCGCCGACCCGGCCCTCATCCACCGCGACTGGCGTTCGATTCAGTACACCATGTGGTACTACGTGGGCCTCTCTCGAGACGCCCACCGCCTGGCACGGGCGATCCGGGATCTCCACCATCTATGGGAGGACATCGTCGATTTTTACCGCCGAGCGGTGCTCACCGATTCCCTACTGGGCCTGCGAAACGGTGTCCAGGCGGCACTGATCGTGGCCGAAGCGGCCTGGCACAACCGTTCCTCTCGAGGGGCACATTATCGGGAGGACTTCCCGCCCAAAAGCTAGAGA
>CAYTCK010000105.1:0-2772 GCA_964436445.1 uncultured Thermotogaceae bacterium | reverse complement strand
CTTCTCGATCCGCATCCGCATCGCCACGAGCCCCGTGAGGAGCTTGGGGTAGAAGTCGGTGGATTTCTGGGGCATCCGCTCGCCCCGATCGGCCACCGCCAGTACATCCTCCACCCGGGTGGGATTCAGGAGAACCCCGAGTTGGGCCTTCCCCTGATCCACTGCCTCCACCACCTTTTCGGCGTAGGGGGTATAAGCCACGTGGGCTTGCTTGGCCAGAGCCTCGGCGTCGATCCCCAGAAGCCTCTCGAAGATCGCCGCGTGGAGGATAGAAACGTCGAGTCTCTTCCATTCCAGGGGTCTGTCCCCGGGTACAAGCCGCTCGATGGCCTCCTCCTCTTCGAGGACCGCGGCGTGGAACCTCCCTCCAGAGTAGAACACGAACACGTGTTCCCTGCCGAGGCCAGCCATGAGCCTTTCCCGGGCCTCCTCCAGGGAGCCCAGGGGCTCCACCCGGAAGTTCCCTTCCAACGCTTTAAGGAACTCCCCGTAGTCGAAGTCGGAGAGGGAGTGGACGATACGGTGGATGGGCCGGATAACGAGGCCAGGCTCCTCGGTGTTCACCAGGGTCACCATCCGGGAGGTGAAGGTTTCAGGGGGAACGGGCACCCAGCCCTTCTGGAAACACTCCTCCATGAAGATCCGGGCGGTCTCGAAGCGATGGTGGCCGTCGGCGATGTAGACCTGCAGCGGCCGCAGCGTCTCCCTCGCCGTCTCGATCACACCGGGATCGGTGATCCGCCAGAGGAGGTGTTCGTTTCCGAAATCATCGATGGCCCGCATCTCCGGGTCCTTTCCGGAGACCGCATCGGAGAGGGCTTTGGAGGCCGTAAGCGAGGGATCGCGGTACAGGAGGAAGACGTGGCCGAAGTTGGCCTCGGTGGCCCGCAAAAGCTTCAGTCGGTCCTCCTTCGGACCTTTGAGCGTCCGCTCGTGGGCCTTGACGCCGCTCTCCCGGAGGTCTATCAGGGCCACGAATCCCTTGCGTGTGTACTCCCGCCCCTCCCACTCGAAACGCTGCCAGTAGGCGTAGATCCCGGGCTCAGGATCCTGAACGAGGACCCCCTCGGAAAGCCATTTCCGAAAGGTCTCGGCCCGGCGTTGGTACTCGGAGTCGTCCCTTGGGGGGACCTTGCCCCCGATCACCCGCACGATGTTGTAGGGCGAGCGTTTTCTGTATTCCTCTTCCTCCTCTGGGCCGATCCTATCGTAGGGCTGCGTCACGACCGCGGAGAGATCCCCCACGATCTCGGGGTTGTAACGTATTCCCCGGAAGGGGTAGATCACCGCCATCTTCCCCCCTTTTTCGACGCGTCACGCGTCGCCACCTTTGGCGAAGGAGATCACGATCTCCGCTACCTCATCCCCCACTCGGGCCTGGGCCTCCTTCGTTTGGGCGCCGATGTGGGGGGTGAGGGTCACCTTGGGGTGCTTGAGGAGTCTCTCGTTGGTGGGCGGCTCCTCCTCGAAGACATCGAGCCCGGCACCGGCGAGCTTACCCGAATCCAGCGCTTCAAGCAGGGCCTCCTCGTCCACCACCCCGCCCCGGGCGCAGTTTATGAGGAAAGCCCCCTCTTTCATGAGCTCGAACTCCCGCTTCCCGATCACCGGGCCTGAGGGATCGGGAGGGATGTGCAAGGTGATGAAATCGCTCTCCTTGAGGAGCTCCTCCAGGGAGACCATCCGCACCTCGGGGATGGGGGACTCGGTGACGTACTTGTCGTAGGCAATGACCCGCATTCCAAAGCAAAGGGCCCTCTTTGCCACCTCGCGGCCGATCCTCCCGATCCCGATCACTCCCAATGTCTTCCCGTAGAGCTCTACGCCTTTGAAGGCCTTCTTCTCCCACCTTCCCTCGCGCAGGGATTGGGTCGCCTGGGGGAGGGATCGTGCCAGGGCCAACATGTGGGCCAGAGTCAGCTCGGCCACGGAGATGGAGCTCGCTCTGGGGGTGTTCTTGACCTCGATCCCGTGCTCTTTTGCGACGTCCACGTCGATGTTGTCCAGCCCCACCCCGGCGCGGACGATGAGTTTTAAGCCCCTCGCGGCCTCGATGGCGGGGCGGCGGACCTTGGTGGCGGAGCGCACGATGATGATCTCGTAACCTTTCTTCAGCTCCTCGGCGAGCTCCTCGGGGGACATCCCCACTTTCTCCACCACCTCGAGGCCCGCCCCCTTTATCCTCTCCACCGCCCTTGGGTCCAGCGGATCACATACCAATACCCTCATCCTTCCCCCTTCACGAGAGCCCCAGGATCTCGTTCATGGCGTGAAGAAGCCCGGCTACGTCCGCGGTAGTGATGTCCCCCATGTGGGCGATGCGGAAGGTCTTCTCCTTGAGATCCCCATAGCCGTTGGCGATGCGCATGTTGTAGTCCTTCACCAAGCGGTCGATGAGGTCTTTGACCGATATTCCCCTGGTGTTTTTCACACAGGTTAAAGTCTTGGACCAATAGCCCTCCTCGGGATAGATATCGAAGTGCTTTTTGGCCCAAGCCTGGACCATCTTGGCCATCTCCTCGTGACGGGCGAAACGCCGCTCAAGGCCCTCCTCGTTGAGGATGTAGTCGAGCTGGGCATTCAGGGCGTACATGTGGGCGGTGGAGGGGGTGGTCGGGGTCTGGTTCTTTTTATGGTACTTGAGCATCACCGGGAAGGAGAAGTAGTAGGTCTTGGGCTTCACCTCCTCGGCCCGCCTGAGGGCCCGGTCCGATACGGCGCAAATGGTGAGCCCTGGGGGTAGGGCGACCGCCTTCTGAACCCCGGCAAGGA
>CAYTCK010000104.1:0-2800 GCA_964436445.1 uncultured Thermotogaceae bacterium | reverse complement strand
CCCAAGAATTGGGATGAGTTCTTCGCCATCTGCGAGAAGCTCAAGGCCGAGGGGATCGTGCCCTTCGTGATGGGCAACGCCGGCGGTTGGGAGGCCCCACACCTCTTCGAGACGATCCTCGTCAGCACCCTGGGTGCCGAGGGCTACAAGGGGCTCTGGACCGGGAAGACACCCTGGACCTCTGAAGGCGTGACCAAGGCTCTGGAGATCCTGAAGAAGATCCTGGCTTACGTCAATCCGGACTACGCCGCCCTCAGCTGGGATGGTGCCGGCGAGTACCTCATCGCCCACAAAGGGGCCATGATGATCATGGGCGACTGGACCAACGGCTGGTTTATGGCGAAGGGCTATGAGGGTTACGGTTGGGCGCCGGTGCCCGGGACTCAGGGCATCTTCGATGCCCTTTCCGACACCTTCTGCTTGCCGAAGCTCGCTCCGCACCCCATAAATACCCTGGGCTGGCTTGAGGTGTGCGGCTCCAAGGAAGGCCAGATTGCTTTCAACACCCGCAAGGGTTCCATCCCGGCCCGCACCGATCTCACGCCCGAGGAGAAGGCCCAGTTCAACCCGTATCTTCAGTCCTGCATGGAGGACTTCGCCCGGGATGCCATCGTTCCCTCGGTGATCCACGGTGCCGCGGCAATCGAGTCCTGGGTTACGGACTTCAAGGATGCCATCAACCTCTTCCTCGCCACCAAGGACGTGGCCGGAACCCAGAAGGCCTTGGTGGAGGCTGCCGAGACGGCGCTGGCAGCGACGAAGTAAACCTTGCATGGTCTTCAGGGGCGACCCGGTCGCGCGGACCGGGTCGCCCCTTTAATATTCGAGGGAACGTATGAGGAGACGATGGCTGAAGGGTGAACGGCTCGTTACCTTGCTTCTGCTCCTTCCCTCGGTGATCGCCGTGGCGGTCTTCGTGTACGGGTTCATCGGCTGGACCGGTTACGTCTCCCTGAGTAACTGGAACAAGCTCCTCCCAGATTACACCTTCGTCGGATTCAAGAACTTCCTCAAGCTCTTCGCCCATCCCCGTTTTCAGATCGACCTTCGGAACCTCGCTGTCTTCACCGCCCTCTTCCTCACTGGATCGCTGGCCATCGGGTTTCTATTGGCGGTCCTACTCGACCGCAAGGTCAAGGGAGAGAGCATCTTTCGCACCATCTACCTCTATCCCATGTCCCTTTCCTTCATCGTCACTGGCGTGGTGTGGCGATGGCTCATGAACCCCGGAAGCCCTCAGATGGGGAGCACCGGGATCAACCTCCTTTTGGAGAAGATAGGCCTGGGGTTTTTGAAGAGCGGCTGGTACACCGACCCCAGGGTGGGAATCAAGGCAGTGGCCATCGCTGCCGTCTGGCAGATGTCGGGGTACGTGATGGCGATGTACCTTGCGGGCCTGCGGGGGATCCCCGAGGAGCTTCGGGAGGCGGCCCGGGTGGATGGGGCGAGTGAGTTTCAGATCTACCGCTACGTGATCCTGCCCTTGCTTCGGCCCATCACCCTGGGGGCGGTCATCATCCTCGGCCACATCTCGCTCAAGATCTACGATCTCATCGTGGCCATGACCGGTCCGGGCCCGGGGTTTTCCTGCGATGTGCCGGCATACTTCATGTGGGAGACCACCTTCCACGCCAATCGGTTCGCTCAAGGCGCGGCCATCGCTATCATCCTCTTGCTCATGGTGTCCTTGCTCATCGTCCCCTACCTCATCTTCAGTGTGCGACGGGAGGCGGAAGTATGACGGCGCTCCGGCACCTCAGATGGCATCGACTTCTTCTCTATTTAATTCTCATCGGCTTTGCTGCCTTCTACCTCATGCCGATCTATGTTCTCGTGGTCACGAGTTTCAAGAGCTTTGCTGAGGTGAACCTCTACCACATGTGGGATCCCCCCCACAGTTTCTCCCTGGAGAGCTTCAAGAAGGCCTTGTTCGGCGGATTTGGCTACACAGGGCTCGCTCATAATCTCATTAACAGCTTCCTGGTGACCATCCCGGCCACCCTGGCCTCGGCGTTCCTGGGATCGCTCAACGGGTATGTCCTCTCTAAATGGCGCTTCCGAGGCTCCAATACTCTCTTTACGTTGCTTCTTTTCGGGATGTTCATCCCGTATCAATCGATCCTCATCCCCCTAGTCCAGACCCTGATGAAGATTGGGCTTTACGGGACCATCCCCGGCCTCATCCTTGCCCATACCGTGTACGGGATCCCAATCACCACCCTGATCTTTCGCAACTACTACGCCACCGTGCCCAAGGAGCTCGTGGAGGCGGCCCGGATCGATGGGGCCGGGGTGTTGGGAGTTTACACGCGGATCATGCTCCCCGTCTCCATGCCGGGGTTCGTGGTTGTGATGATCTGGCAATTCACCTCCGTCTGGAACGACTTCCTGTTCGCGGTGACCATCGCTCAGAACCCTGCGGTTCAGCCTGTGACGGTGGCCCTGAACAACCTGGCCGGCTCTTATATCGTGGAGTGGAATGTGCAGATGGCTGGTGCTCTCATGGCCGCCCTTCCCACCCTTCTTGTCTACATCTTCCTCGGCCGTTACTTCATGCGGGGCCTTTTGGCCGGGTCCCTCAAGGGGTGAGAAATGGAGATCAAGGAGTACTTCGCGGGGCTTTCTAGGCTCATCGGGGAGCTCCCTTGGGAAGAGATCGGGAGATTCGTGCAGCTCCTGCGGGAGGCCCGGGAGAGGGGAAGCTGTGTGTTCGTGTTCGGGAACGGGGGCTCCGCCACCACCGCGTCGCACTTCGCCTGTGACCTCGGCAAAGGCACCGTGACGGAAGGTAAGCCCCGGT
>CAYTCK010000103.1:0-2812 GCA_964436445.1 uncultured Thermotogaceae bacterium | reverse complement strand
GCTTTAAGGTGGGGTATCAGATGATCAGCAACCCTTAGCTCTTCCGATTGCCCTAGTCCGGTCAATACCCCGATGTTGGGATGGCAGCCAGCGGCCTTGCCGGCCAGGATATCGGCCCGGGTGTCTCCCACCATCACCGCCTCCCTTGGAGTGATCCCCAAAAGCTCACAGGCCCTGAGGACGGGCTCGGGATGTGGCTTCCCCTGGGAGCAGATGTCCAACCCCACAACGGCATCCACCAGCTCTTCCCAACCGAGGCTCCGGAGATGGCGGGCAGCGGCCGCAGCACTATCGTGGGTCACTACCGCCACCATTCCCCCGGCCCGCTTGATCTCCTCTAGAAGCTCAGTAGCGCCCGGGGTGGGCTCCAACGCTCCTTCCCAGGGGAAATCGGCGTCCACCTCCGCGAACACCCGTTCCACCAAGTCCCGGGCCTGGTGAAGGGGGAGGCCGAACCGTTTCCCCAAATACTCCGCAGTCAGGAATTCCGCATCCCGCCGGGGAGCATAGATGATCCCTCGGGGCAACGTCTCCAACGTCTCCGGGTCCACCCCCAGCATCATCGACAGCTCCTTCTCCTCCGCCCGCGAGAGTCCCAGTGCCTGGGCTAGGCGGCGGGCCCGCTCCACCATCACCCGCACCCAGTGGCTGAAGGAGATAAGGGTCCCGTCCTTGTCGAAAAGGAACCCCCTCCTTCGGTAAACGACACCGTCCACTTCGAGGGAGACCATGTTTGGAATCCTAACAGACGGGGTAACGGGCTTCACCCAAACGCCCGACGTTGGTCACCTCCTCGACCTCTCCCCCAGGGTTATCCTCCCCAAAGATGAGGGGATATCGTCGCCTGTTCTTCCTGTTCCTGGGATTGTCCCTCCTTTGGCTGCGCTTTCCGGTCACTGCTCCCGGTCCGCCGGAGGGCGAAGGGGACGTACTCCCACAAGCTCCCGGCCAAGACAGGGAACCGGCGAGGAAGGACTTCCACGGAAAAATAGGCATCTATCTCACTTTCTACTCCCTGGCCCGGCCAGGGTTCGCCGAGGCGATCCTGCAGGAGCTCTTGGAACACGGGCTCAACGCCGTGGTGGTGAACGTGAAGGATATGCATGGGGTGGTCGGCTACGAAAGCCGCGTTCCCCTGGCCAGAAAGATCAGTGCGGCGAAACCGTACATAGATCCACGGGAGCTTGTCGATCTATTCCACAGACATGGGATCTACGCCATCGCCCGTCAGGTCCTCTTCTATGACCCTCTTCTCGCCCGGGAACTGGGTCGGGACTCCCCATGGGTCTTCCCCTCGGACCCCGTGGCGGTGCGCTATAACCTGGAGATCGCCCAGGAGCTCGTGGAACTGGGTTTCGACGAGATCCAATTCGACTACGTCCGGTTCCCTGATGATGCCCCCATCGGAAAGCCCTATCCCGAGAGGTATGAGGCGGTGAACGCCTTCCTCGCCCGGGCCCGCCAGGAGCTTTCCATAACCGTCTCGGTGGACGTCTTCGGCAGGGTCCTGTGGCCCTGGAACGCCCGCAAGATCGATCCCACGGGACAATGTTTGGAGGACATGGCTCGTTACGTGGACCTCATATCCCCCATGGTCTATCCCTCCCATTACGTGGAAAAGATCCTGAAGGACGATCCCTACCGCACTGTGGTCCTCGCGCTACGCCATGGAATGTCCCGTGTGGAAAAGCCCCTTCGTCCTTTCCTTCAGGCCTTCGACATGGCGATCCCCTCGGGGATGACCCTTCCCGAATACATCGAGGCTCAGATACGGGCGGCGCAGGAGGTGGGTGCCGACGGTTACCTCTTCTGGAACCCCCGCTCCGACTACACCGCCCTCTGGGTAGCCCTCTCCGGCGAATGAGCTTGCAGGTCCCCAACGGCTTGGGGAAGATGGAGCATAAGTATGGGCATCACCGTGGGAGTCGATATCGGCGGTACCAGGACTCGGGTAGCCTTGTTTCGCGAGGGGACGCTCATAGCCCGGGAGGCGTTCCCCACGGAGGGGTTGCCCGAGGTGGTGGCGGCCATCCGCAAGCTCCTGGCGGCCCAAGGGGTTGAACGGCCTGATACCATCGGGGTCGGAGCCCCAGCGCCCTTGGACATGCGCCGAGGGGTGATCCTGAACTGCCCCAATCTCCCCCACTGGAGCGGCGTGCGGGTGGTGGAGGAACTGGAGCGGGCGTTCTCCTGCCCAGTTTACCTAGCCAACGATGCCACCTGTGCCGCCATTGGCGAGCTGGAGTATGGCCACCGGGCCCGGGACTTCGTTTACATTACCTGGTCCACAGGGATCGGTGGGGGGATCGTGGCCGGCGGCCGGGTACTGTGGGGAAAAAGCGGCCAGGCCGGCGAGGTGGGGCACATGGTCCTCCTGCCGAATGGACCACACTGCCGCTGTGGCAAGCGGGGCTGCCTCGAGGCGCTGGCCTCGGGGACGGGGATCGCCCGGGCAGCCCGGGAGCGGTTACACCGGGAGCTCACCGCGGCCCAAGTGGTGGAACTCGCCCGAAACGGAGACCCCGGGGCCCTGAGCATCGTCCTCCAGGCCTGCCAGGCCCTGGGACAGGGGATTGCCATCCTCTGGGAGATCTTCGAACCGGAAATCATCGTCCTGGGGGGCGGTCTCACCAATTCCTGGGATTACCTGGGCCCCTACGTGTTGGAGGCTGCAGCCCGAATGGCACGGTCCGAGCCCCGGGTGGAACTCACTCCCTTGGGGGACGACGTGGGCCTCTACGGTGCCGAGGCCCTGCCCCGTCATTACCCCTCTGGACTCCTCCCTACCTGAAGGGAAGACCAGGCGTGGAAG
>CAYTCK010000102.1:0-2823 GCA_964436445.1 uncultured Thermotogaceae bacterium | reverse complement strand
GAAGGTCAGCAAAGCTATCTCCCAGAGAGGGACGCGGTGCTTTCCCATAATCCGCTTTGTCTTGAGGAGATGCTCCAGTTTCCTGAAACTTTGCCGGAGGTTCTCCTCTCATGGTCCTTCGCTATTGGAAGTTCGCCCAAAAGGAGAACCCCCGGTTTTTAACAGGGCCCGGCCACCGGATATGGACCGGGGATCGTTGCTTGGTTAAACTGGAGCTGTCATGTACCGCGTTGTCTTGTCTCCATTGATCATCCTGCCCCGCTAGGGGCAGGGGGAAGCCGCGGGATCCGGTGTAGTGTAGTTTCCATTCAATGGGCAGTTTTCCTAACGAAAATTCCTGATAAAGGAGGACGGGGTGTCTTTTGAGCCGCACAGGATAGAGAGAGATCCAAAGGAGCGCGAACGGGCGATTCTAAGGTTCTGGGAGGAGCGGAGGATATTCGAGAGGAGCCTGGCCCGCAACGAGGGGAAATCTAAGTTCGTTTTCTATGAGGGTCCACCCACCGCGAACGGTACCCCTCACTTCGCTCACCTCCTGGCCCGGCTCTACAAGGACCTCTTTCCCCGTTACAAGACCATGCGGGGTTTTTACGTCCCCCGGAAGGCTGGCTGGGATTGCCATGGGCTTCCGGTGGAGATCGAGGTGGAGAAGGAGCTTGGGATCCGGAGCAAGCCCGAGATCGTCTCCTACGGGGTGGAGAAGTTCGTGGAGAAGTGCAAGGAGTCGGTGCGCTTCTACATCGGTAAGTGGGAGGAGATGATTCGTCGCATGGGGTTCTGGATCGACCTCGATCATCCATACATCACCATGACCGACGACTACATCGAGACCTTGTGGTGGGAGTTGAAGAAGATATACGAGCAGGGACTCCTCTACCGCGGGCACAAGGTCCTGCCGTACTGTCCCCGCTGTGGCACGCCCCTCTCCTCCCACGAGGTGGCTCAGGGATACCGCACGACCGAGGATCCCTCGGTGTTCATCCTCATGCCGCTGGTGGAGGACCCGGGAGTGAAGATCCTCGTTTGGACCACCACCCCGTGGACCTTGCCCTCCAACGTTGCCCTGGCGGTGGACCCCGGTGCCACCTACGTGGAGGTGGAGTACAGGGGGGAGCGCCTGATCCTGGCGAAGCCCAGACTGGAGGCAGTGCTGGGAGAGGAGGCGGGGATCCTGCGAGAGTTCCCAGGGGAGGAACTCGTGGGTCGCGAGTACGAACCCCTCTACCCTTTGGTCGCAGGAAAGGAAAACGCCTACCGGGTAGTAGGGGCCGACTTCGTTTCCATGGAGGAGGGCACTGGGATCGTCCACATCGCCCCCGCCTTCGGCGAGGAGGACTATGAGCTCGGGAAGGCGGAGAACCTCCCCTTCGTCCAACCGGTGGACCTCGCGGGCAAGTTCACCGAGGCCTTTCCCCTGGCCCAGGGGATGTTCGTGAAGGACGCGGATCCCATCATCCTGGAGGACCTAAGGAAGCGAGGGCGCCTCTTCCGCGCCGGAACGATCAAGCACGAATACCCCTTCTGTTGGCGCTGCGACACGCCGCTCCTCTACTACGCACTGGACTCCTGGTTCATCGCCACCACCAAGAAGAAGGGTGAGATCATCGCCGAGAACGGGAAGGTGGAGTGGATCCCCGAACACGTGGGGCGGGGCCGGTTCGGCGATTTTCTGGATTCCATGCGGGATTGGGCCCTCTCCCGGGACCGCTTCTGGGGCACCCCCCTCCCTGTCTGGATCTGTAAGGAATGCGGTGCCACGGTAGTCATCGGCTCCCGGGGGGAGCTTGTAGAGAAGGCCACCGACCCCGAGCTCGCCCGGAAGGTGGAGCTTCACCGTCCCTATATCGATAGGGTGAAGCTCCGGTGCGAGTGCGGGGGGGAAATGGAGCGGGTGCCTCACGTGCTTGATACCTGGTTCGACTCGGGGTCCATGCACACCGCCCAGTGGCACTACCCCTTCGAGAACAAGGAACTCTTCCAGGAGAACTACCCGGCGGACTTCATCTGCGAGGGACTGGATCAGACCAGGGGCTGGTTCTATACGCTCCTCGTCACCGGGGTGCTTCTCCACGGAAAGGCGCCCTACAGGCGGGTCCTGGTGACAGGGCTCGGCCTGGACGAACGGGGCCAGAAGATGAGCAAATCCCGGGGAAACGTGATCGATCCCCTTCCCGTAGCAGATGAGTACGGTGCCGACGCCATCCGCTGGTACCTCGCGTCCGAATCGGCCCCTTGGACGGTACGGCGGATCTCTTTAGAGGGGGTAAGGAAGGCCCGGGCCGGGTTCCTGGAGACGGTGGTGAACTCCCACGATTTCTTCGCACTTTACGCGGGGATCGATGGGTTCGACCCGGGGATGCCAGTGCCTGAGGAGCGGCCACTCCTCGACCGCTGGCTGCTTTCCCGCACCGCGCGGGCGGTGGAGGAGGTAACCCAGTACCTCGACGCCTACAAGGTGGTGGAGGCCTGCCGGGCCTTGGAGCGGTATGTGGACGACCTCTCCAACTGGTACATCAGACTCTCCCGGCCCCGGTTCTGGGGCGGGGGATGGACCGATGATAAGCGCTCCGCCTACCACGCCCTCTACCGGGCCCTGAAGACCCTAGCTGCGCTCATCGCCCCCTTCACCCCATTCCTCGCCGAGGCCATGTGGCAGTCCTTGAAAACCGATGGGGATCCCGAATCGGTCCATCTCGTGGCGTGGCCCGAGCCGGAGGCCCGGGACGAAACCCTGGAGCGGTGGATGGAGAGGGTGCGGACGGTGGCGGAGCTGGGCCTGGCGGCGCGGAACCTGGCCAAGGTCAAGGTCCGTCAGCCCCTGCG
>CAYTCK010000101.1:0-3108 GCA_964436445.1 uncultured Thermotogaceae bacterium | reverse complement strand
TGTAATATATGCTACAAACATTTATAACCACCGTCGGGGACTTCGGCACAAGGGTAACGCCTAAACGGACGTCGTTTTTTTCACCCGTAAGGGGAAAACTCGATAGTGATGCTGAGTTGGCTGAAGAAGGGTTCGGGTCGCCTGTTTCAAGGGTGTACTCTCCTTTTTCTCATCCTCGGTTTGGGCGATCCGGGACGGGGGGGAGCGGTGAGCGGCTGGGCCGATACCATCCTCAGCTTTACCCTTGAGGGGCGGTCTTTCTCCTTGGAAACGAGTACCAGTCTGGAATTGGAACTCACCGATGTCCTCACCGGCTACATCCAGTGCCGGTGGGCTGGAGGTGTGTTGGATACATTGAAACTCAAATACAACATCTACTACAGCCGGAGCTGGAGGTTCAGCGGTTATGTGCGCTTCAAAGAGGGGAGGTTCTACAAAAGCGAGCTGGCCGGTCGGTATCGCAGCGACCCTTGGCGGATGGAGTTGAAGGGCGTCGCCGAGGCCGAGAGCGGTCTCTCGTTGGAGGGGGATATCTCCTACGAGGCCGAAGATCTCAGCCACGAGATCGAGTTCTCCTTGAGTGACCCTGGCCTTTCCCCAGAGCAGGTTGTCTGGACGTACCTCTTCCCGCTCCCCAAGGGCTGGTGTGGGAAGGCTAAACTGCAGTGGAATGTGGACAAACCAGCGTTTTCTTGGGAAGGGAAAGGGAATTCTCCCTGGGGCAGACTGGATCTCCAAGGGGAAGGTTTTCGTTTGAAGAGCCTTTCCCTGCGGAGGGAGATCGAAGGGACTATACCCCAGGAGGTCGCTCTGTCCCTGGATCTCTCCGAGGGGAGCTTGGAGGTGGCGGACACTTTCTACTACGGGAAGGCTGAGGATTGGGGCTACGGATTCAAATTCAGAGCCGGCATCGAACGCTTCGCGCCGGAAGAGCTCAACTACACTCTCTTCGGGCCTACGTGGAAGTCCTCCCTGGATCTCATTGGAAGGGACATCTCTTTCCGCGCTTCCTTCCCTCGAGGAGAGGATTACACGCTCTTCGCGGATCTTTCCTTGGATGAGGAGGGATTAGGAGGGGATGTCGGGATCGAGGTGTACTGGGCCGATTTCACCCTCGATGTCTACCTCTATCTTTCCGCTTGGACAATCTCGGAGGTGGAAACGGAGGTTTACCTTGAGTTCTGAACTCTTGTTCTTTTTAGCTTGAAGAGTGTATAATACAACCGTTGGAGGTGATAAGATATGAAACGGGCGTTCCTGGTGGCCCTCCTCATCGGGGCTTTGGTGGTCCTGGGAGCCTTGGGGGCTGCGGCAGCGCGGAAGGGCGGGACCGGTGTCAAGGTACGGGCCCGGATCGGCGGTCAGATCGTCTTGGAGATCGACAGCGGCGAGGAGATCAACTTCCAGGTGGATCCGGTCTCCAACCCCGAGGATACCGCGGAGACTGTATTGGTGGTGAAGACCAATGTCCCCAGTTACTCCATCGTGGCGAAGTTCAGCGACTTCAAAGTAGGGGACTACGACCTCATCGAGCATGGCAAGTTCTTCATCCGCTCCAAAGCGCCGGGGAGCGGACAGGCCATCGACGATTGGACCGTTCCGAAAGGCCAGATGACCATCGTCAAGAACGAAGACGGTTTCACCAGCGGGGAGAAGATCGTGGTGGAATACAAACTGGTGGTCGATTTCACCGTGCCCCCGGGTGAGGCCAAGATGGAGATCGTCTTCACCGCCGTGCCCTCGCTGTGAGGAGGTGGTGGGACGTGAAGCGCGCATTTCTCACAGCCTTCGTGATTGTGCTTTCAGTGCTCCCTGCGCTGGCGGGGGGCATCGCTGTCTATCCCCTTCTGAACGAGATTCTCCTCCCTCCGGGCTCATCCTACAGCGATGTTATCAGCGTGACCAACACCGGGAATGAGCCCATTGTGGTTACCGCCAAGGTCATGGGGTTCATGGCACCGGAAGGGGTGCCTATCTTCCTTGATCCCGCGGAGGATCGCTATCCTTACAGCGGGAAGGACCTCCTCAAGTTAGATCCAACGCAGGTCGAGCTCGGCCCAGGACAGACGGTGACCTTTCACTACACCGTCACCATGCCAGAGGACCTGGGACCCTACTACGGGGGTCGCTATGTGGCCGCCGTTTTCCGGGCGGAGCCCAAGCCGGCCACGGGGACCCAGGTGGTGGTGGCGGCCCAGATAGCCTCCCTTTTCTTCCTGAACCCCGGCGGAAAAGCCGCCCCTCACCTGACCTTGGTGCGCCCCAAGGTCTATCCTGAGCCCACGGATCCACGGACCATCGTCTTCGAGATAACCGTGATAAACGACGGGAACCTCCATATCAGCTCTGATCAGATAAGGGGGTATGTCTTCATCACCGACGCCGATGGCTACGTGATCGACCAGTTCCAAGCTAAAACGCATACATTGCTTCCCCACAATGCCTATGTCCATCGAGAGATCTGGCATGCTCCCAAGGATCTCCCCGACGGTACCTATGTCTTCCATCTGGGCTTGGTTCTCTTCTCCCCCGATCCCGAGCATCCCCAGTACCTTTTCGTCTCCGCACCGATCCACTTGGAATTCTGAACTTCGGTATTCGGCCGAAGCCTCGAAAGGCGGCCCCTCAGGGGGCCGCTTTCCTTTCACACCTTGCAGAGGGAGAGCCGGAGGTGCGGATCCACCGCGAGGAGTGTACGGTTGGAAATGGGTTTCCAGGCCCCGGTTCCAGGCTCCGAGGCGATAGCCACACGGCCGTCGTTCTTCCTGTACCAGAGAGTGTAGTAGTCCAGGTCCCGGCTGTAACAGCAGAATGTGTAGAGGTACCCCCGGGCGCTAAGGAGTAGGTCCAAGGCAGTGTGGTCATGGGCCTTGCCCAGGAGTTCCCGTAACGTACCGATCAGTCCTTCGGTCGTCCTTGGTTGCCAATGGTGGGATAGCCAGCACACGATCGCCTGGGTATCGGTGTCCGCCTCCCTCCAGAGGCTGCGGTGATCCCACAGGGTGCCGTTATGGGCGAGTATCACCCCCTCGGCCTCCATGGGATGGGAATAGGTCGCCTCGGCGAAGTCCCGGAACTCCGGGGTAGTGTAACTAATTCTGTTTCACT
>CAYTCK010000100.1:0-3117 GCA_964436445.1 uncultured Thermotogaceae bacterium | reverse complement strand
ACTTCAAGCACATAGGCGGGGAGCGCTGTCCCATCATCGACACCTGGTGGCAGACTGAGACCGGGGCTACCTGTGTGGAGGCGCTGCCGGGCATCGGTCCCTTCATCCCCACCGTGGCCGGGCGCCCCTTCCCCGGTATCCGGGCCAAGATATTGGACGCCGGAGGGCAGCCCGTTTCCCCAGGGGAGGGAGGGTACCTGGTGCTCGAGCCCCCGTTCCCGCCGTCGCTCCTGCGGGGGCTCTGGGGCGATCCGGAGAAGTTCAAAGCCACCTACTTCGGCGAGTACGGACCCAAGTATTACTTCACCCGTGATGGGGCCCGGATGGATGAGATGGGAAACGTCCGCATCACCGGGCGTGTGGACGACGTGATGAACGTGGCCGGGCACCGGCTCGCCACCGCCGAGGTGGAGGATGCCCTCTCCCAGCACCCCGCGGTCTCCGAGGTAGCGGTGGTCTCGCGCCCCGACGAGGTGAAGGGCGAAGTCCCGGTGGCCTTCGTCCTCCTCAAGGCGGGCTACACCGGCTCGGACGAGCTCAAGAAGGAGCTCGTGAAGACCGTGGACCAGTACATCGGTCCCACGGCTCGGCCCGCGGAGATCTACTTCGTGGAGGACGTCCCCAAGACCCGCTCGGGCAAGATCATGCGCCGGATCCTCAAGGCCCTGGTCCGGGGTGAGCCCGTTGGGGATATCACTACTCTCCGGAACCCCGAGTCGGTGGAGGAGCTGAAGCGGATCGTGGGCTACAAGGGGTGAGAGAGGATGAACGAGACGCGGATTGCGAATCCCGCGCCACTGGGACTGGGGGGGTTCGCCCTCTCCACGTTCATCCTGAATATCGTAAACGCCGGTTGGGTATCCGCCGATACCCTGGGGATCGTGATGCCGGTTGCCATGTTCTACGGCGGGCTGGCCCAGTTCCTGGCCGGGATGTGGGACCTCCGCCGGGGGGATATCTTCGGGGGGACCTGTTTCAGCTCGTACGGGGCCTTCTGGATGGGGCTTGCCACGTTTTTCTTCCTGCGCTGGGCGGGGGTTGCCCCGGAGGTACCTCCGGCGGGAATGGCGGTGGCGCTCTTCGCCTGGGGGATCTTCACCGGCTACGCCACCATCGCTTCCCTGAAGCTCCCCAAGGCCATCACCTGGGTCTTCATCACGCTGACGATCCTCTTTTTCCTCCTTGGGATAGGGGAGTTCATCCCGGTGATACACACCATCGCCGGCTACGAGGGGATCGCCTGCGCCCTCATCGCCTGGTATTCCTCGGCAGCCATCCTCATAAACACGGTGCACGGAAAGACCCTTCTCCCCATCGGGGAGAGGGGGTAAGCCCAAAGGGCCGTAACAGGCTTCTCAGGGATCGGAAGGGCACCGATCGGTGCCCTTTTTTCTTGCCAAGGGAGGATCGCTTCGGCGACGGAGGGTCATAGAGATCACGAACGCACTGAAAGCCCGTTAGTCCTTGGGCTCGATACAGCGCCACGTGATCTCTCCGGTGATGGGATTCCAACGCACCGGGAGGAAGAGCTTCCCCTGGCAGGAGGGGAGCAATGAGCCCTGTAGGGCGGCCTCGAACTTCAACGGGCTTTCCCCCTGCAGACGCACCTCCACCGGCCCCTGGAGGGCCACCTCTACCTTCCCCTCCTGGGGTTGCCCTTGGACAAGGATGGGGCCCTCGAGGCGGACGGCAACCCCATCCTCGGCGATGTGCCACAGGGCGAGGGAGAGGACAGCGGCGACTCCCAGGATAGCGATCCCCACCGATGCACCCAACACAACGAAGAACCACCGTCCCATGGCTTCAACCTCCTTTCCCCAGGAGCTCCCGCAGCCGGGGCAGGGCCCGGCGCATGGCCTCTTCCCCGGCCACCAGGGCCTCCCGGGGGTTCAGGTAGCTCGCTTTCCCCCCGGGGAAATCCGGCCGTACTAGGATCTCCGGAGGCCAGAGGGCGAGCTTCAGTTCCGTGACTTCCTGGAGGAGGATCAGGGCCGATTGGTTGAGGAGGGAGAAGAGCCCAGGTAGATGTCGCCCCCGGCTCCGGGCCGAGAGCCTCTCCTCCAAGAACTCCGACAGGCTCGCCGGGATCCAGGGCCTTCCGGCCAAGGCGCGGAGCTTCTCCTCCAGCTCCTCCCATAGACCCCGCCGTTCCGGGGTGGTGGGTATAGGCTTCGGGTTCACATCCACCCCGATAACAACATCCACCCCGAGCTCCCGGCAGGGGCGCACCGGCACCGGTTCCACCATACCCCCGTCCACCAGCACCCGGTCCCCCAGGATCGCCGGCCGGAAGATCCCCGGGATGGCCGTGGAGGCCCGCAGTGCTTGGACCAGCGGTCCCTGGCGGATGACGACCGCCTCCCCGGTGTCGAGGTCGGTGGCCACTGCGGCGAAGGGGATCCTCAACTCCTCGATCCGGAGCTTCCCGAACACAGAACGCAGATAACGCTCCAGCTCAGCCCCGGAGCTCAGGCCCGTCCGGGGGAAGGTAGGCAGGAAGGTCCGAACCACCCGGGGGAGGGATGCCTTCAGCCACTCCTCTCGGATCCGCTCCACGGGGAAGCCGGCGGCGTAAGCTCCTCCCACCATGGCCCCGATGCTGGAGCCAGCGATCGCCGCCACCTCAATCCCCTCCTCCTCTAGGACCGTCAACACCCCCACGTGGGCCGCCCCCCGGGCCCCGCCGCTCCCTAGCGCCAATCCCACCCTCACCATGTCCTCTGCAGTATACAGCCTTCCCATTTTGCTTTATGCCGAGCCTCAGGGCTAAAATGGGTGTGCTCGAAAGGGCTTTTTTTACAAAAAACGGAAGGACAAAGGGGGGACGATGTCGGAGAAGTTAAACCCGTTCGCCATCGCCCAGAGGCAGCTCGACGAGGCGGCGACGATCCTCAAGCTCGATCCCGGGACCCACGAGCTTCTGCGCTGGCCCATGCGGGAGTTCCACGTGCGGATCCCCGTCAGGATGGACGACGGCACCGTGAAGGTCTTCGAGGGGTTCCGGGTGCAGTACAACAACGCCCGTGGTCCCACCAAGGGGGGCATCCGCTTCCACCCCGAGGAGACCTTCGACACGGTGCGGGCCCTGGCCGCCTGGATGACCTGGAAGACGGCGGT
>CAYTCK010000099.1:0-3163 GCA_964436445.1 uncultured Thermotogaceae bacterium | reverse complement strand
AAAGGGTTACAATAAAAATAAGAATTATGAGCATTAACAGGTGGACCCAACAGCGGCGGCTCATCTGGGAGGCGATCAAGGATCGCACCGATCACCCTACTGCAGAAGAGCTCTATCAGGGGCTCCGTCGGGATGGGGCTCGAGTGAGTTTGGCCACGGTATACAGGACCCTCCGGGCCCTGGCCCGGGAAGGGTTGCTTCGCGAGCTCCACGGCCCGGGCCCTGACCGCTTCGATCCCAACACCTCCCCCCACTACCACTTCCGCTGTCGGGTCTGCGGCCGGATTTTCGACGTAGAGATCCCCTATAAAGATGAGCTGGATCAGGTGGAGCTGGGACCCGGTTTCATCGTCACCTCACATGCCATCGTTTGGGAGGGGATCTGTCCCGCTTGTCGGGAGAAGGGAAGGGATGCTGCATAGGATGACCGAGGGTAACCTGAAGGCGGCGTTCGCCGGCGAGTCTCAGGTCCACATGCGCCACCTCATCTTCGCCGAGGTGGCGGAGCGCGAGGGCAAACCCAACATCGCCCGGCTCTTCCGGGTCATCGCTTACGCCGAAAAGGTCCACGCCCAGAACCACCCGCAGGAGCTTGGGGTGATCAAGGGGACCCCTGAGAACCTGTCAGAGGCCATCGCCGGGGGACCTTCGAGGCGGAGGAGATGTACCACGCCTACGATGCCGTGGCTCCAGGAGGAACAGGGGGCCCAGCGGGCCGACCACTACGCCCTGGAGGCCGAAAGGCTCCACGCCCAGATGTACCGGAAAGCCAAGGAGACCGCGGGAAGGGGTGGAGACTTGAAGCTCAGGACGATCTACATCTGCCCGGTATACGTCTACACCGTGGAGGGCGAGGCCCCGGAACGTTGTCCGGTGTGCGGCGCCCCCCGTGAGAAATTCGAATCCTTCTAGGAGGTGAGCGGTATGTCCGAGAGGGGAATCCCGCTTTTGGGCGAGAAGTTCCCAGAGCTTGAGGTCCAGACCACCCACGGGGTGAAGAAGCTTCCGGATGCGTTCAAGGGGAAGTGGTTTATCCTCTTTTCACACCCGGCGGACTTCACCCCGGTGTGCACCACTGAGTTCGTGGCCTTTCAGAAGCGGTACGACGAATTCAAGAAGTTGAACACCGAGCTCATCGGCCTATCCATCGACCAGGTCTTTTCCCACATCAAGTGGGTGGAATGGATCAAGGAGAAACTCGGGGTAGAGATCCAGTTCCCCATCATCGCTGACGACACGGGAAAGGTGGCGTCCGTGCTCGGGCTCATCCACCCGGGCAAAGGCACCAACACCGTCCGGGCCGTCTTCATCGTGGACCCCGAGGGGGTGATCCGGGCGATCCTCTACTACCCCCAGGAGCTCGGCCGCAACATGGACGAGATCCTGAGGATGGTCAAGGGGTTCCAGATCGCGGACAAGGAGGGCGTGGCCATCCCGGCCAACTGGCCGAACAACGAGCTCATCGGTGACGAGGTGATCATCCCGCCCGCAAGCGACGTTAAGACGGCCGAAGAGCGCCTAAAGCAATACACCTGTTACGACTGGTGGTTCTGCCACAAGAAGCTTTCGTGAGCCTTCCGGGGGCGGGCCTCGGCCCGCCCCTTTGTCTCCTCAAAAGGGATTTCGAAGTGAAGGAGGGGAGATGCCCATAGGAGAATTAGTGCAGAGAGCCGATTGGAAGAAAGAAAAGCACGTTCCGGTTATCGAGGCCCCGGAGAGGGTGGAGCCGGGGAAGCCCTTCCAGGTAACGGTTTCCGTGGGCAAGGAGATCCCCCATCCCAACACCACCGAACACCACATCGCCTGGATCTCGGTCTACTTCCACCCCGAGGGGGAGAAGTTCCCGTACCAGGTGGCGCGGTTCGAGTTCGCCGCCCACGGGGCCTCCACCCAGGGGCCCAACACAAGCACCGTTTACACGGAGCCCGTGGCCACCTTCGTTATGAGGACGGAGAAGCCGGGCACCCTCTATGCCGTTTCCCTCTGCAATATCCACGGACTCTGGGAGGCCAGCCGGCGGATCGATCTGGCTTCCTGAGAGGGCCTGCAGGGCCGGGGGAGGACATGGGGCCTCCCCCTTTTCCCCTTGCCCGCTATATTTAGCCGCCATGCGGATCGTGGATCTGCGCAGCGATACGGTGACCCTCCCGACCCCGGACATGCGGGAGGCCATGGCCAAGGCCGAGGTGGGGGACGATGTGTACGGCGAGGACCCCACGGTCAGGCGCCTGGAGGAGATGGCGGCGGAGATCACCGGCAAGGAGGCGGCCCTGTTCGTTGTCAGCGGCACCATGGGGAACCTGGTCTCGATCCTCACCCACTGCGGCCGGGGAGACGAGGTGATCTTGGGAGACCAATCCCACACCTTCCACTACGAGGTCGGGGGGATCGCCGCCCTGGGCGGCGTGCAACCCCATCCTGTCCCCAACCGCCCCGATGGCACCATGGACCTCGGGGAGATCGAGGCCGCCATCAGGCCGAGGGACATCCACTTTCCCCGCACCCGCCTGATATGCCTGGAGAACACCCACAACCGCTGCCATGGCATGCCCCTGACCCCCGACTACACCCGGGCCGTGGTGGAGCTCGCCCGAAAGCATTCCCTGGCGGTGCATCTCGATGGGGCCCGGATCTTCAACGCCGCGGTGGCGTTGGGGGTGGAGGTGCGGGAGCTTTCCGCCGGGGTGGATTCCCTGAGTTTCTGCCTCTCCAAGGGCCTCGCGGCGCCGGTGGGCTCGGTGATCTGTGGCGAGAGGGGCTTCATCGAGGAGGCCCGCAGGATCCGCAAGATGGTGGGCGGAGGGATGCGCCAGGCCGGCGTCATCGCCGCGGCGGGGATCGTGGCCCTGGAGACCATGGTGGAACGCCTCGCCGAGGACCACGAGAACGCCCGCCGCCTCGCCGAGGGGATCGCCGCCATCCCCGGCCTCCGGGTGGAGTTGGAGTTCGTCCGCACCAATATCCTCTACTTCGATCTGGTCGCGGAGCGGCCAGGACCCGAGGAGTTCTTGAATGAGGCGAGGAAACACGGGATCCTCTTCCACCGCACCGGGACCCACAGGTTCCGCCTGGTGACCCATTACGGCATCGTGAAGGAGGACGTCGATTACGCCCTCTCCGTCTTCGCTCGGATCATGGCCGGGGCGCGGGGAACCTGAAGCCT
>CAYTCK010000098.1:0-3263 GCA_964436445.1 uncultured Thermotogaceae bacterium | reverse complement strand
AGCCCTTTTATATGAAGCGGGCCCCGGATGATCCCTCGGTGGTCTTGGGTGCGGATCTCATCGCTCCCGAGGGGTACGGGGAGATCATCGGGGGATCCCAACGGGTGGATACCGAGGAGGAGCTATTGCGGCAACTCGAAGAATACGGGCTCCCCCGGGAACCGTATCAGTGGTACATAGACCTTCGTAAGTGGGGATCGGTGCCACACTCCGGGTTCGGGCTGGGTGTGGAGCGGACGGTAGCCTGGATCTGCGGGGTACGACATATCCGGGAGACCATCCCCTTCCCCCGGATGTTGGACCGAGTCTACCCTTGAACCGGTTTTTTGTCTAAAGTATAATTTTTTTGGCCAGCCCAAGCCCACCTTTCCCCATGTTCCCTGAGGGGGGAGCAGCGCTGTCCTCTCGGGCAGCTAGTCCGTGGCTAGGTGCCAGCCTGTACGGGTTTATAGCCCGGTAGGTCGAGGCGTCCGGCGGTCCCCCTCCGCCGCCGGGGGGCGCCTCGGCCCGTAAGGCCGCCGTTCGAATCGGCATGGGCGAGGGAAACCCTGCTCCCCCCTCCCACCCCCTTCCGCGACAAAAAAACCGGCGCCCCAGAGGACGCCGGGTCGTGCTCCATCCATCCCAAGCCCTCAGGCCCGCTTCACCTTGAGCTTGCCCCGCTCGGTGACCGCTTTGAGCCTTTTCTGTACCGCCTCCTTCAGGTTGCGGCCTGGGCGGAACACCGGGACCACCTTGGCCGGTACCTTGATCCGCTGCTGGGTCTGCGGGTTGATACGCTGGGACTCCTTGCGGGGCCTGGCCTCGAACTTGCCGAACCCGGTGAGCAGGACCTCCTCACCCTTGCTCACCGTCTCCGTGATGATATCCAGGAGCGTATCCAGGGCCTTGCGGGCATCCTTCTTCGTCATCCCGGCACGCTCGGCCAACTTGGCAATCAACTCCCCCTTGTTCATCTAATACACCCCCCTCACGTAGAGTTTGACCAATTATAAGGCACGTAACGCTAACCCGTCAAGGGGATTGCCCATCCCTTGGCCATTACCCCACAAGGTTGACAGGGAAGAAAGGCTATAGTAAAGTTCGCCAGGTTATGGAAATACCGTTGCGAAGGAGGATGCTGCCGTGGCGGAGACGTTGAGGAGCTATGAAATTGTTTACATAATCCGTCCGGATTTGGATGAAGAGAGACGCAAACAGAAAGTGGAATGGATGAAGCAACTGGTGGAAAACAACGGGGGGCAGGTGCAGAACGTCGACGAGTGGGGGATGCGGGTCATGGCCTACGAGATCGACGACTTCCGAGAGGGTTACTACGTCCTCATGAACTTCACGCTGCCCCCGGACAAGGTAAACGCTGTGGAGGAACGTCTACGCATGGACGATGAGCTCCTTCGCTACCAGATCGTCCGCTTGGACGGTGGATGAAGGATGTCTGACCTCAACCGGGTCATCCTCACAGGCCGCCTGACGGCGGATCCGGAGTTGCGTTACACCCAGAGCGGCCAGCCGGTGACTCGGTTCGCCATCGCCGTCAATCGCCGGGTGCTGAACCCGGAGACCAATAACTGGGAAGATGAAACGACCTACGTCCCGGTGGTGGTGTGGGGCAGGCAGGCCGAGTCCTGTGCCACCTATCTCCAAAAGGGCAGGCTCGTTGCTGTGGACGGTAGGCTCCGTATCCGCTCCTTCACCACCCCGGAGGGCGAGCGGCGCAAGACCACGGAGGTGGTCGCCCAATACGTGCATTTCCTCGGTCCCAAGCCCGAGACGGTCCCAGCGGAGGTCCCGGAGATCCCGGAGCCGGAGCTCCCTCCGGAACCGGGCCCTGAAGAGGAGGTGCCCTTCTGAAGATGCCCAAGGTCAAAGGTTGCCGCGTTTGCCAGGGAAAGGTCAAGCTCTCCTATAAGGAGCCGGAGGTCCTGCGGCAGTTCCTGAATCGCCGTGGGAAGATCCTCTCCCGCAGGATCACCGGCCTGTGTGCCAAGCACCAGCGGAGGCTGGCCACCGAGATCGACAGAGCAAGGAAGCTCGCTTTGCTTCCCTACGAGGTGAAGCCCTGAGGAGGGCATGCCCGCTGCTGTCTGCGTCCTGACCCTGGGGCCGGCCCCGGAACCGGTCGGGGAGGCACGGCGGGCAGCAGCGGTACATTTGGTGCAACGCCTGCGGGGCGTGGACCCCCAGGCGGAGATCTTCGTTCTCACTCCCGACGAGCAGCCCTCTTTTCCGCCAAGTGTCCGCGTTGTCCCCACCCCTGTGAGAGGTTTCCATTGGGGCCGGGAAATGGCTTCCTTGGTGGCAAAGCTTTCCCCGGAAAGACTCCTTTACTTCTCCGGTGGAAGCGGTTTCCTCTTGAGGGAAGAGGAACTGCGGTTTTTGCTCTCCTACCGGGCGGAAGGCCACATCGCCCTCCTCAATAACCTCTACTCCACCGATTTCACACTTATCACCGACCCTTCCCCTGAGTTCTTTTGGGACCTGGAGCGGGACAATGCCCTGGGGCTCAGGCTCCACGCCGCAGGATATAGCTGTCTGGAACTTCCCCGCTCCTGGCACACCCAGCTCGATATCGATACCCCGGGGGAGCTCCAGGTCCTGAAGCTTCTACCCGAGCTTCCCCCAGGGATACGGAGGGTCCTGGAAGGGATCCCCGAGGAGAGGGCCCGAAGGGTATTGGAGGTCATCGCCACCCCGGGGAAGGTGCTCACCCTGGTGGGAAGGGTGAGCGGTCATCTCCTGCATGAGCTCGAGCGAGAGGCTGCCTGTCGGGTACGGGCCCTCTCGGAGGGGCGGGGGATGAAGGCCGAGGATCTCTCGCCGCCTTCCCTCCTGGGGGAACTCTTCAGAGCCCGGGGCCCGAAGGGGACGGTTGAGGCCCTGGCTGGGGGAAGCGATGCCCTGGTTTGGGACATCCGGGTCCTGTGGAAGGCCTTAGGGATCTGGCCAAGCCCAGAGGAGCGCTTCGCTTTCGATCTACTGGAGCTTGAAGCGCTACAGGAGCCACTTCTCCTGGAGCTCGGTGAGGCCATCGCCACCGCTGGGATCCCGATCCTCGTCGGGGGCCACTCCCTGGTCTCTGGGGCGATGTACCTCGCGGTCGAACTCGCCTGGAGGGGGAAGGAAATACGTCGCAAACTGGGCTATCTGGAGGCGTGCCATGAAGGAGCTTCTGCGTAGGGCCTTGGAGGAAGTGGACAAATCCCTTTTCGAGCTCATCCGGGCCGAGGAGCGCCGCCAAGTCGAGAAGATCATCCTCATCCCCT
>CAYTCK010000097.1:0-3307 GCA_964436445.1 uncultured Thermotogaceae bacterium | reverse complement strand
CGCGACCTCCGCCTCGGCAAGGCGGCGCTCTACCACTGAGCTATTCCCGCACGCACTCTCTATTATAGGGATCCCCTCCTCGGGCTTCAAGACCGCAAACCCCGCTTGTGACCGTGGAAGAGCTCACCTCAGGGTCCCGGCGGCACGGGGCTAAAGCTCGATGATCTCCGCTTCCAGGCGCTCCAGGTCCACCAGGGCACAGGTGGCCTTTCCCGAGAGCCAACCGCCGCATTCGCCGGGGTTCACCACCAGGGGGTGGCCCGATCGGAGGTCTACCTCGTGGGTGTGGCCGTAGACGATGAGGTCGTATCTTCCGGATGAGATGAGGGCCTCCAAGGCCCTCGGCTCGTGCATGAGGACGATCCTACGCCCCCCAAGTTCCAGCTCGTGGGGGCCGAAGTGGAGCTCTCCCACCCCCCGAAACCGCTCCCGCAGGTAGAGCTTATCACCGTCGTTGTTCCCGAAGACCCCGATCACCCGAAGCCCCGCTTCCTGAAAAGGAACAGCCATAAAGGGGGAAACGATGTCCCCGGCGTGGAACACGAGCTCCGCCCCCCGCTCCCTCAGTCGCTCCAGGGCCCGCCGCAGCAAGGGCACGTTATCGTGGGTATCGGAGACGATCCCGATCAACATGGCGTCGGATTATCCACCGTTTCCCGCTTCGGGGCCAGGGGTGAACCACCGGGTCCAGGAACGCCGGAAGGCTCCGGTCTCTTCCACCAGGACCCGGGCGAGCTTCACGGGATCGTGCTTGATGGTGGGCTTTCCCTCCAACTCCACCACCGAAAGGAGGGGAGCTCGGATCACCCGGAGGCCAAAGGCCTTGGGACCCCAAAGATCATCCTGCACCGGTTCGCTCCCTTCGGACCGGTACCGCTCCAAGACATGAGGGGGCGGGGTTTCGGTGTTCACTACCACCGCGTGGAACCTCCGGAGATCCACGTATTCCGCGAGGACCCTCAGGTGGTCGGAGGCGGAGAAGCCCTCGGTCTCCCCTGGCTGGGTCATGAGGTTCATCACCACCACCTTCTCCGCGGCCGCCTCCTCGATGGCGTCGGCGATCCCCTCGACGAGGAGGTTGGGGATGATGCTGGTGAACAAGCTCCCCGGGCCGAGGACGATGAGATCGGCCTCGGCGATGGCCCTAAGCACTGGGGGATAGGCCTTAGCCGGGCGGGAGAGGCGTACCCGCACCACCCGCCTGGGGTCCCGGGCGAGGGACTCCTCCCCGACCACTTCCCCTCCGTCCTCCATTACCCCCACGAGCTGTACCCGGTCCAAGGTCGCCGGGAGGACCTCTCCCCGCACCGAGAGGAGGTGGCTCGCTTCCTCCACCGCGAGGTCAAAACTCCCCAGGGCCTGTTCCAACCCTGCAAGGAGGAGGTTGCCCAGGGCATGGCCCTTGAGCCCCTCCCCGGCCTCGAAGCGGTATTGGAGGAAACGTTCCATTCGGGCCTCATCCTCGGCCAGCGCCAAAAGGCAGTTCCGCACATCCCCCGGGGGAAGGACGTCCAACTCGGCCCGTAGCCTTCCCGATGATCCCCCGGTGTCCATCATGGTGACCACGGCGGAGATGTTGGCGGTGTAGTGCTTGAGCCCTCGAAGCACGGTGGGGAGCCCGGTCCCACCGCCCACGGCTACCACTTTCGGGGCCTGCTTGAGTATCCGGGCCTCATACAGGGCCTGGGCCAGGGAACCAGCGCCCCTAGGGAGGAGGGCACCCAGTACGGAACGGATGAAACGTTGGAACCCGTAGACGCTCCCAGCGAGGCCCAGGATAAGGAACAAGGCCCCCAACACCGGCCGATCGAAGAGGTGAAAAAAAAGGCGTTGGTAAAGGAATTTCGATCCTTGGGGTCCCAGGAGACAGACGAACCCTAGGCTGAGGACGAAAAGGGAAAAAACAAAGAGCAGGAACCATCGCTTCACCCCCATCCCGGGGATGAGCCACTTAGCCCAATGGGGAAAACTCATCCCTCTACCCGAATCCCAGGCCCCAGCCGCTCGATGGCGGAGACAAGCTCCGGCGAGGGGGAGACGGCGAAACCTTCCCCGACAGCGATCAGGACGGACCGCCCGTCCTCCCGGAGCCGTATTTGGACCGGGGCTGGACCAGGATGTTGGGAGAGGATAGCGGCCAGCCGCTCCAAAAGAGTCCTGTCGAGGACAGAAAGCGGGAGCTCGATGATGAACCTCCCTTTCTCGTCAGGCCTCTCCTTCTCCGCCTGCAAAGGCTCAGCCTCCTCCACTACCAATCCCCGGTTCCCGTTCCCATTCCGTTTCCCCCAACGCAGTTTGAGTATAAGCAAATTCCCTTCCGTGAACCACCCCGGGGCCGTCTCATAGACGCTGGGGAAGACGACCGCCTCCAACTCCCCGGTGCCGTCCTCCACCCGGATGAAGGCCATCCGCTCGCCGCTGCGGGTTCGCCTCACTTTGGCTTCCTTGATCAGGCCCGCCACGGTGAAACGCCCCTGGGGAGGTGGAGAGGACATGGGGACAACGCCCCTTCGGCCCAATGATTCCCGGAACTCATCCAGGGGATGCCCGGAGATATAAAGGCCCAGGTACTCCCGTTCGAACTCCAGGAGCACCCGGCGGGGGAACTCCCCCTCCCGTACCTCCGCCTTGGGGACCATGACCTCGGCGCCGAAGAAGGAGCTCTGACCCGAGAGCTTCTGTTTCTTGGCCATCTGGGACAGGCGCATCCCCTCCTCTACCAGGGCCAAGAGCCCTTTGCGGGGGCCGAAACGGTCCATGGCACCGGCCTTGATCAGGGCCTCCACCGTGTCCCGGTTCACCCGCTCGGGATCGATCCGCTGGAAGAAGTCGAAGAGATCCCGAAAGCCCCCATGCCGTACCTGGAGGATCGCCTCCACCGCCGCGCGTCCTACGTGCTTGATGGCCGCCAGCCCGAAGCGGATCGTCCGTTCCCCCACCGGGGTAAAGTCCACGTCCGATTCGTTTATATCCGGGGGGAGGACCTCGATCCCCATCTCCCGGCACTCCCGGATGTACTCCGCTACCTTGTCCAGGTTGTCCTGGACCGAGGAGAGCAGGGCCGCCATGAAGTAGGTCGGGTAGTGAGCCTTGAAGTAAGCGGTCCAATAGGTGATGTGGGCGTACGCCGCAGCATGGGCCTTGGCAAAGGCGTAGCTTGAGAACTTCTCGATGTCGGAGAAGAGGCGCTCGGCCTCATCGCGGGAGAGTCCATTTTCGATGCATCCTTCCACGAACTTCTCCCGCATCTTGGCCATGACCTCGGGCTTCTTCTTGCCCATGGCCTTTCTGAGGATGTCGGCCTCGG
>CAYTCK010000096.1:0-3324 GCA_964436445.1 uncultured Thermotogaceae bacterium | reverse complement strand
GAGCTCAAGAAGTACAGCCTCTACCAGTCCGGTTACCTCTCCGGCCCCTTCGGCAGCGGTCGGGTGGCCATGTACATCGGTTCCTCCGCTGGTATCCCCTTCGTGGCCTCGGCCTCGGCCGGTCACCACGGCTGGAACACCGCGGCCCTCCCGGTTGGGCCCGCGAACGGCGAGTCCCTGATCCAGGGAACGAATATCGGCGTTTTCAGCCTGGGGACCACCGAGGAGCAGCAACAAGCGGCCATCGAGTTCGCCAAGTTCCTGATCTCTCCCGAAGCCACCCGTTACTGGGCCATCAAGACCGGATACCTGCCGGTGCGGATCTCCGTCCTCTCTTCCCCCGAGTGGGAGGAGTACATCGCCCAACACCCCGAGCATGAAGCCCCCACCGAGATGCTTCTCAAGGGATTCGTCTATCCGCATCACGCCAACATGTACAACATCCGCCAGGTCATCGGCACGGCCTTCGAAGAGGTGATGCTGGGTAAGAAGTCGCCCCAGCAGGCCTTGGACGACGCCGCAAAGACCATCGAGACCAAGTACCTCAAGGTCCAGGGCTGATCCGCAAAAAGGGGGGAGGCCAGGTCATGGCCTCCCCCCGCGCAAAGGGATCGAGGACGATGAAAGTCGCGGGCTGGAGGGGGGGCCTTCGGGAGCGTTTACGCCTTTCGTGGCGGGAGCGCTACGGGCGGAGGAACTTCTGGAAGGAGACCCTCCACGCCTATATCTACCTCCTTCCGGCCCTTGTCATCCTGGGGGCCTTCACCTTCTACCCCTTCTTCAGGGCCTTTTGGATCAGCGCCCACAGGTACTATCCCGACCTCTTGCACCCCGATTACGTCGGCTGGGAGAATTACCTCACCATCTTCAGGGACGAACTCTTCTGGCGCTCCCTGTGGCACACGGTGGCCTATGTATTGGGAAGCGTAATCCCCCAGCTGGCGCTGGGGCTCTTCATTGCCCTCCTCCTCAACGCCCGGATCCGGGCGAAATCCTTCTTCCGCACCGCCTACTTCCTTCCCTACGTCACCCCCAGCATCGCTGCCTCCATGGTCTTCCTCTGGATCTACGACCGGGACTACGGGCTTCTGAATTACATCCTGCACAAGCTCTTCCACATAAGCTTCATCGATTGGCTCAACAACCCTTCCTTTGCCTTGCCGGCGGTGATCATCCTAGGGATCTGGAAGTACACCGGTTTCAGCGTGGTGATCTACCTCGCCGGCCTCCAGGGCATCGACCGCACCTACTACGAAGCCGCCGAGGTGGATGGGGCCAGCGCTTGGGCCCGGTTTCGCTACATCACCCTGCCCCTGCTCTCTCCAACCACCTTCTTCCTCTTCATCGTCTCCGTCATCGGCGCCTTCAAGGTGTTCAACGAGATCTACGTCCTTTGGCCTGGAGCCACCGGGGGGCCATTGAACGCGGCCATGACCATCATGATCTACTTCTACCACAAGGCTTTTGGGGAATGGCATCTTGGAGAGGGTGCGGCGGTGGCCAACATCCTTTTCGTGATCATCTTCATCATCACCCTGATACAGATGCGTCTCAGCCGCCGTTGGGTCTTCTACCAGTGAGAACTCTTGGGAGGTGAAAAGATATGGGCTTCTCACTCCGCAGTAAGACGGCACTTATCGCCTTAGGGATCCTCCTTCTGGGGATCATATCCCTGGGGGCGGATTTCATCCGTCAGCCGTACCTCGGCTTCGGAGACAAGCCCGGCGGGATGGTGGTGAGCTGGAAGACCGATGTGCCGGTGAAGGCCGTGGTCTACTATGACCTCGCCGATAACTTCTCCTCCACCGGGGAGTTCGGCCTCTCCCTGGAGGTCCCGGCCGAGGCCGCCGATGAGGACAATATCTATCACGTTGAGCTCGGTGGCCTCGAACCGAACACGGCCTACTCCTACGAAGTGATCCTGGACGGCGGGGTGGAAAGCCCTGTGGGGACCTTTTGGACGAGCTCTGCCGATCTCGATCACTTCGTCTTCACCGTCTACGGGGACACCCGCACCTACCCTGAGCGGCACCGAATGGTAGTGGAAGCCATGGCGGCCGAGGGGCCTCGCTTTGTGGTTCACACCGGGGATCTGGTGGAGAACGGCGGGGTGGAAGACCAATGGGACTCCCGCTTCTTCTGGGCTACTGCCCCCTTGATAAAGGATGCCCCCTACCTCACGGTCCCGGGGAACCACGAGAACAACGCTCCGGAGTACTACCAGGCCTTCGCCCTGCCCCGGGGCGGGGGGGATTACGGGGAGGAGTGGTGGAGCATGGACTACGGTGTGGTCCACCTGGTGGGTCTGGATACCAATGCCCTTACCCTCCCCAACGGCTTCGGCAGGATGATAAAGCAGATCAATTGGCTGAAGCGGGATCTCGCCGCCGCCAGGAAGCGGGGGGCGAAGTTCATCTTCGTCTTCTTCCATCATCCTCTCTTTTCCTCCAGTGCCGGCTATTACCCCGGGAACGAGGGGCTGCGGGCCGTTTGGCATCCCATATTCGTCCGATACGGTGTGACCGCTGTCTTCTCCGGTCACTGTCACAGTTACGAGCGATTAACTGAGGATGGGGTCACCTACATCGTCACCGGAGGGGGCGGCGCCCCGCTGGGCGGATTCCGCTCCGAGCCCGTACCCGGCTCCGTGAGGAGGCTAGCGGTGCTCCATTACATCAGGGTCACCATCGAGGGCAATAGGGCAAGGCTGGAGATGATCCCCGTGGCCCGGGTGGCCGGAGAGGAGATCCTCCCCATGGAGCATCGCCCATGGGATTCTCTGGAGATCGAAGGGCCCTCGTGAGGCAGGGAGCTGCTGGGATACGGGGAGGTCCTTCCTTTCACCGTCCTGATCCGCCACGGCGTTGACCCCGGAGAAGGCCCATGGTAGAATCTGTGCACACATCGTGTCCAAGCTCTGATAGGCACAAAAGGAGGGCAGAGATGGAGATCCTCAAGGTGGCTTCCTCTTCCAATCCGAATGCCGTCGCTGGGGCCATTGCCGGTGCCCTGGAGAACGATGGGGTCGTGGAGGCCCACGCCATCGGCGCCGGGGCGGTCAATCAAGCGGTGAAGGCCATCGCCATTGCCCGCCGGTTGGTGGAGCGCGAAGGCGAGACCGAGTTGAAGGTCATCCCTGGGTTCATCGATGTGGAGATCGGTGGCGAGTTGAAGACCGGTATCCGTTTCATTATCGAGAAGTAGTCTCCTGGAAGAGTGTTCCATGCGCCTTGAGGCCCTGGCCAGGGCCGCCATCGCCGATGCCCTGGAACGGCTCGCTCCGTCCGCTTCCCGGGAGGATATCCCGCTGGAGAGGCCCGAGAA
>CAYTCK010000095.1:1811-3470 GCA_964436445.1 uncultured Thermotogaceae bacterium | reverse complement strand
TTTTCGTCCAGGATGTGGCCGATGAACCCGATGGAACGGCCCAGGACGAACAGGGCGTTGAGGGCCCCGGCCTCGATCACCTCGTCGATCTCCTTGGAGCTGTATCCAAGACTCGAGAGGAGGTCCACGAACAGGACCCCGATGGTGCCGTCCACGTTCAGGATCAGGTTCTCCCGCTTTGAGGTGGTGACCTTCTCCACCTCCAGGGCGTAGTCCAGAAGCTCGACTTTAGGGAAGTTGTCACGAGCATAGCTTTTAAGGAGTTCGACGCGCTTATCCGGGTTCCGGACCGACTTTATCCGGTGGCCGATCCCCGGGATGAGCCTCCCCTCCCGCTTCATCCGCTCCACGAACTCATCGGGCGCAAGGCCCTGCTCCTTGGCCCACTTGAACCAGTGGGCCGCCCCGTCGATCGCCCCGCCGAACCGGGGGCCGATGGTGAGGAGCCCCGAGGCCAGGGCCGAGACCAGGTCTTTCCCGGCCCGGGCGGCCACCCGGGCGTTGTGGGCCCCGGACACGGCCGGGCCGTGGTCGGCCACGATCTTCAAGACCATCTCGATGAAGTCGCTGGCCCATCCCGGGAAGCGGCGCTTGAACCAGAGGAGCGAGATCACGTCCCCCAGGGAATAGCCTCCCTCGATCACCTCGGACATGGGGACGCCGCAGTAGGTGGGCTCCTCGCCCCGGTCGTCGGAAATGGTACAGACGAACTGACGGGGCCGGCGCACCTTCCCCGCCTTCAGGGCGGCGGCGAAGTCCCAGGGGAGCTCCGGCACCTGGGGCTCTTCGATCTCCTCGATCTCCCCTTTGGCCTTGAGCTCCTGGTAGACGTCCCGGATGAGCTCGGGGAGCCCGTCGAAGGAATCGGGCACCAGCGCCCCGGCCTCCCTCAGGGCCCGGTTCTTGGCCCGGGCGGTCTCCTTCTCCCTCCCGGCCCGGGCCCCGGCGTGGCCGAACTGGACCTCCCCGGGGAAAAGATCGGCACAGGTCCCGATACACCAGGCGATGAGGGGCTTTTTTATCTCGCCCCGCTCCAGGGCCTCGATCACCCGGTACTCCAGGGTCCCTCCGATCTCGCCCAGCATGACGTGGAACTTGACCCGGGGGTCCTTCTCGTAGCGCCGGAGGTGGAGGAGGAAATCCGAGCCTGGGAACCGGTCCCCGCCGATCGCGATCCCCTCCACGATCCCGTCGGCGTTCCGGGCGATCAGGTTGGCGAGCTCGTTGAACAGGCCCCCGGATCTCGTGACCAGGCCCACCGAGCCGGGCCGATGGAGCTTGGCCGCCACGATGGCGTCGATGGTGCCGCCGGAGTTCCCGATGCGGAAGGCGCCGGCGGAGATCCCCCCTACGGTGGCCGGGCCGATGATCACTTTCCCCAGCTCCCGGGCCCGGTCCCGCATCTGGCGCGCCAGCCTTTCTGGGATGCCCTCGGCGATCACCGCCACCGTGCGGATGGTCTCGGTCGCCAAAGCCGCCATGGTCTCCCCGTAGGCGGTGCGGAAGGAGGCGAAGTTGACCATCACGTCCGCCTCCGGGTGGGCGGCCGCCGCCTGCTCCACCGACCGGTACACCGGGATCAGGATCTCATCCGTCCCGTAGAAGCACTTGTGGAACCTCTGACTGCGGGTGGGGGCGACGATGGCGGAGATGGAGGGC
>CAYTCK010000095.1:0-1711 GCA_964436445.1 uncultured Thermotogaceae bacterium | reverse complement strand
CGCACGTAGATCCTCACCCCAACCTCCTTGAGCCGGTCCGCGTACTCCCTGAGGGCCTTGATGATCCCGTCGAACGTCTTGGAGACGTCGGTGAAGTTGGCGATCCCTCCGCCGATCAGGAGGATCTTCGGGCGCCCTTGGGGATCGGGCTTCCTGGTCATGAGATCGAGGACGGTGCGGGCGTAGGCGTAAGTCTCCGAGGTGGTGGGGTTTCCGGAGTACTCCCCGTAGTTGGCGAGCTCCCCGGCCGCCCCGAGATCGGCGATGGTGTCGGTGTACACCACCGAGGCCCCGCCCCCGGCCACCAGGGTCCAGATCCTGCCCTCGGGGTTTAAGATGGTGAGCTTGAGGGACGCCCCGGACTTCTCGTCTAGGTCCTTTACGAACTTCTCCTCCGGGGTGAGTTCTCTCCCGAAGGGGGCGGGGAACTCTATCTCCCCCCAGCGCTTGCCCACCAGGAACGAGGCGGTGTCGTCCAGGCGCGCCACCAGATCCAGCGGATGGACCTCGTTTCCCTTCAGCACCACCGGGTTGAGCTCGAGGTAAGCGAAGTGGAGGTCGCAGAAAAGCCGGTAAAGACCCGCTGCGAGCTCCCCGAACCGCTCCCGCTCCGGGATCTCCGGCACCGCCTGCCGGATGAGCTCTTCGGCCTCCTCGGGCGAGGCGGATGTCGGGACCTCCACCTCCACCACCCGGTCCCACAGCTCCTCGATATCCACCCCGCCGGAGGCGGAAAGATACACCTTGTCCCCCTCCTCGCCGGTGGTCATGGCCAAGTACCGCTCCTCGTCCTGGGAGTGGGGGACGAACGGCTCCACCAGGAAGTGGGTGAGGACTCCCTCCACCTCGCCGATCCTCACCTTCTTCCCCCGGTGCTCCTCGATCCACGCCCGCACCTCGTCCCAGGACCTATTCACGTAGACGAGCCCGTGTTTCCCTCTCTTTCCGAAGAGCTGGTCCGGTTTCACCACCAGCCGCTCCTCCTGGAGCCAAGGGTGCTCCTCCGGGAGCGAGGAGAGGTCCGTCTCCGGGCCCACCAGGACGGCCCGGAACGGGTATTTCAGCCCCTCTCCCAGGTAATCGGACCAGTTCCTCTGGAGGATCGCCTTTCCGTGGTACTCGCGGATGCCGCGCTGTGCCATCTTTATCCCCTCACATGTGCTTTGCGATCTCCCGGGCGAAGGCCGAGCAGGAGACCTCCTTCCCCTCGATCCCCTCTTTTCGCCATTCCCGCACCAGGTCGTAAGTGCCGATCCGGTCCGCCAGGGTCCGGCGGAGGCCCTGTTCGATGAGGCTGGCCGCTTCCTTCCAGCCCAGGTAATCCAGCATGAAGGCGGCCGACAGGATCAGGGAGCCCGGGTTCACTTTGTCCTTGCCCGCGTACTTGGGGGCGGTGCCGTGGGTGGCCTCGAACACGGCGTAGCCGTCCCCGATGTTGGCCCCGGGGGCCAACCCCAGGCCCCCTACCAACCCAGCGGCCGCGTCGGATATGTAATCTCCGTTCAGATTCATGGCGATGATCACGTCGTAGTCGCCGGTGCGGGTGAGGAGCTGCTGGAACATGTTGTCGGCGATCCTGTCGTTCAGGACCAGCTCGTAGCCGTCATCACGGGCCCGTTCGGGATCGCCGCCGTAGCGCTCGGTGAGCTCGGCCTCGGTGATGACCCGGCCCTGGAACTCGGGCTCCTGGGCCACCTCGTACCCCCAGCGG
>CAYTCK010000094.1:0-3538 GCA_964436445.1 uncultured Thermotogaceae bacterium | reverse complement strand
TTTTCTGCCGATGGAGATCATCATCCCCAGGGAGGGCTCCGTCACCGGGAGTCCCACTCCTAGGAAGCTCAGTGTGGCCTCCAGCATGATCACCACCCCGAAGTCCACCGCCGCGATCACCAGAAGGGGAGGGACGGCGTTGGGAAGGACATGTCGTAGGAGGATCCGGAGGTTCCCCGCCCCCAGGGCTCGAGCGGCGCTGACGTAGTCCTCCTCCTTCACCGCCAGGACAGCCCCTCTCAGGGTACGGGCGTAACGCACCCAGTCTGTGAGTGATATAGCGAGGATCAGTACGGGAATCCCCTTCTTCTTGAGGAGCCCCAAGACCAGGATGGCCATCAGAGTGGTGGAGAAAGAGTAGAAGATATCCGCCATACGCATCACGAAGGCGTCCAGTATTCCCCCGAAGAAGCCAGCCAAAAGGCCCATCACCAGGCCGAAGCTCCCAGCCAGAAGCACCACCCCGAAGGCTACCGATAAGGATGTGCGGCAGCCGTAGAGGATGGTGCTCAAGATATCCCGTCCTTGCTCATCGGTCCCTAAGAGGAACGGCTTCTGGCCCCCAGGCATCCAAACGGGTGGCTTCAGGGCATCCTCCAGGCGGACCTTCTCCAGGTCATAGGGGTTCTGAGGGGAGATGAGGGGGGCGAAGAGGGCCCCGATGATCGTGAGGAGAAGGATCACCCCGCCCACCAGGGCCGAGGGGTCCCGAAGGAAATGTCGCAACATCCTGCCGCGTCGCGCCTTATACATAGCGGATCTTCGGGTTGATGAAGACGTACAAGACATCCACCAGGAGGTTCAGCCCCAGGATGATCAGGGAGACGAAGGTGATGTAGGAGACGATGACCGGTTGGTCGCTCTCATAGATCGCTGAGAGGAGGAGGTTCCCCATTCCTGGCCACTGGAACACCGTCTCTGTGACGATGGAAAAAGCGATCAACTCCCCGAACTGTAGACCGATCACCGTGACCACCGGAATCAGGGCGTTCCGCAGGGCATGTTTGAAGAGCACCGCCCTCTGGGGGAGTCCCTTGGCCCAGGCGGTCTTGATGTAATCCTCTCCCAATACCTCCATCATCCCGGCCCGGGTGAGCCGAAGGAGCACCGCCAGTTGGTACGAGCTCAAGGTGATGGCCGGGAGAATCAGATGTTTCAGACCATCCCAGGTGAGGAGACCGGATCGCCAACTGCCGAAGATGCGCACCACCTCCCCCCTTCCGAAGGGCGGCAGCACGCGGAGATCCACGGCGAAGACCATGATGAGGAGGATTCCGGTGAGGAAAGTGGGGATGGATATCCCAATGAGGGATCCAGCCATGATAAGGCGGCTTACAAGTGAATCCGGCGCTATGGACACCAAGACCCCCAGACTCACACCCAACCCGATGGCGAGCAACATGGCCATCAGGGAGAGCTCCAGGGTGGCCGGCAGCCGCTCGATGATCACCTGCATCGCCGGCAAGCGGCTCACGAACGACATCCCGAAGTTGCCATGGAGGGCATTCTTGAGAAAGATGAGGTATTGGACATAGAAGGGTTTGTCCAAGCCGAGTTTTTTTCTCACCAACTCTAATTGTTTCGGGGTGGCGTAGCGGCCGGCCAGGGCCCAGGCGGGATCACCCATATACTGAAAAATCACAAAGCAGATAAAGGAAACAGCGAGGAGAACGAGGATCCCCTGGGCCAACCGTCGGACGAGATAAGCCCCCATCCCTTCCCTCGATCAAAAGGGGAGGGGCGCTGGACCAGCGCCCCTCCCCCACGCCTTTCTCAGGGCTGGATGACGTCCATGATGGTCATCCAGGTATCGGGCCTGGGGGTGAACTTGATCCCCGAGGGCTTATAGACCGCATAGGAGTCCTCGAGATAGAAGAGGGGGATGTAAACGATCTTCCACTCGAAGGCTATTCGGTTCGTCATCTGAGACCACTCCACGTAAAGCTCCGGATCAACGATGGTGTCCGATTGCTCGATGAGATAATCCAGGAGTTTGTCTGATATATCCCCAGCGTTGAAGAGGCCATACCCCCGTTCTGCATCATAGGAATGGACAAGCTTGGTGAAAGTCCGCATGGCGGAATACGCTCCATCGAACCAACCGAGGTAGTAAAGCTCGACATCGTGGTGTGTCACCTCGGGGAAGTACATCGCCTTCGGTTTCGCATCCACGGTGACTTTGATCCCGATCTTCGCCAACTGCTTTGCTATGGCCTCGGCGGTCTCCTCGTCCCTGGGATAACGGTCGGTGGGGGCCTTCAGGGTCACCGAGAATCCGTTGGGGTAACCTGCTTCGGCGAGGAGCTTTTTCGCCGCCTCGGGATCGTAGGGAAGCCGCTTTATCTCGGGGTTGTACCCCACCGTGGGCGGATCGGCGATCTGGGCCGCAGGGCTTGCATGGCCGAACATCACCTTGTCGATGAGCTCTTGGACATTGATCGCCATGTAGATCGCCTTGCGTACCCGGATATCATGCATAGGGTACTCGGGGGTCTGCTTCATCCCCAAGAACATTCCCCGCCGTGCTGGCCGGGTGATGATGAGGAGGTTGGGATTTGCCTTCGCCCGGTCGAAGAGCTCCAAGGGGATATCCTGGATGATGTCCACCGTGCCGGTCTCGATGGCCGCCAACCGGGTGAAGGAATCGACGATGGGTTTGAATATCACTTCCTTCACGGGAGGAGTGCCACCCCAGTAATCCTCGTTCGCCACCAAGGTAAGGTGATCTCCCCGGACCCACTCCACGAACTTGTAGGGCCCTGTGCCGATTGGATGGGAAGCCACTTCACCACGTGAACGGGATTCCGTGGATTCTTTGTCCATGATGAAGATCTGATGGAGGTTCTGCACGAACCAAGCAACTGGGCGGATAGTCACGATATCTATAGTCCACGGATCGCCATCCACCGGGTGTACGGACTTCACCAGGTTGCCCGTGGCCAGGAACTCGGAGACCTCGGGGTTCTTGAGGCGCTCGAAGGTAAAGGCCACGTCCTCCCAAGTGAAATCATCCCCGTTGTGGAACTTCACTCCCTTACGGAGGTGGAAGCGCCAAGTGACAGCATCCACCCGCTCCCAGGAGACGGCAAGGCCCGGCAGGAGATTCCCGTTGATGTCCCTACGGGTCAAGCCGTCGAAGATGTTGCTCATGATGGAGAGGTTAGAGTCAGCATCGGATCCGTGGGGATCCATGGTGCGGGGCGGGGCGGAAAGACCGATCACGACTTTGTCGATACTCTGGCCGAAGCCAACCGAAATACCCACCAAACCAACAACCAAGAAAAGGAAAAACGCTCTCCTCATAGCACCTCCTTTCCGAAGGTTTCCCGGGGCTTATCCATGGCCTTCTCCCCTCCCGAGGACCACCCCCTCTCCATTGGGTTCGGAGAACAGCGATCAGTATAGCGGCGGGAGTAAAGGGTGCCAAGGGGCAGGGGTAAAATGGTACCCGCAATGTGTAGGCACCCCGGGGAGATTTCCCATGAGGGGGTGATGGGGCTCGTCCTCCGTTATCTGCGTCCCGGAGGCGAGGTATTGG
>CAYTCK010000093.1:0-3546 GCA_964436445.1 uncultured Thermotogaceae bacterium | reverse complement strand
CGATCACCCGGTCTCGGCCACGTATACAGAAGTCCATGTCGATGTCGGGGAGGGAGATCCGCGAGGGGTTGAGGAAGCGCTCGAAGATAAGCCCGTACTTTAAGGGATCGATCTGGGTGATCCCGAGGCAGTAAGTGACGAGCGATCCCGCGGCCGAACCCCGCCCCGGACCCACCGGGATCCCTTCCTCCCGGGCGTAACGCACGAAGTCCTGGACGATGAGGAAGTAGGAGGCGAGATCCATCCTCCCGATCACGGAAAGCTCGTACTTAAGCCTCTCTTCCACCTCGGGCGGGAGCGGATCCCCGAACCGCTCCCGGGCCCCTTCCCAGGCCAGATGTTCCAGATACTCCTGAGGCGAGGAGAACCCCTCGGGAACGGGGAAGTGCGGGAGGAGTCTCCCCCCCAGGGGAAGTTCCACCGCACAACGCTCGGCGATCTCCAGCGTGTTCGTCAGGGCCTCGGGGACCTCGGCGAATTTCCTGGCCATCTCCTCGGGCGTGAGGAAGTGGTAGTCGTCGCCCTCGAAGGAGCGGGCATCAGGGTCGGAGAGGCGTTTTCCCCCTTGGATATTGATCAGGATCCGGTGGGCCTCCCTGTCGCCTGGGGAGAGGTAGTGGACGTCCGCCGTGGCCACCACCGGCAGGGAGAGCTTGTGGGCCAGGGCGAGCTGTTTGCGGATGAGTTCGCGGTTTCTCTCCAGGCCATGGTCCTGAAGCTCTATGTAGAACCGTCCCCGGAAGATCTCGGAGAGCCTCCCCGCCGCTTCCCTGGCACCTCTCTCGCTCCCCTGGAGAAGCTTCCGCTGGACCTCCCCCGATTCGCATGCCGAGAGAGCGATCAAACCCTCAGAGAAACGTTCCAAGAGCTCGTAATCCACCCGGGGCTTGTAGTAGAAACCCTCGGTGTGGGCCCGGTTCACCAGCCTCACCAGGTTCTTCCAGCCCTCCCCATCTTGGGCCAGGACCACGAGATGGTAGAACCGCTCCCCCCGGCCTACCGGGGTGCGGTCGTGCCGGGAGCCCGGGGCCACATAGAGCTCGCACCCCAGGATCGGCTTTATCCCCGCCTCCCTCGCCTCCTGGTAGAACTTCACCGCCCCGGAGAGGACCCCGTGATCGGTGAGGGCCAGGGCCGGCATCCCCAGCTCCGCGGCCCGGGCCACCAACCCCCGTACCCGGCACATGGCATCCAGGAGCGAATACTCCGAGTGGACATGCAGGTGTACGAACATGCCATCACCTCACGAAGACCACCCGTACCTCGCCGGGGTAGCCCCAATGGAGGACCTTGCGGATCCACTCCTCCAGTGTCCGGGGGTCATCCCGGCGTTCCCACAGGGATATCAGCTTTTCCCGGCGTTCCCGCAGGGCCCTCTCCTCCCTTTCCCTCGCCGCGAGTTCTCCTCGGAGCCGGTGGATGAGGAGGACCTTAGCCAGGTACACCCAAGTGACCCCCCCAATCACGGCCAGGATGAGCAGGAGGAGGGCCCACCGCCGCATCGGCTCTATCCCCGGCGGTACTTCTCCGGCCAAGCCGCCAGGGGAGGCTCGTAGTCCTCCTCGATCCGCAATAGCTCGTTGTATTTGGCCACCCTCTCCGAGCGGGACAACGACCCCGTCTTTATCTGACCGCAACCTGTGCCCACGGCGAAGTGAGCGATAGAGGTGTCCTCGGTCTCCCCGGAGCGGTGGGAGATGATGGCGGTATAGCCCGCGAAATGGGCCATCTCCATGGTCTCCAACGTCTCGGTGACGGTGCCGATCTGGTTGAGTTTTATGAGGATGGAATTCGCCACCCCGAGTTCGATTCCCTTCTTCAATCTGCCGGGATTGGTGACGAAGATATCGTCGCCCACGAGCTGGACCCTGTTCCCCAGACGCTGGGTGAGCTTCACCCATCCCTCCCAGTCTTCCTCGGCCAGACCGTCCTCCAGGGAGATGATGGGATATTTTTCGACCCATTCGACGTAGACCTCTATCAGTTCATCGGCGGTGAGCTCCCTGTCCCCGAGCCTGTATGTCCCCTTGTCCCCGTCGAAGAACTCGGTGGCGGCGGCGTCCAGGGCGATGGCCAGATCCTCACCGGGCCTATAGCCTGCCTCCTCGATGGCCCTCACCAAGTACCTGATCGCCGTCTCGTCGTCCGGGAGGTTCGGGGCGAACCCACCTTCGTCACCCACGGCCACGGAATGTCCCTCAGACTTCAGGATCTTCTTCAGTGTGTGGAAGACCTCGGCCCCGTAGCGGAGCCTTTCGGCGAAGGAATCACCCCCGATGGGGACGATCATGAACTCTTGGATAGAGAGGTTGTTGTCGGCGTGTACACCCCCGTTGAGGACGTTCATCAGGGGGATGGGCATCCTGCCCGTACGGATCCCAGCGATGTAGCGGAAGAAGGGGAGCTTCAGGTAGGCCGCCGCGGCTTTGGCCACCCCCAGGGAGACGCCCAGGATGGCGTTGGCCCCCAGACGGGATTTGTTCTCCGTGCCGTCGAGTTCGATCAGGATTTGATCTATCTCCCCCTGCTGTAGGGGATCCATCCCCACGATCTCAGGGGCGATGATCTCGTTCACGTTGCGCACCGCTTGGCGAACGCCCTTCCCCAGGTAACGCTTCCCCCCATCCCGGAGCTCCAAGGCCTCGTGGGTCCCGGTGGAAGCACCGGAGGGAACCGCGGCTCGGGCTCTGGTCCCATCCTCCAGGGTGACCTCCACCTCCACAGTGGGATTGCCCCGGGAATCCAATATCTCCCTAGCCCAAATCTCTTCAATGGTTGTCATGGAATGCCCTCCTTCCGAAAAAGAGTTTAGCCCTTGCCCCTCAGCCGACAAAAGGAAGCTTGTCTTTCGAAGGTAGAAAAAATAAAGGGGGCCGATTTCCCGGCCCCCTCATTCACGTGTATTCGAGGTTCACTCCTTATACAGGAGGTTGAGGTGCAACTCCATGGTGAGGTCCAGGACCAGTCCCTTCACGTTCTTCTTGGCAACGACGTAGGCCTGCTGCAGGTTAGCCCACAGCGGGATCCACGGCACATCGTAGGCAGAGAGGATCTGGATCGCTTGATAGAGCTTGGCCTTCTTGGCCTCATCCACGGTGGTCAGGGCCACCTCCATGATGTCCTTGTAGGCCTGGTAATTCGGATGGTGGTTGAAGAAGGTGCCCAGCCCCTCAGGGGACTCGGTGGTCCAGGGCGCCAGGAAGTTGGAGGCCTCGAGGTAGTCGGGATACCAACCGAGGAGGAACATATCGAAACCGCCCTGGGACATGCGCTCGACATAAGCGCCCCACTCCAGGGACTGGATGTTCACCTGGATCATCCCGGTTTCCTCTAAGCTGGACTTGATCACAGCGGCAACGTCCGCCTCGGTGGTACCGTAGTGCTTGGGGGTGTACCAGAGGTTGACCGTCAAGGGGTTGTCCTCGGAGTATCCGGCCTTCTTCAGCAACTCCTTGGCCTTAGCCAGATCACGCTTGGGGAAGACGTCGATGGAGGCACCGGCGGGAGGGAGTCCCTTGGGGACCATGGTGTAGATGGGCTTGTTCA
>CAYTCK010000092.1:0-3584 GCA_964436445.1 uncultured Thermotogaceae bacterium | reverse complement strand
TATCCGGGGAGTGGTCCCTTACCTTGAGGGGGAGGTAGCATGGGCCAACTGGTGGAGGAGTTCGTCTGCGCGGCAAGGAATGGGCACGGAGCGTTTAGGAAGGCTTAAAGAACCGTTCCCACCGCGTACCGTCCCTTCGGGTAGCTTCGGCAGACTCCCAACGGTGGTTATCTCCCCTGACCACCCCCTCCATTATGCGGGAAATTTCCTTCCATAGCGAACCTCGCTTGACATCCTGCTGCTTCGGGAAGTAAAATGGCTTAACCCATTGAACAGAATTAGCAACGATTCAAAGGAGGTGAAGGGAAGGGAGAGAGCTTTACATCTAAACACCCCGAAACCAAAAGGAAGGAAAAAGGAGGGAGTGTAGTATGCGGAGATTTGGGATCATCGCGTTGGCGTTGTTGGTCGGTTCAGTGATGGGCTTTGCGGCCCAGAAGATCACCTGGATGTCCACGCAGTTCGTCCCCATCGCCGAGGCCGAGTTCATCCGCAATCAAGTCCTCGCCCCCTTCGCGGAGAAGACCGGGATCCAGGTCGAGTTCCTCGGCGCCGAGTACGCTGAGTTCTCCTCCCGCATCCAGGCCGAGTACCAAGCTGGAAAGGGCGAGATCGCGATCCTCTGTGGCCTACACGGGGATCTCGCGCCTTTCGCCGAAGCCCTCTCCGATCTCAAGGGTACCCCGCTGGGCGGCACCATTCCTGAAGGGTTGATGAAACTGGGGGTGATCGGCGGCCACCAGATCTACATCCCCTTGGTGCAGGCCACCTACCTCATGGTGGTGAACAAGAAGGCGCTCGATTACCTCCCCGAGGGTGCTGACATCTGGGCTTTGACCTATGATCAGCTCCTCCAGTGGGCGAAGAACATCTATGAGGCCACCGGTGAGAAGAAGCTTGGGATCCCGGCTGGACCGAAGAGCCTCCTGCACCGGTTCATCCACGGTTACCTCTATCCCTCCTTCACTGGCTATCAGGTGCTCGCCTTCGACTCCGGCGCCGCCGTCAAGATGTGGAAGTTCATGCAGGAGCTTTGGCAGTACGTGAACCCCGCCGCTCCCACCTGGGACGCCATGGACACCCCGCTCCTCTCGGAGGAGGTTTGGATCGCTTGGGATCACACCGCTCGCCTGAAGCAGGCCATCATCGAGCGGCCGGATGATTTCATCGCCATTCCCTCGCCAGCCGGACCGGCAGGCCGGGGCTTTATCACGGTGCTCGCGGGCCTGGCCATCCCCAAGACCTCACCCGACCCCGATGCCGCCGCCAAGCTCATCGAGTACCTCACCACCCCCGAGGTCCAGGTGAAGATCCTGCAGGGCGTGGGCTTCTTCCCCGTGGTGGCCGAGGCCGCGGGAGCCGTGCCTAGCGGTGCGCTGCAGATCCTCGCCAAGGGCGTATCCGCCCAGGCTTCTTCCCCCGATGCCATCGTCTCCTTCATCCCCGGCGGAATTTCCGATGAGTACAAGAAGATCTACAAGGACACCTTCTTCAAGTTCGTGATCAAGGGCGAGCCCGTGGATGTCAAGTTCCTGCGCCAGCAGGCCACCCGGCTGCGCCAGCTCTACCTTGAGGCCGATGCGCCGTACCCCGCTCCCGACGGGAGCTGATCCCGACATGGGAAAGAGAAGGGGGAGGGCTTCCCCTCCCCCTTCTTTTTTACATAATTTTTTAAGGGGAAGGGTTCGATGAACGCTGGGTTGCGGAAGTTGTTGGGCACCGACACTCTGTTGCCCTATTGGCTCCTTCTCCCCACACTGGCTTTCATCGGGGTTTTCTTCCTCACCCCCCTTGTTAAGGCGATCATCCTCGCCTTCCGCAGCGACTCGGGCACATTGACGCTGGAATATTTCCGCAGGATGGTCGCGGATACCCGCTTCCTCGATGCGTTGAAATACACATTCCTTTTGGCGATCACTATCGTCCCGATTCAGGTTGTCACCGCCCTCGCCATGGCACTTTTGGTCAATACGGGCTTCAAGGGCTCCAGGTTTTTTCTCTACCTCTTCGCCCTGCCGTTGGGGATCTCCGACCTCGCGGCTGGCTTGATCTGGCTATCCGTGTTCACTCAGCATGGATTCCTCAACTCGGTCCTCTACCACCTCGGGGTCATCCAGCGGCCGATTTACTTCATTTCCTACCAAAACATCGGCCTCACGTTCCTGGCGGTGGTGGTGGCGGAACATTGGCGGGCCACGGCCATCGTGATGGTGATCTTGGTGGCAGGGCTGCAGATGATCTCCAAGGATTATCTGGAGGCCGCTGAGGTGCTGGGGGCCCGGGGCTGGAAGAAGATCTGGTACGTGATCCTCCCCCTGCTCAAGCCCTCGCTGCAGTCGGCGCTTATCATCCGGACTATCTTCGCCCTGCAGACCTTCGCGGTGGTGTTGGCCTTGGCCGGGGACATCATCCCCGTGCTGGCCGGCGAAGCGTACTTCTGGCATTTTCTTTATCACAACAGTCATATAGCCTCCGCATATGCTGTCCTCTTGATGGCCATCTCGATAGCGATGACCTGGGGGTACCTCCGTTTCCTGCGCTCCAGGATGGAGGTGATCAGGGGGTGAGCTTCCCTTATCTCCTCCGGCGGACATTGCTCTATATGGCCGTTTTCAGCTTCGCCATTTGGGTGCTGATTCCCATCGTCCTCATCGGCATCTCGGCCTTCACCCCCAAGAATGAAGTATACGCTTGGCCTAGACCCATCATCCCCAGCCACTTCTCCCTGGAAACGATGAGCTTCTTCCTCCACTCTTATGGGGTCGTCAGGTCCCTCCTCAATAGCGTCTGGGTGGCTCTTTTGACGCTGGCCTTCACCTTGGCGATCGGGGCCCCCGCGGGGTATGCGGTGGCGCGGTTCCGCTTCCGGGGGAGGGAGGGGTTCCGACTGGGGATACTGATCACCCGGATGTTCCCCACGGCCCTTTTGGCCGTTCCCCTGGCGGTGATGTACCTGAAGTGGGGGCTCTACGATACCCTGATCGGGGTGGCACTGATCCACACCGCCATGGCCCTCCCCTTCGCGGTGATCATCACCACAGGGATCTTCATGGGGGTGCCCAAGGACTTGGAGGAGGCGGCGATGACGTTGGGGTGCAGCCGCTTTGGAGCCTTTGCCCGGGTGGCGCTGCCGCTGGCACTGCCGGGTCTGGCGGCGGCGGCGATGTTCACCTTCGTGATCTCCTGGAACGAGGTCTTCGCTGCTTCGATCCTCACGGTGAACAACCGTACCCTGCCAGCCCATATCCTCACCACTATCCAGGCTTCGCCCCTTTACTTCCGCTTCGCTGGTGGGTTCTTCATGATCCTTCCGGCGCTTTTCTTCATGTTCTTCATCCGACGGTACCTCTTCCACATGTGGGGAGGGGCCACGGCAGAGAGGTGAACGATGGCAGCCGAGATCAAACTGGAGAAGGTCCGTAAGACTTTCGGCAAGGTCGTCGCCGTAAAGGACATGGATCTTTTGGTCGAGCCCGGGGAGTTCCTTGTCCTTCTGGGACCATCGGGCTGTGGCAAGACCACGACCCTCCGTTGCATCGCGGGCCTGGAGCGGGTGGACCACGGCCGCGTCTACATCGGGGGTA
>CAYTCK010000091.1:0-3661 GCA_964436445.1 uncultured Thermotogaceae bacterium | reverse complement strand
CGATGTCCTTCACATAGGTGGTGTGTTGATAGATCACCTCTTCCTCGGACCAGTGATCCTGGAGCCAAAGAACCCGGAAGATCTTCGTATCGTTGGCGTTTACGTAGTAGAGCTTCTCCGGGATCCCGGGGTGGAAAGTGAAGCTGTAGAGCTGGCCGTGGGGGCGCGTGTAGAGGACGGAGATGTCTTTGGTCAACATGTTGAACTCGTAGACCGATCCCGGGTTCTCCGACGCCACCGCGAAGTAAAGGGCGGAGGAGATGGGGGGCAAGGCCGACAGATAAGGGACCGCTTTCTGTGCCCCGAGGGCGCCGAAAGCTATGACAACCGAAAGGAAAGACACAAGGATACACACTCCAAACCACCCCTTTTTGTGGGAGAAACGGGGAATTCCCACCGCCTCATCCCGAACTTTCGTGGCATTATACCGATCCCCTGGGGAGTCGGGCCACTTGGTGCCGCCGCCGTAGGCGGGCTATGATCCCGGAAAAGGAGGGGATGTGATGAGGAGAGGCCTTCTGTTTCCCTTGATCGTCCTTCTTTTGGGGTTGGCTTCCCTGGGGGATGCCTATCGGGTGATCGCTTCGGACAAGGGGGCTTACCATTACCATGTCGCGGTTTTCCTCCCTGACGGGACCCTGGTCGTCGCCCGGGGGCGGACCATCGAGCTCTGGCCCCCTCCCTGGGAGAGGGTGGGAGCGGTGTTGCGGGGCCATGCCTCCCAGGTGACGGCGGTGGCCCTCTCCCCGGATGGGAAGATCCTGGCCTCCGGGGATAACGACGCGGTGATAAAGATCTGGGATCTGGAGGCGCTGCGGGAGATCCGGACGCTCAAGGGGCATCACTTCACCATCTGGGCCCTGTGCTTCTCCCCGGACGGCAAAACTCTGGCCTCCGGGGCCTACGACTCCCAGATCCGCCTTTGGGACGTTGCCACGGGGATGGAGTTGGCGCTCCTGGAGGGGCACCACAGCTGGATCCGCTGTGTCGATTTCTCCCCGGACGGCAAGACCCTCGTCTCCAGCTCCTGCGACGGGACGGTGAGGTTGTGGGATGTGGGGAGCGGCCGCCTCCTTCGTACCATCAGGGCTGGAGCGGACGGGATCTATTCGGTCCACTTCTCTCGGGATGGGAAGCTCCTTATCTGGGGCAACTACGAGGGGGATATCAAGTTCTACAATGCCGAAACGCTTCAGGAGATAAGGGTGCTCCACAACCCCCGGATGTCCGTCTACGGCCTCGCCCTCTCCAAGGACGGCAGGTACCTCGCCTCCGGGGGGTTCGACCGGAGGGTGCGGATCTGGGAAATCGCCACCGGGAGGTTGCTTGAGGAATTCACCGGCCATACCTCCCACGTCTGGGGCCTCGATTTCTCCTGGGACGGAGCGTACGTGGCCTCAGCGGCCAAGGATGGCACGGTCCGCATCTGGGAGACAGGGCTCGGCGGTTGATCTCGAAGGGTAGAGAGGGGAGAAGATGAAGATCACGTTCTGGGGCGCTGCCAAGACGGTCACCGGCTCCTGCCACCTGTTGGAGCACGGCAGCCTTCGCTTCCTTTTGGACTGCGGCCTGTTCCAGGGGCACGATGAGGCTCGGAACCGGCAGGATTTCCCCTTCGATCCCGAGGGGATCGATTACGTCGTTCTTTCCCACGCACATCTCGATCACTGCGGCATGATCCCCCGGCTGGTGCGGGAGGGGTTCCGGGGGCAGGTGATCTCCACTCCGCCTACGGCGGCCATCGCCAAGCACATCCTCCTGGACGCCGCCCATCTCCAGGAGGAGGAAGCGGAGCGCCATGCCCGCCGGGCTGCCCGGCGAGGGGAGCCGCCACCCGCGCCGCTGTTCGATGTGGGGGATGTATTGGAGGCCTTGGATCACTTCTCCCTGCGACCCGGCTACGGGGAGTGGGTGAGCTTGGGGGAGGGGGTCAGGATACGCTTCCACGATGCCGGCCATGTCCTGGGCTCGGCCATGGTGGAGGTATCTTGGGATGGAGGGAGCCTCGTCTTCAGCGGGGACCTCGGCTCCCGTGGACGGCCCATCGTCCGCGATCCGGAGCCCGCCCCGAAGGCCGATTACCTCCTCTGTGAGGGGACCTATGGGGATCGCCCCCACAAGAGCTTCCAGGAGTCCTTCGTGGAATTCCGGGATGCGGTACGGGAGGTGCTGCAGGGCGGGGGGAACGTCCTCATCCCCTCCTTCGCCCTGGAGCGCACCCAGGAGGTCCTCTATGTCCTCTTCCTTCTCTGGCGGGAAGGGGATCTCCCGAAGCGGACCGAGATCGTCCTGGACTCCCCCTTGGCCTCGGCCACCACCAGGGTCTTCCGCCGTTACGCCGATTGGTTCGACGAAGAGGGGAGAAAACTCTTTCGGGAGCCGGTGAACCCCTTCAGTTTCCCGGCGCTGCGGATCGTGCGTTCGGTCGAGGAGTCCAAGGCCCTGAACCACGCCGGTGGGGGCCACGTGATCATCGCCGGAAGCGGCATGTGTACCGGTGGACGGATCGTCCACCACCTGCGCCACCAGATCTGGAAGGAGGAAAATGGCGTTGTCTTCGTGGGTTACCAGGCCCGGGGGACCCTGGGGCGGGAGATCGTGGAAGGAGCGAAAAGGGTGCGGATCCTGGGGGAGGAGGTAGCGGTACGGGCACGCATCTGGACCATAAACGGCTTCTCCGCCCACGCCGACAGGGAGGAGCTCCTCGGGTGGATCAGCGCCGCGTCCCCCTCCAAAGGTCTCTTCCTCGTCCACGGGGAGGAACGGGCCCTGGAGTCCTTGGCCGGAGGTTTAAAGGCCAAGGGCCTTTCCGCGGTGATCCCCGACCCCGGGGACTCGGTCGCCCTCTGAATCAGAAGCTCCGGCGGAGCTCTAAGGAAAACCCCCGGGGGACGGCGGCCATCGTCACCCGGAGGGAAAAGCTCGTGCTCCCTTTCCTTCCCGTGAAGGAAAGGGTGGGTGGGCGCAGCCCGGCCACGGGATCGAAGGATAGGGTGACTCCCCAGCGCACATCCCCCAAGAACCCCTGTACGCTGGCGCCCACGGCCCGGATGCCACCTGGGGATATACCGACGTAACCCTGGAGAAGCACATCCCCTTCCCAGGAGAAGTCCAGGGAAGAACCCGTCCACCCCTCCCTGAAGGTATTCCGCAACGAGACGTTTCCCCAAGGGGCTTGGTAGGAAAGATCGAATTTCCTTTTCCCTGGGGAAAAGGGAAGGAAGCCGAGCTCTTGTGTGGCTTCCACGGATAGCTGACGAAGGGAAAGGTCCAGCGATAGGTACCCGCCCACGGTCGTCCAGGGCGTTCCCAGGGGGTCGCGAGTTTCCAGGGAGACCCCCGCCTGGAAGCGTACTCCTCCCTGCCCAATGGGAAAGGACGGGGAGAGGCCCAAGGAGAACTTCAGACTCTCCAAGCGTTCAGGGGAGAGGGAGGCGTTCCCCCGCAGGGAGACAACGCCTCTCCTCCAGAAGCCCCCCAGCCCGAAGCTCCGAAAGGCCCATGGTTCAAGGAGGGAGATCTCCAAACGGGCCTTCAGGGAGAGATCCCCAGCGGTTTCCCCCAGGGAGAGCCAAAGGGATCCCGCAACGTCGTTCCCCGGGGAGCCGGCCAGACGGAGACCCCATTCCCCGCCGTAGGCGAGGGTGGGAGCGAGGAGGAG
>CAYTCK010000090.1:0-3663 GCA_964436445.1 uncultured Thermotogaceae bacterium | reverse complement strand
CCTGGAACAACCCCACCCTGGGCAAGGAGCTGGCCCTGGAGATGTACCAGGCCGGTGCAGACATAGTCTACGGGGCGGCTGGCAAGTCCCATCTCGGGGTGTTCGCCGCCGCCGAGGAGAACCCAGACTGGTGGGCCATCGGCACTGACGTTGACCAGGCTTGGTCTGCCCCTGAGCATGCCGACGTGATCATCGCCTCGGGCCTCAAGCGTGTGGATCTAGCCGTGTACACCGAGATCATGAAGGCGGTGGAGGGCACCTGGTCTGCGGGCGTCATCTCCTACGGAATGGTGTCCGACACCGGGATCGGAACCGGTATCGCCGTGGGCAAACAGGACATCGGAGACTACATCTCCGCCAGCCATTCCAAGGTGGAGATCCCCGGCGCCGTGATGTGGAAGGTGGTCCAGGCGGTATTCGGTATTCTGGACGGTTCCATCGTGATCGAACACGAGTAATCCTTAAGTCCAAGTGAACACCCAGTCGATGCCCGCCGAGGCCATCCGCATGGAGGGGATCGTGAAGCGATTCCCCGGCGTGGTGGCCAACGCGGGCATCGACTTTTCTTTGAATTGGGGTGAGGTACACGGCCTCCTGGGGGAAAACGGCGCCGGGAAAACGGTACTCATGTCCATCCTGTACGGGCTGTACCAGCCCGACGGGGGGAAGATCTTCGTGCGCGGGAAGGAGACCCGTATCAGGAACCCCCACGTGGCCATCCAGCTCGGGATCGGCATGGTGCACCAGCACTTCATGCTCGTCCCTCGCCTAACCGTGCTGGAGAACATGGCGGTGGGTTGGGAGCCGAGACTGGGGCCATTCCTCGACCGCCGGGCCATGCGCCGGAGGATCGAGGCCCTAGTGTCCGACTACGGCCTGGAGGTGGACCCCGACGCCAAGGTGGAGGAACTGTCAGTGGGCGAACAGCAGCGGGTGGAGATCCTGAAGGCCCTGTACCGGGGGGCAGAGGTGCTTATCTTGGACGAGCCCACCGCGGTGCTGGCGGAGCAGGAGGTAGAGGCCTTGTTTGCCACCGTCCGGGCCCTGAAGGAGCAGGGCAAGGCGGTGGTGTTCATCACCCACAAGCTGCACGAAGCCTTGGAGATTTGCGATCGCATCACCGTACTCAGGAAAGGCAAGAACGTGGGCACCCTCCCGTCCAGCGAGGCCACCGAGGAGCGGCTGGCGGAGATGATGGTGGGTCGAGAGGTGGTGTTCACCATTACCCCGGAGCCGGTGGAGTCCGAAGGGCGAGTGCTCCTGTCGGTGGAGGACTTATCCGCCCGGGACGACCGGGGCGTGCCGGCGGTGCGGGGGGTGTCCTTCAAGGTATACGACCACGAGATCCTGGGGATCGCTGGGGTACAGGGCAACGGCCAGAAGGAACTCGTTGAAGCGATCGTCGGACTGAGAAAGCCCACTGCTGGAAGAGTGCGAGTGGGGGAGTACGACGTCACCGGGGCATCTCCTCGGGTATTGGCCTCCCGGGGCTTAGTACATATCCCCGAGGACAGGCACCTGCGGGGGCTGATCCTCACGTTCTCGGTGGAGGAGAACGCCATCCTGGGGGAGCATCGCCAACCCCAGTTCGCCGTGGGGCCCTGGGCCCAGAAGCGCCGGGCCATCCGGACTTATGCCCAAGAACTAGTGGAGAAGTTCTCGGTGTCGGTGCCGAGCCTTTCCGCCCCCGCTAGGACTCTATCCGGTGGAAACCAGCAGCGGTTAATCCTGGCCCGGGAGCTTTCCCGCGCCCCCCAGGTGATCGTGGCGGTGCAACCCACCCGGGGGTTGGATGTAGGGGGAATGGAGTTCGTGTGGGAGCAGTTCCTGGAAGCGCGACGGAACGGGGCCGGAATCCTGCTCGTCTCCATGGACCTGGACGAGGTGATGATGCTCGCGGATCGGATCGCGGTCATGTACCAGGGGGAGATCGTGGCCGTGCTGCGGCGGGGCGAGGCCACAAAACAGGAGCTGGGCCTTTTGATGTTGAGGGGGAAGGGTGAAGAGGTGGGCTAGGGAACTGGGGCCGGTGGCGGGGGCTATCACCCTGGCCTTGGGGGTGGGGGCGATCGTCACTGCCCTCACCGGCTATTCGGTCCCGGCCGTGTTCAAGCAGTTGGCCCTGGGGGCGTTCGGGGACTGGTATCAACTCGCCCAGACCCTGACCCAGGCCACGCCGATCCTGTTTACTTCCCTTTCCTTCCTCATTGCCTTTAGGGCGGGCCTGTTCAACATCGGGGCCGAGGGGCAGCTTTACCTGGGGGCGTTCTTCGCCGCCTGGGCCGGCTTCACCTTCAAGCTACCTCCGGTGATCCATCCGATCGTGTGTCTACTTTTTGGGGCAGCGGCCGGGGCGGTGTGGGGGTTCATCCCCGGCTGGCTCCGGGCAAAGCGCGGCGCCAACGAGTTCGTCACCACTATGATGCTCTCCTATGTGGCCATCTACCTCACCAGTTGGCTGGTGGCTCCCGGGGGTCCGTATCACGGCACCCAGTGGGCTAACCAGACGGTGCGTATCGCCACCACGGCTCAGTTTCCACGCCTCTTGCGCGGTGCGCAGCTCTCCTGGGGGATCATCGTGGGGGTGCTGATCGCCTTCATCGTTTGGTACCTCTTGTTCCGCACCCCCCGGGGCTACGAGCTGCGGGCGGTGGGCCAGAACCCGCTGGCGGCCGAATACGGTGGGATAAACGTGACCCGGAACATGATCCTGGCCTTGACGCTGGCCGGGGCGCTGGCCGGTCTAGGTGGGGCGGCGGAGATCTTGGGGACCCACCGGCGGTTCATCGAGCTGTTCTCCCCGGGATACGGCTGGGATGGGATCGCCGGGGGGTTGATCGCCCGGGCCCACCCTTTGGGGGCCATCCTGGCGGCGATCCTCATGGGAGCGCTTAGGGCCGGGGGCCAGGCCATCGACCGGGCTGGAGTGGCCCCAGCGGACTTGGCGGCCGTCATCCAGGGGCTGGTGATTTTCTTCGTGGTGGCGCCCGAGCTCATCAGGTACTTCCGCCGGCTTGTGCCAAGGAGGGCAAGACTTGGAGATACTGAACTTTAACCTGTTCATCTCCGCGCTTAGGCTGGCCACTCCCATTGCCCTGGTGGCCCTGGGGGAGACCTACTCTGAGCGGGCCGGGGTGATCAACGTGGGGGTGGAGGGGATAGCCCTGGCCGGGGCGCTTTCCTGCGCCATCGTGGCTTATTTCAGCGGAAGCCCGGCCTTGGCCCTGATCGCGGCCGTCGCTGTTGGGGCCGCGCTTGGGGCCCTGCACGCCATCTGGACCGTATACCTCAGAGCCGATCAGGTTGTCTCGGGGACGGCGATCAACCTCCTGGTCATGGGATTTGCCCTGTTCCTCACCAGGGTGATCTGGGGCTGGCGGGGCACTTCTCCCTCCGCCCCCACCATGAACGCCTGGATCCTGGTGGGAGTGGGACTCTTCCTCATCGCCCTTTCCCAGGTCTACATCTTCCGCACCCCCTGGGGCCTGAGGCTGCGGGTAGTGGGGGAGCACCCCCGGGCGGCGGACACCGCCGGGATCAACGTGTACCGCACTCGTCTTTTCTACACGGTGTTGAACGGGGCTCTGTGCGGCCTGGCCGGGGCGTTCCTGTTCAACAACCTGGGCAGGTTCACCGACGGCATGGTGGGGGGGCGGGGGTTCA
>CAYTCK010000089.1:0-3696 GCA_964436445.1 uncultured Thermotogaceae bacterium | reverse complement strand
AGCCGGGCATAACTCATCCAACCAAAGGTGACCAGGGCGATGACCCCGCTTTTCACGGTGTGTCCCAGGATGGCCGCTAAAGCCATGGCAGCGGAGAGAAAGGGGAAAGCGTAGAAGATATCGGTGATACGCATGATCACCTCGTCCACCAATCCCCCGTAGAAAGCCCCCACCATCCCCAAGAATATCCCGATGGCGGCCGAAAGCCCGACCACCAGGAGGGAGACGATCCACGCCAAGCGTGTCCCCCAAACGCAACCGTAGAAGATGTCGTACTGGCCGGAGCTCAAGCCAAAAGGATGACCCGGTTGGGGAGGTCTTGGCTCGGACCAGTATCCATAGCGAGGCATACGGAAGGGCTCGTCCGGCCAGCGGGGAGGTGCGATATAAGGGGCGATGATGGCAACCACCGCGAAGAAAACCAACAAAACGATGCCCGTAGCTCCCAAGGGGTTTTTCAAGAGCTTGATCAGCGTCTTCATTCCAACCTCACCCGCGGATCGATCACCGCGTACAGGATGTCGACGGTCAGATTGGCGATAACGATCAGAAAGCCGCTGAAAAGGAGATAGGCTAGCAAAGCCGGCATGTCGAACTGCCTGGCGGCGTTCGCCGCCCACCGCCCGATGCCGGGAAGATCGAAAATAGTTTCCGTTATCACCAAGCCCCCCATCAGCCCAGCGATGGTGAGCCCAGCGATGGTGGCCACCGGGATCAGGGCGTTCCTGCGGGCGTGGCGCTTTATCACCACCCTCTCCGGAAGCCCCTTCGCCCGGGCGGTCATGATGTACTCCTGCCTCAGGGTCTCCAACATCGATGACCGTGTCACCCGCAGGAGCAGGGCCCAGCTAACGTAAGACAGGGTGACTACCGGCAGGATCAAGTGCCGCAGGGCATCGGCGAACACCCACCAGTTCCAATTGAGGATCGCGTCTAACGTGATGATCCCGGTATACAGGTGGAATTTGCCGGAAGTGAAGACGTAGAGCCCCACGTTCGTCGAAAGCCTCCCCGGGGGGAACCAGTGCAGGAGACCATAGAAGATGAAAAGACCCAAGATCCCGGCGACAAAGGTCGGCAAGGACCACCCTGTCACAGCAAACACTCTAGCGAACTGGTCTATGGCCGAATTCTGTTTCACTGCCGATAGCTGCCCCAACCAGATCCCCCCTAAGATGATGGGGATCGCTGCCCAGAGGGTGAGTTCCACGGTTTGGGGGAGAAACCTCTTAAAGGCATCGAGGACATCCCGGTTGGCCGTCTTCGACCAACCGAACTCACCGTGTATCACGTTGTTCAACCATCTGCCGAACTGATACCACCAGGGCTTGTCCAACCCGTATTCCTTGATGAGTAGATGAGGATCTACGTTCTTGAGTCGGCTCACATCCGGCACGAAGACCGCCAGTTTCTGAAAAGGATCAAGGAGGTTGTACATTTGAAAGACGATGAAAAGTAGTCCAAAAAGGACGATGGGCAGGAGCAACAACCGTCGGACTATGTAAGCGATCATTCCCCGTTCTCCCTATCGTTTTTTGGTTAGAAAAAGGGCGGGGGCCTATGCCCCCGCCCTAGTTTACCGCTCCACAATAGGGCTGCAAGCCTCAGTCGTAGGCCTTGTACATGGGGTAGAAGTAGGGGCCCGGATAGATGGGGTTGATGGGCCAGCCACGCACCCAGTCCCGCATCACCCGATAGGGGTACCGCTGCGGCAGCCAGATATCGATGGCGAGGTCATGAGCCAGCTCCTGGATCTTGTAGTAAACCTCGGCACGCTTGGCCTTGTCGGTGGTGGCCATGCCCTGCTTCACCAAGTCATCGAAGTAGGGCTTGAACACGTTCTCGACCATGTACTCGCCCTGCCAGGCGGCGAAGGTCCCGTAGGAAGCCACGAACGGCACGGCGAAGTTGTTCGGATCGGGATAATCCGCCAACCAACCGATGATGAAGAGCGGCATCTTCCCGGAAAGGAGATAGCTCAGGTAGGTTTTCCAAGGTACTGCCTGGATCTTGACCCGGAACTTGGGATTCAGGGCCTCGAGGTTCGTCTTGAGGATCTCCGCGGCGATCTGCCGCTCGGCGTTGCCCTGGTTGTAAAGGATGGTGAGGTTGAAGCCCTTCTCCCAGAGCTCGCCGTTCCGGGCCTTCATGAGGAGTTCTTTGGCCTTCTGGGGATCGTAGTTCCAATCGAGGCTCGGATCGTCTTTATAGGCCCAGTCGAAGGCCTTGGGGATGGGACCGTGGATCTTGTAGCCTTTGCCCATGAGCACCTGCTCGATGAAGGCATCGTAGTCAAAGAGCATGCAGAAGGCTTTGCGCACGTTCACATCGGCGAAGAGATCCGCCGGGATCCCGTAGCCATCCCAAGGTCCCTCGCCAATGAACTCGTTCCCTTCGAGTACCACCGGCGCAGTAAAGAACATAGCCCGCAACGCGACCTGAGGAACGTCGATGGGGTCATGAACCACCACACCCTCTAGGCCCTCGACCTGTGGCAGGTACTGTGAAGGCACGTACACGATGTCGGCCTCACCGTTTTTGAGAAGGAGCAAGCGATCAGACCACTCGTCCAACTTCTTGATCACCACGTGCTTGATCTTGGCAGGACCGCGCCAGTACTTCTCGAAGCGGTCGAAGTCAATCTCCACGCCGATGTCCCACCGCTTGAGCTTGAAGGGACCAGTGCCGTTGACCGCCTTGAACAAGGGTGATTTCTCCGGTACCTCACCCCCGCCGGGGTTCCACCACTTGGCCCAATCATCGGCCTTTCCGTCCCAGTCTCCCTGGGCGATGGTCCACTCCTTGTCCAGCACGGAGCCCCAGGAACCGGCGAGGATGGTGATGAAAGGCGGATACGTCTGTGCCAGGTGGAAGATGACCTTGTTGCCCTCCGCCTCGACGGCGGGATCGATGTACTTCTTGTAGATCATGGCCTGCTCTTCGGGCGTGAGGGTCTTGAGATCGTCGACCTTCTTCCCCAACGCAGCCTTTACCAGATCCCTCATGGAGGAGTAACCGGTGAGGGGCTCGAGCAACATCCAGATAGGGCCACCGTCACGGTCCTGGAGCATGGCCCGCTCGATGGAATACTCCACATCTTCAGCGGTGAGCTCACCGTAACCCGGTACGATGTTCTTCTCCTCCTCGGGGGAGAGGGAATCGTAGTCCACCCACTCGATGGAGCCGTCGGCTTTCTTCACTCCCACGTAATGGAAGCGGATACCCTCGCGAATGGTGAAGGTGTAGGTAAGTCCATCCTCGGACACCGTCCACTCGGTAGCAAGCAACGGCTGGAGCTTCGCCGGATCCAGGGACATGTTGGTGAGATCAACACCCTTGGCATCGGCGACGCCATAGGGCCAGAAAACCAAAGTCTCGTAAGTATTGAAGATGATCTCGCCGCTTGCCGTGTCGTAGGCGTAAGCTGGATCGCATGTCTCAGCCGGACCAATGGTGGCATAAATGATGGTGTCAGGATTCTTAATGGGCTTCTCCTGGGACCAAGCCATCAAGCCGAAAACCGCGATCACCGCCAACACGAAACCGAATTTCTTCCACATAGTCACTGCATCACCCTCCTTTTTTCGGTATGGGTTACCCCAGGGGCCGAAGATCTCCGACTGCTCTCACCCCCTTCCATAGCAAACTCAAAAGATATTAGTCTCGATCTGCCGCAGGTGTCAAGGCACCGAGCTG
>CAYTCK010000088.1:0-3716 GCA_964436445.1 uncultured Thermotogaceae bacterium | reverse complement strand
AAGGAGGAATTGCCGCGCCCCTGGAAGGGCTTATAATGCGGGCCGTAAGGGGGTGGAAGCTTTGATGCCAGGAGGTTGTGTTTGGCGTTTCTAGCTTGATCCCTCAGTTGGACCATCCTCCCTTCAAGGATTGGTGGCCTCCTTTCCCCAAAGCCGTTCGAATCGCCTAAGGGATCCTTTTGGCTCCGTTCATGAAGAAGAGGAAAGGAGGTCGGTGTGCAGCGAATCTATAACCTTCCCCAGGAGAAGCTTCCCAAAGCCTGGTACAACGTGCTCCCGGATCTGGGGGAGCCCCTTCCCCCGCCCCTCGATCCCCGTACCCGGGAACCCCTGGATCCCGATGCCCTGAAGGCCCTGTTCGCTGAGGAGTGCGTGGCCCAGGAGACATCAACGGACCGCTTCATCCCCATCCCGGAGGAGGTGCGGGAGGTGTACCGGCTCTGGCGGCCCACACCCCTTTTCCGGGCAGTGAACCTGGAGCGGGCCCTCAAGACCCCAGCGCGGATCTACTACAAGTACGAGGGCACGAGCCCCACCGGATCCCACAAGCCCAACACCGCCGTGGCCCAGGCCTATTACCACAAGGTCGAGGGGACGAAACGCCTCACCACCGAGACCGGCGCCGGACAATGGGGGAGCGCTCTCTCCTTCGCCTGCAACGTTTTCGGTCTCCAATGTACTGTCTACATGGTACGGGTATCCTACGAACAGAAACCTTACCGGCGCGTGATGATGGGGATCTACGGGGCGGAGGTGATCCCCTCCCCCTCGGACCGCACCGAGGCGGGACGGGCGGTCCTGGCCGAGGACCCGGACTCCACCGGGTCGCTCGGGATCGCCATCTCCGAGGCCATCGAGACCGCCCTCTCCGACCCCGGCACCAAGTATTCCCTGGGGAGCGTCCTCAACCACGTGCTGCTGCACCAAACGGTGGTGGGAGAAGAGGCCCTGCTGCAGATGGAGATGGCCGGGGATTACCCCGACGTGGTGGTGGGTTGTGTCGGCGGGGGCTCCAACTACGGGGGGCTAATGCTCCCCTTCCTGCGGGACTCCAGGGCCCGGGGGCGGAGGATAGACTTCGTGGCCGTGGAACCCACGGCCTGCCCCTCCATCACCCGGGGGAAGGTGCGCTACGACTACGGAGACACGGCGGAGATGACACCGCTCCTCAAGATGCATACCCTGGGCCACAGGTTCGTCCCCCCGCCCATCCACGCCGGCGGGCTCCGCTACCACGGCATGGCCCCCATCATCACGCGGTTGGTGGAGGAGGGGATCGTGCGGGCGGTGGCCCTGGACCAGCTGGATGTCTTCGAAGGGGCGATCCTCTTCGCCAAGACCGAGGGGATCGTCCCGGCCCCGGAGTCGGCCCACGCGGTGAGGGCAGCCATCGATATCGCCCGGGAGTGCGCCGAGACCGGCGAGGAAAAGGTGATCCTCATCGGCCTCTCCGGCCACGGCCACTTCGACATGTCCGCTTACGCCGATTACCTAGAGGGTAAACTCGCCTCCACCGCGGCCCGAGGCTGAAGGGGAAAAGGCGGGGGAGGCTTCGCCTCCCCCGCCCCTTCGGTTCACCTCACTTCTTCTCTTTCTTCTCCTCCCGCTCCAGATACTCGATGATGGCCTGGACCACCAGGTAGTTGATGGAGCGGTCCTTCTTCTCGGCGAGCTTCCGCAGCCTCTCGATCACGTTCAGGTGGGCCTTGTTCTGGGGAATGTAGATGGAGATCTTATCGGTGGAAGCCGCACTTTGCCCTTTCCTAGGCATATGTCAATCCCCCCTTTTCTCTTAGATTTAGGCCAATAGACCCCACTTATGATACGAGAAAGGCTTTTGGAACTCAATCTGCTCACAGTTCTCAAATCGCAGTTTTTGTACCCTTCATCGCCGGCAGGTATGATGCTCACTCGAAAGGAGGTTCACATGGCGGTGGCTGCTTATGTCCTCATCCGCTGTCGTGGGGGAACGGAGGAGAAGGTGCTGCGGACGATAAAGCAGAAGCCACACGTAAAGAGGGCGGATCTCGTTTTCGGCGACTACGATATCATCGCTTACCTGGAGTTCGACGAACTCCCCTCCACCTTCTCGGTAGCTGAATTGAACCGCATCGTCACCGAGGAGATCCGTAAGGTGGACGGGGTCTCCTCCACCAGCACCCACATCGTCACCACCAAGTACCCCGAGGAGTGATCCCATGAAGCTCCTCAAGAGGGACCTGGTGACACTGGCCGACTGGAGCCCTGGGGAGATAAAGGAGGCCCTGGAACTCGCCAAGAGGCTCAAAGGAGAGCGGCGGGCCGGGATCCCTCACGACGGGGTCCTGCGGGGGAGGTCCCTTGCGCTGCTCTTCCAGAAACCGTCGCTGCGGACCCGGGTCTCCTTCGATGTGGCCATGCACGAGCTCGGGGGCCACGCCTTCTACCTAGGCCCGGACGAGGTGAGGCTCGGTGTGCGGGAGACGGTGGAGGACGCTGCCTTGGTTCTCTCCCGCTACGTCCACGGCATCATGGCCCGTGTCTTCGAGCACAGGATCGTGGAGGAGCTGGCGCGCTTCGCCACGGTGCCCGTGATCAACGGCCTCTCGGATCTATATCATCCCTGCCAGGCCTTGGGGGACATGCTCACCATCTGGGAGACGAAGGGACGTCTGGAGGGGATCACCTTGACCTTCGTGGGGGACCCGAACAACGTGGCCAACTCTCTAATGGTGGCCGCGGCGAAGCTGGGATTGAAGTTCCGCCTGGCTTGTCCCGAGGGATACGCCCCGAGGGAGGAGGTGCTGGCGCGGGTCGGGGAGGCCGGGGGCGAGGTGGCGGTGTTCCACGATCCCCGGGAGGCGGTAAGGGAGGCGGACGTGATCTATACGGACGTTTGGGTCTCCATGGGGGAGGAGGAACTGGCGGAAAGGAAGAAGAAGGACTTCGCCGGCTTCACCGTGGACACAGAGCTCCTCTCCCTGGCAAAACCCGATGTGATCCTCATGCATTGTCTCCCGGCCCACTACGGGGAGGAGCTCACCTACGAGGCCGCCCGCTCCCCTCATTCGGTGATCTTCGATCAAGCTGAGAACAGGCTCCATGCCCAAAAGGCCGTCCTCGCCCTCCTCCTCGGCTGAAGGGGTAAGATCGGCGGGGGTGGTGCGGATGAAAGCGAGGATATCCCTCGTCCTCCTTTTACTCCTTTTATCCCTTGCGCTCCTGATCCCGGCCTGCAAGGAGAAGGAGGAGACTGCTGAACCCAAGACCACGGGGGGTTTCGTCTTGACCAGCACGGCCTTCGAGTTCGGGAAGCGGATCCCCACCCGCTACACCTGCGATGGCGAAGACGTCTCGCCGCCGCTTTCCTGGAAAGGGATCCCGGAGGGGACGCAGAGCCTCGTCTTGGTGGTGGAGGATCCCGACGCCCCGCGGGGGACCTTCATCCACTGGATCATCTACAACATCCCGCCGAACCTCCCGGGCCTCCCCGAGGGCGTGCCCCGAAAGAGGGAACTCGAGAACGGCGCCCTCCAGGGGATCAACGACTTCGGGGTCATCGGGTACCGTGGGCCCTGCCCCCCTCCTGGGAAGCCGCACCGCTACTTCTTCATCCTGCGCGCTCTGGACACAAAGCCAGCGCTCGGGCCAGGGGCAAGCCGGGCCGAGCTCGAGGAAGCCATCAAGGGCCACGTCCTCGGCGAGGCGAGACTCATGGGAACCTACGGCCGCTGAAA
>CAYTCK010000087.1:0-3720 GCA_964436445.1 uncultured Thermotogaceae bacterium | reverse complement strand
AGAACCCCGTTTTTTAACAGGGCCGGAAGACGAAAGGTTGTCTGACAGCCTAGGAGCATGATAACATTCCTTAACTCGGCGTCTATCGAAGAAAAGGAGCGCGAAATGATCGATCTCACAGTGAACGAGGAACAGCTAGAGCGGACCGCCCGGAGGGCCCGGGAGCGGGGGATCATCGTCCCCACGTTCAAGCAAATGCGCGATCCGGACAAGTACGTCCCCGGGAAAATCAAGGAGAAGCTCAAAGGTATCGGCCTTTGGGACCTCCATCCCTTGAACCTCTTCAGGATCACTTGGAAGAATGAGCCCGTGCCCAAGGGGGGGCTCTACGGCCCCGTGAACCGGTTGGTCTTTCCCTCGGAACTCACCGGGGTGGACGCGGTGATCATCGGCCTGGTGGGGAAATGGTTCCCCACCGGATCCCACAAGGTGGGGGCCACTTTCGGGTGCTTGGCGCCGCGTCTCGTCACCGGCCAGTTCGATCCCACGTTCCACAAGGCGGTTTGGCCTTCCACTGGGAACTACTGCCGGGGCGGGGCGTACGTGGCCAACCTCCTCGCCTGCGAGTCCATCGCGATCCTCCCGGAGGAGATGTCCCGGGAGCGGTTCGAATGGCTCTCCAAGGTGGCAGGCGAGGTGATCGCCACCCCAGGGTGTGAATCCAACGTGTGGGAGATCTTCCAGAAGTGCAAGGAACTCCAGGCAACCCGCGAGAACGTGGTAATCTTTAACCAGTTCGATGAGTTCGGGAACCACCTGTGGCACTATGCCGTCACCGGTCCGGCCATGGAAGAGGTGCTCGGGGAGGAGATGAAGGAGGAACAGCGGCTCGCTGGTCTCTTCCTCACATCGGGCTCCTCCGGGACCCTGGGATGTGCGGATTACATCAAGGAGAAGCATCCCCAGGCGAAGCTCGCTGTGGGCGAAGCTTGGGAGTGCCCGACGTTGCTCCTAAACGGCTTTGGAGGCCACAGGATCGAGGGGATCGGCGATAAGCATGTCCCTTGGATCCACAACGTGCGTAACACTGACCTCATCATCGATATCCCGGACGAGTTCACTATGCGCCTGATACGCCTTTTCAACGAACCCGAGGGACGCGAATACCTCCTTAAACAGGGCGCACCACCCGATCTGGTGGATAAACTCGATTGGCTTGGGATCTCTTCAGTGGCGAACCTAGTGGGGGCGATCAAATTCGCCAAGTATTTCGAACTCACTTCCCGCGACGTGATCCTCACCGTGTTCACTGATTCTATGGAACTCTACCAATCGCGGATCAAGGAGATGCGGGAACAGTACGGTCCCTATTCCCGGGAACAGGCAGCTGTTGACTACCATCGGTACCTCATGGGGGTGGATATCGATAGGATCCTAGAACTTTCCTACTGGGATCGGCGCCGCATCCACAACCTGAAGTACTACACCTGGGTCGAACAGATGGGCAAATCCGCGGAGGAGCTCCTCCAACAGTGGTACGACTGGCCCGGTTACTGGGACCGGATCCATAAGCAGGTGGAGGAGATCGACAGACTCATCGAGGAGTTCAATCGGCGCACAGGCCTTCTGGAAGAGCTCTGAAGAGCAAACGGTTGAAAAAGCCCCAGGTACCCCCACTATAATCCCCATCGCATCTTCGGGGAAGGGGGGAAGATGGCGAAAAACCAAAGGATAGACGAGCGCTGTGTGAACGCGATCCGGTTCCTGGCGGCCGATATGATCCAGGAGGCAAACTCCGGCCACCCCGGCCTCCCGCTGGGCGCAGCTCCCATGGCCTACGTCCTCTGGACAAGGCACTTGAAACATAACCCCAAGAACCCCAAGTGGTTCGATCGCGATCGGTTCGTGCTTTCGGCGGGCCACGGCTCGGCGATGCTCTACGCCCTCCTCCACCTCACCGGTTACGACCTTCCCCTCGAGGAGCTCAAGCGCTTTCGCCAGTGGGGGAGCAAGACCCCGGGCCATCCCGAAGCGGATTGCGCCCCGGGGGTGGAGGTGACCACCGGCCCCCTGGGGCAGGGGATCGGGATGGCCGTGGGGATGGCCATGGCCGAGGCGCACCTCGCCGCGGTCTTCAACCGTCCTGGGCACGAGATAATCGACCACTACACCTACGTCATCGCCTCGGACGGTGACCTCATGGAAGGGGTCTGCGCTGAGGCTTGTTCCCTGGCCGGGCACCTCAAACTCGGGAAGTTGATCGTCCTCTTCGACGACAACCGCGTATCCCTGGCAGGGACCACTGACCTCACCTTCACCGAGGACGTGCTCAAGCGGTTCGAGGCCTACGGGTGGCACACCCAGAGGGTGGAGGACGGAAACGACATCGAGGCCATCGACGCCGCCATCCGCAGGGCCAAGGAGGTCGAGGACAAGCCTTCCATCATCGCGATCCGCACCGTGATCGGCTACGGCGCCCCGACGAAACAGGGGACCTACAAGGTGCACGGGGCTCCCCTGGGAGAGGAGGAGCTCCAAGCTGCCAAGGAACGCTTGGGCTGGCCCGTCGAGCCCAGGTTCTACGTGCCCGACGATGTCCTCAAGCACTTCCGAATGGCCATCGAGAGGGGCGAGAAATGGGAGAGGGAGTGGGTCGAGCGCTTCGAGCGCTATCGGGAGGAGTACCCTGAGCTCGCGGCCGAGCTCGAGCGCCGCATCCACGGCGAACTCCCCGAGGGTTGGGATGAGGGCCTCCCGGAATTCCCGCCCGACGAGGTGGGGATCGCCACCCGCAAGGCCTCGGGGAAGGTCCTCCAGGCCCTTGGAGAAAAAATCCCCGAGCTCGTGGGGGGCTCGGCGGATTTGAATCCCTCGGTCCACACCGTGCTCCCTGGGAAGGGCGACTTCCAAGCCCCTGGGGAGAAACCCTCTGGCGTCCAGGGGGACGCTGGGGGTCCTTGGGACTACACCGGCCGCAACATCCACTTCGGCGTCAGGGAACACGCCATGGGGGCGATCGCCAACGGCATCTCCCGTCATGGGGGGCTCATCCCCTTCGTGGGAACATTCCTCGTTTTCTCGGACTATATGCGTCCGCCGATCCGCCTCGCGGCGATGATGGGCTGCAAGGTGATCTACGTCTTCACCCACGACTCCATCGGGATCGGTCAGGACGGCCCCACCCACCAGCCGGTGGAGCAGATCGCTTCTTTAAGGGCGGTGCCCGAGCTCGTCGTGATCCGGCCCTCCGATGCGAACGAAGTCCGCGAGGCCTGGACGGCGGCGCTCCAGCGGAAGGGCCCCACGGCCCTGATCCTCACCCGCCAGAACCTCCCGGTCCTCGATCGGGGCCGTTACGCCTCCGAGCGGGAGCTTCACAAGGGGGCCTACGTCCTTTGGCAGGCGAAAGACGGTACACCGGACGTGATCCTCATCGCCACCGGCTCCGAGGTCCACGTGGCCCTAAAGGCCGCCGAGATCCTCGCCGCTGAAGGTCTGAACCCGCGGGTGGTGGCCATGCCCTCCTGGGAGCTTTTCGAGGAACAACCTGAGGACTACAAGCGGGAGGTACTGCCGCCGGAGGTGAAGGCCCGGGTGGCGGTGGAGGCCGGGGTGCGCTTAGGCTGGGAGCGGTACGTGGGGACCGAAGGGGCGATCGTTTCCGTCGAGCGCTTCGGCGCCTCTGCCCCGGGGAAGGAGGTCCTGGAGAAATTCGGATTCACACCCGAAAACGTGGCTCGAATCGCCCGCGAACTCATGGCCGCGGACGCCTGAGGGAGA
>CAYTCK010000086.1:0-3891 GCA_964436445.1 uncultured Thermotogaceae bacterium | reverse complement strand
AGTCAATGAGGAGGGGGTTGTCGTGTACAGATGGTTGGTTTTTTTATGGGCGCTCTTTTTACTTCTCCCCATGGCGGCCCTGGCCACCCACGATGTGTACCTCGACGTGCCCCTTTACTGCCAGGAGACCAACAATTGGTGTGGTGCGGCCAGTGCCCAGATGACCCATGACGGCTACCCCACTCCACCTGGCCCCAAGTATTTCTCCCAGACATCACTCTGGAACTGCATCCAAGCTCATAAGGACGATCCCAGCGTCAACTGGGCGACCGATCCGGACGGGCTCAAATACTGCATGAACGACATGGGGCATCCCCCCAGCGGCGTTTGGGTTGTGGAGGCCAAAAGCTCGTATTTGAGCGAGATGTACGCCGTACTCTATTGGATGACAGTACAGCGCTATCCGACGCCCGTTTTGGTCTGGCACCAACAGCACTGGGTGGTGATCACCGGGTTTACCACCGATGTCGATCCCACCACTCATTCGACAGTCAGCTTGCAGTTCATCGAATTCAATAACCCATGGCCGCCCTGTAGCGGCGGAAGTGGGGGTACTTACCATTACGTCACCGGCGCTTCGTGGCAGGTCAGCTATTTCTGTGGTCCGGTGAACATCTCCTCCAGCAAGTGGTACGGAAAGTACATCGCCGTGCTGGAGCCACCGAAGAAGTCCGGGAGCGTCAGGACGGTGGAGATGGTGGAACGCGGACAGCCCATACCTCCGGAGAAGGCCGTGAAGCTTGCCCTGGATTGGATAAAGAGGTACAAGCTCTACAAGCACGGGCCCTTGTCTGTGCTCACGAGGACGAAGCCATTCGAGCCCTTGTTGGTGAACAAAGAGCGTAAGGGATATTACATCGTCCCCTTCGGCTACAGTGAGAAGAGGATCGTCGCCGGGATCATCCTCAACGCCTATACCGGCGAGTTCGAGGACGCCGGGGCCTTCCGCAAGCCGATAAGGTACCTCACCGCCAAGGAGGCGATGGAAATCGTTGCGAAGTACACCGGCTTGAGGAGAGTGCCCGAGCCGGAGCTTATCTTCACCCCCTGTCAGCAGACGGAGGATTACTTCTGGCCGCTCTGGAAGTTCGTGATCAAGGGGGAGATGACCCTCTACGTGGACCAGAACGGGAAGGTGTACAAGCGGTTGGTGATCCCACCGCCGGGGGATTGAGGGCTTGCTACGGAAAAGAAGAGGGCGCGGGTTTCCGCGCCCTCTTCTTTCATCTTCCCAAGGGACTCGAATCCCTCATCCCCCTGGCGGTTCCCCTCCGAGGGATATACAGAGCTCCACCGAGAGCTCCAGTTCCCACTCTCTCTCTGGGTGGAGACACCCACGGAACTCCAGGGAGAAAGCATCGCCGGTGAAGGAAAGGCCCCCAGTGTAGCCCATCCCCTCCTCCGAAGCCGAGGCCGAGAGGGTGAGCTCGACGTATTCGAAAGAGACCCCGATGTCGAGCTCCCAGGTGCTGGCTTCCTCCGTCCGGCATACCTCGGCCCGGACATCGAGCCACCCCCCGAGGCCCAGGGCCCCAGCGGCGAGCCAAGATCCGTCCACAAGCCAGGTAGCTTCCCCGGAGAGGGAGAGGGGATCGAGATCCAGCGAGAGGCTTGCCCCACGGGAATATGGCCCTGTGGGATCCCACTCGAGCCTCGCCTCGGCCTCCACTTTCTCCAGGGATACCCCCGCTCCGAGCTCCAGGGATGAAAATCCCCCTTCCCCGAACGAGACCGTGGTCCCCATGTGCCAAGGGAGGAAGGAGAGATCCAGGTGCAGGGTTTGGCCGACCACGTTCCCGCCTTCATCAAGCTCCAACAGGCCGGTTGCCACAGAACCCCCCTCGTTCGCGTAGGCCCCGTAGCGCAGGATGAAGGAGGCGCCGGCGAATCCCCCTCTGTCCACTGTCGCCTCAACAGCGATCCCGAAGGATTCGGTGGGGAAAAGCTCTAGGCTCCCAGTGAGCTGGAAGAACCCTTCGTCTGAGAAACCCGCCTCGACCCGCAGGGAGAAGGAGCTCGTCTGGTATTCCCCTCCAAAGGTGGCCTCAACGAGCCCGGCGTCCTCCAGGCTGGCGCCGGCGCCGACGCTCCAACCGGCATGGCCGATATCGAGCTCCAACTCCTCGGCCCAATGCGCGGCAGTGAGGGACGTATGGGATGAGAAATTGATCTCTAAGGGATAGGCCACGGAGAAACAAAGGAGGAGAAAAACCAATGCCACGAGCTCCCTCACGGCCCACCCCCTATCTGGGGATAGTAGATCACATCGGCGGTGGTACAGGCCTTCGCCTCGGCCCCATCATCGTCCACCACCGTGAGACAGACCTCGTAGGTTCCAGGCTTGAGGTAGGAGTGAGCCACCGTTTCACCTCGGGCCGTGGTTCCATCGCCGAAGTCCCATATGTACTCCACGATCTTCCCGTCCGGATCGCGAGAACGCGCGGCGCTGAAGAGGACCTCCTGGTAGACCACCCCTTGGTAGGGACCTCCGGGATCGGCAATGGGGGGGATGTTCACCACGGTGAGAGCCTTGGTGACCGAGGCTCTGTTCCCATATGCGTCGGTGACGGTGAGGGATACGTGGAAGGTGCCTTTGTGGAAGTAGCTATGGACAGGCTCGTGTTCGGAGGAGGTTTCCCCGTCCCCGAAGTCCCAATGCCACGCGACGACCTCTCCCTCCGAGAGATCCAGGAACCGGACATCATCCAGGACCGTGGGCTCCTCGGGCTCCCACGCGAAGTCCGCCGTGAGCTCCGGCGCGAGGATCCGCAGCACCCTCTCCGCCCGCGCGGTGCGCCCTGAGGCGTCCCGGACGAGGAGGACCACCCGGTAGACACCCGGATATGTGTAGCTGTGCTGGACCTCTACCCCGCGGGCCCGATCCCCATCCCCGAAGTCCCAGAAGAACTCCAGCGGAGGCCCTCCCGGTACCTGCGAGCCCCGGGCGCTGAAAGGGATCATCTCGCCCACGGTGAAAGTCGAGGTCTTGGGGGAGGAGATGAGGGCCATCGGTTCCCCTTGGCCCCTCCTTAGGCCGGTACCCTCCCGAGCCGGTGTGATCATCGAGGCTTCGATCCGGAGCTCACGGAGGAAACCGAGAATCCCTCCTGGGGCCGGGCTCAGGGGATGAGCTGCTTGGGGCTGGGTGCTCCCCGGGAACGGGTTCCAGACAGCCTCAAATCCCAGGGAGATGTGTTCGCCCCGAAGATCAAACTCCGTGGAGAGGAGGAACTCCTTTGCGGGGAAGGAATAGCGCGCCCCAAAACCCACAAGCCCGGGCTTCCCACTTACCCGCACCTTGCCGCGCACCTGGGAGAGGTCCCCGTCCGAGAAGGAGAGGCCTACCTCGAGGGAGATGGGCTCCAGGGAGACGTATCCGGCGAAGCCACTGGTCAGTACGCCCTCCCACTTCACCGCGACCTGCAGGGTGACCTTCTCCAACTCCAGGAGTCCGCCCACGCTCCACCCCGTCACCCCGACGGATCCGAAGGAAAGGGTTCCCAAAAGAGAAATGGGCGAACGGGAGAACCCAGCGCCCACATTGACCTCCCAGGTTCCGGAGGTCTCCAGACCGAGGCCGGCCCGTAACTCCAAGGGTTCAGCTCGCAGGGATCCTCCCAATTCACCACGGACCAAACCCGTATCGTCCCATTCTCCCCCCAAGGAAGCCGATAGGGGCTCCCCGATCCACAGGACCGTGAGCTCCAAGGAGGCGAACCCTTCCGGCGATAACGTCAAGGTCTGTTGGATCCCCGGGCCCCCAAGCAGGGAGAATCCCAGGGCCAACGCCACCGACACCCCTAGGCTCCACCCCCTCATCCCGGGGACGGCGCTCAGTCCCGGAAGTTCACGTCGGAAAGCCATCTGATCCCGGGATCCTTGAGGCTCTCC
>CAYTCK010000085.1:0-4022 GCA_964436445.1 uncultured Thermotogaceae bacterium | reverse complement strand
CCTTTATCCCCCCTTTGTCCGAGCTTCCTTTTTGGGGTTATATCGTACCGCCATGAGTGCCGATAACGCCAAGGCGATGGTCTCTATTTGGGACACCGCGTCGGAAGGGAATTGGGGATGTGTTGGACCGGGGACATGTTCGTCAGGGGAGCGAACGTGAAAGACCCCCAAGGGGGTTAGGCCATCATCGCCTTACCCGTGCTCAACAGCCGGGAGCGGACGCCGTTTTGAAACGATGTGGAGCGTAGTCCGGGTGGCTGGAGCGAAGCTCGTGCGGGAGCGCTCGCGGTTCCTGGCGTTCGTCCGTCCCGTGTCCACGGAGGACGAGGTCCGCCGCGTCCTCGCCGGGATGCGAAGGGAACACCACGATGCCCGTCACATCGTGTACGCCTACCGGATCCTCGTGGGCGAGAAAATCCTCGAGCGGGCCGATGACGCCGGGGAGCCTTCCCGCTCGGCAGGTTGGCCGATATTGGAGCTCTTGCGGGGAAAAGACCTCGTGAACGTCCTCGTCGTGGTGGTGCGGTACTTCGGCGGGGTGAAGTTAGGGGTAGGGAACCTGCGACGGGCGTACCGCGATGCGGCCGCCCTGGCCTTGGAGAACGCAGGGCTTACGGAGTTCGTCCCCCGGGTGAGGCTGCGGCTGCGCTTCGCCCTCGAGGATTCCGGCCGCGCCTTTTCACTCCTCTCCCAGCTGGGAGCTGAGGTCCTTTCCCGGGAATACTCCGGCGAGAGGATGATCCTTACCCTGGGTGTTCCCCGGGATCGGGCCATGGACCTGGAGAGGGCTATCAAGCCGTGGGGGGAGGCGGAGCTGATAGAATAGGTTGAGATGTTCGATTTCCTGGAGGGGGAGGTCGTGGCAAAGGGCGAGGAGGCGGTGGTCCTCCAGGTTGGGGGACTCGGCTTCCGGCTCCAGGTGCCCAGGCGCACCGCCTCCGAGCTTTCGGGCTTCGCCAAGCTCTATACTCACCTCATCGTGAGCGAGGATGGGCTCTCCCTCTACGGCTTCGCAACGCCCCAGGAGCGGGATATGTTCGTGGGACTCCTTTCGGTGCCGCAGTTGGGGCCGAGGCTCGCCTTCCGGTTGGTGGCCGCTATGCCTCCGGAGGAGTTCGCCGCCGCCATCCGCCGGGGGGACCTCTCGGCCCTGGAGCAGGTGAAGGGGATCGGCCGGCGCACCGCGCAGCGCATCATGGTGGAGCTCTCGGAACGCCTGTCCAAGGTCGTGCCCGCGGCCCCCACGCCTCTTTCGGAGAAGGAGACGGTGGTCCTGCGGGCCCTTACCTCGAAGGCCCTGGGGTTCTCCGAGGCTGAGGCGCGGAAGGCGCTGGAACTCGTGCGCAAGGAGTTCACCCCGGATATGCCGGTGGAGGAGATGATCCGCCGGGCCCTCCAGGTCCTCTCCGCGCGATGAGGGTCATGGGGTTGGATGTGGGGGAGAAGCGCATCGGGATCGCCCTTTCCGACGAGACCGGGACCATCGCCCAGGGGAAGGGGATTTATCGGCGCCGCACCCTGGAAGAGGACACGGCGAACCTGGCGGAGAAGGCCCGGGAGTGGGGTGTCGAGCGAATCGTCGTCGGACTTCCCTTGAACATGAACGGGACCGAGGGGGAACAGGCCCGGGCGGTGCGGGAGTTCGCACGGGCGTTGGAGGAGGTCGCCGGGATCCCAGTGGAGCTCTGGGACGAGCGTTTGACCAGCGTCGAGGCGGAACGGGTGCTCCTCGAGGCCGACCTCAGCCGCCGCAAGCGTAGGAGAATGCGGGACGAGCTCGCCGCTGTTCTGATCCTCCAGTCTTGGCTCGATGCCCACCGAGGCTCTGCCCGCGTGGAATCCCAGGCCAGGCGCCCTTAAACTGGCCCGTAGATCGCTCGTCTCAAGGAGGACCGATGATGTACGCGGTGATCTTGGCCGGTGGCAAAGGGGAAAGGCTCTGGCCAGCGACGGAGGAACGACCAAAACCGTTTCTCCCCTTTGGGGGAAGGGGCCGTACGCTGATCCGAGCCACCTATGAGAGGGTCCTGCCGTTGGTGGGTGAGGATCGGATCTACGTCGTTGCCGGACCCTCTCTGACCCCGCGGATAAAGGTCGAACTCTCTCTCCCTCCGGAGCGGCTCATCGTTGAGCCTTACGGAAAAAACACCGCCCCGGCTGTGGGCCTGGCGGCACTGATCCTCCACAGCCGGGATCCTCAGGGGGTCATGGCCATGTTGCCGGCGGATCACCGGATCGAGGATGAGGAGGCCTTCCGGAGCGCCCTCCGGGCCGCGGAGAGGGCCGCCGAAGAGGGGTACCTCGTCACCCTGGGGATACGTCCCACTTATCCCGCCACCGGCTACGGCTACATCGAGGCCGGGGAAGAGCTATTCCGTACCGAGGGGAACATCGTCTGCCGGGCGCTGCGTTTCGTGGAGAAACCCGACCGGAAGACGGCGGAGGAATATCTGGATCGGGGGAATTTCTTCTGGAACTCGGGGATCTTCATCTGGAAACTGTCCCGGATCCTGGAGGAGATCGAAAGGCACCTGCCCGGGCTCCACAGGGCCCTCGGGCTTCTGGCGGAGAGGCTGGGGAGGGGAGGCTGGGAGGAGGCTCTGAAGGAAGCCTATGGTATGGCGGAGGAGACCTCCATCGATTACGGGGTAATGGAGAGGGCGGATCGTATCGCCACCATCCCCGTCTCCTTCGGATGGAGCGATCTCGGGGATTGGCATGCCATCTGGGAGGTCTCCCCCAAGGATCCGCAGGGGAACGCGGTCCACGGTGCCCGCCTGATAGCCCAGGAGGCCGAGGAGAACCTCGTTTTCTCCGCCACCGGCAAGAGGGTCGCCCTCTCCGGTATACGGGGCCTGGCGGTGGTGGATGGCCCGGATGCCCTCCTGGTGGTTCCCCGGGGAAGGGCACAGGAGGTGCGTTCCTTGGCCCGGTCCGCGGCCGAGGGGACACCGGATTGGGAGACGCTACGGGAGCACGATACCGCTGGCATGGCAGGGGTCCTGGAGGATTTCCCCCGCCAGTGCAGGGAGGCCTACTCCCGGGGGAAGGAAGCGGAGCTCCCCGGAAGCCTTAGAGGCTTTTCCCGGATCCTGGTGGTGGGGATGGGGGGCTCGGGGATCGTGGGGGATCTCCTGGCCCGCTCCCTGCCCGAGGTGGAGGTCTTGGTCTCCCGGGATTACCGCATACCTCCCTTCATCGGCCCCGAGACCCTCCTCGTGGGAGTGAGCTACTCCGGGAACACCGAGGAAACGCTCTCGGCTTTCCGCCAAGGCCTGAAGGCCACGCCCAGGGCCTTGGGAATCTCCTCCGGGGGGAAGTTACAGGAACTTTGCTCTGCTGAAGGGGTGCCGTGGCTCGGGGTCCCGCCGGGGTACCAGCCCCGGGCGGCCCTGGGGCACATGCTTTTCACCCTGTTGGGGGCTTTGGAAAGCTTGGGGCCGAAGGCCGAACTTGAGGGGGTGTTTCGCGTGCTGGAGGAGGAGAGCCGGGAGCTCTCCCCGGCGAACCCGGGGAACAGGGCCCAGGAGATGGCCAGGGAGCTTCGCGGTAGGATCCCGGTGATCTACGGGGCACAGGGAAACACCGATAGGATAGCCTTCCGCTGGCGTACCCAGATCAACGAGAACGCCAAACAACCGGCCTTCTCCGCGTCCCTGCCCGAGCTCTGCCACAACGAGATCGTGGGGTACGAGATCGCGGCCATCCGTTTCCCCAAGCTCATCAGGATCTTCCTGCGAACGGAACATGACCACCCCCGGGTGAAGCTTCGAATCGAGATCCTGAAGGAGATCCTGGATCGTCGAGGGCTGCGATACCTGGAGGCCTGGGGGAAGGGGGAGGACGAGTTGTCCCGGGTCTTCTCCCTCCTCTACCTTGGGGACTGGACGAGTTATTACCTGGCCCTGTTGAACCAGGTGGATCCCACCCCGGTCCGTCCCATCGCCGAGCTCAAGGAACGCCTTGCCCAGGGATGACCAGGATCAGCGGCCTTCGATCCCCGCGAGGAAAGAGAAGATCTC
>CAYTCK010000084.1:0-4042 GCA_964436445.1 uncultured Thermotogaceae bacterium | reverse complement strand
CCATGAGCTTCCTGAGCTCCGGGATCTCCGTGATCACCCCCCAGCGTAACCCACCTCAGCCTGACGCTCATGAGCTTGATGGCAAAGGTGGGGCCGAACACCCTGGCGGCAAGCGAAGTAGAGGAGGGGCCGTAAACATCTGGGTCCTATCTCCTGGCCCGCTACACCGGCCAGGAGGCGGTGATGTTTGAGCTCGTAGGCGGCAAGCCGTTTCAATTCGGTGTTCCGTCCCTGGGCATTGCGTGCTAAACGCCGCTAGAAGATATATTCCGCTGTGATCTCGTTCCATTGGAAAACGAGGGGTTTCGCCCGCAACCCTTCCCTATGGTGGAGAAAGATTGGGACCGATCAAGTCCGGGACCAACGCAGGAGCCGCTCCCCAGCCCACTCCCACACGAAGACCGCGCCCGCAGTGACGGCCATCAGCACCACAGCCATGGCCGCCGCGGTCCCGAGGCCCTCGAGGAACCTCCTTGTGGAGAGGAGCCGGTAGATAGCCAGGGGAATGGTCACCATACCCGGTCTGGCGAGGACCGCCGTGGCCGTCATCTCCCCCAGGGAGAAAGCGAGGGCGAAGGCACCGGCCACAAGCACCCCCCGCGAAAGCAAGGGCAGTTCCACCGTCAGGAAAGCGAGCCATCCCGGTGCCCCTAGGGTACGGGCCACCTCAGCTAAGGAGGGATCCAGCGAGTCCCACAGCGGCCGCACCATCCGTACCACGAGGGGATAAACGAGGAGAACGTGTGCCAAGGCGATGGCCCAGATCCCCCGGCCGAGGAGGGAATAAGGGGGCCAACGTTGGGCGTAAAGCAGGGCAAGTCCCAGGATCACTGCCGATACGGAGAGGGGCGCCATCAGGGATGCCTCGAGCAAGGGTGAACGTAGCCGCCGCAGGATCCAGCTTACCCACACCCCCAGGACGAGGGAGCCCGCGGTGGCCAGCCCGCCGATGGCAAGACTGGTGAGGACACTCTCCCTGGGGGACGCGCCGATCAAGGGGTTGTGAGACGGCGAGAAGATCAAGCGGTACCAATGGAGCCCGATCCCTTCCCCAGGAACCCGCAAGGATGTGGCCACCACGGCCGTGAGAGGACCCAGGAACACCAGCCCCACGATCCCCAGATAGGGGAGCCAAAGGGAGTGCGATACCCTGCTGAGGAACGGCACCCCTTCCGAAGGCCGCCCCTTCGGGAGGGCGACGCTGAAGGCCCCCCCTCCTCGGACGTGGAGGTAGAGGGTGCTCAAGGAGAAGAGTATCTCCCAGATCGCCAGGGAAGCTGCCCGGGGGAAGTCCACGAACTGGCGGGCGAAGAGGTACACTCCCACCTCCAGGGTGGCGTACCGGGCCCCACCCAGGGAGAGGGGGATGGCGAAGGAGAGGAAACAGAACACAAAGACGAGTGCCCCGGCGGAGAGGATGGCGGGCGAAAGGAGCGGCAGGTGGATGGTGAGGAAGACCTTCCCCTTGCCCGCCCCCAGCACCCGGGCCGCCTCCTCGAGCTCTGGGTCCATCCCCTCCAGGGCCGCGTCCACGAAGCGGGCGAAGAGGGGAGCGTTGTAGAAAGCGTGCGCCAGGACGACGGCCCAAAGGGTGTAAAGGAGTCTCAGAGGGGGCTTCGGAAGCCCGAAAATACCCATGATCCAGCGGTTGAAATAGCCCTGCTCACCGAAGAAGAGTAGGAACCCCAGGGCGACGGTGATGGGAGGGAGGACGAAGGGCACCAAGGTTAAGGATCGCAACGCCCTCCGACCGGGGAAACGGTAGCGGGCGAGAAACCATCCCAGGGGGAAACCCAGGATGAAACTCAAAGCGGTGGAAAGAGCGGCCTGCTTCAGAGTGAAGAGGAGGAGATGCCGTACGTAGGGATCCTCCAAAAGCCCCAGGACCCGGGAGAAAGTCCATCTGCCCTCTTCCCTCAGCCCCAGGGAGAGGACCTGCCACAGGGGGAAATAAAAGGCCAGGGCGAGGAAAAGGAGGGGGAGGGCACCGAGCAGCGCGGTCCTCCCCCTCCGGATCAACCGGAGACCAACAGCCTCTGCCACTGTGAGATCCACTCCTCCAGGTGGGAAGCGACGTAATCGGGGTCAAGGGAAACCGGCTTTTCCGGTATCACCGCGTACTCGTATCCCGGAGGGAGCTTGGCCCGGGGGTTGACCGGGAACATCCACTGGGTGGTAGGGATGAGCTCCTGGATCTTTCGGGAAAGGACGAGGTCCAAGAAGGCATGAGCAAGCTTTACCCGATGACTGCCCGTCACGATCCCCATCCCTTCTATCTGGTGGTAGGCCTCCCCATCCAGGGTGATGGCCTGGTACCGTAGGCTGTGTTCCTCGATATAGGAGTAGGCAGTGTCGGTGGAATAAGAGAGGACGATGGGGGCCTCCCCGGAGAGGAAGATATCGTAGGCTTCGGACCAGCCCTTGGTGATGACGAGGAGATTAGGGATGAGCCTACGCCAGTAGGAAAGCCAGTCCTTCCCGTAGTGGGCGATGGTCCAAAGGAGGAAGGAGAGGCCCGGAGATGAAGTCCGGGGATCCTCTATCACGATCTTCCCCTTGAGCCCTGGTCGCAGGAGGTCATCCAGGCTCCTCGGAACGAGGTCCTGGGGGAGGAGCTCCGCATCGTAGACGAAGGTCACGTACCCGTGATCGAAGGGGATCACGTGGCCCGTTTTATCGAAACGCAGTTCCCCAGGGACGGAGGCCAGGTTGGGGATGAGTTTGGGATCGTAAGCTTGGAATACCCCCTGGCTCAAGGCCCGGGGGAGTTCCACATCGGCGATCCCCAGGAAGACATCGGCTTCCGCCCCCCCTAAGGAGAGCTCGGCGATGAGCCGGGACAGCATCTCGGAGGAATCGCCGGTGGCCACCCAGATCAGATCAACCCCGGGATGGGCGGCCTCGAAGGCCTCCTCGATGGCCGCCGCCGGACCCCAGGAGACGAATGAGTCGTAAGTGTAAACTACAAATTTCTCCGTGCCCCACGCCACGACGGGGACGAGGAGCAACAGCGCAAAAAGCCGACGCATATCCTCATCACCCCCCTTCGGAAGGGATGTGCACCACCAGGAGCTTCCCCTTCTCCAGGGAAACCCCGGCGGGCAGGGAGGTCACCCGGTTGGAGACTCCGCGGCTGGAGGCACGGAAAAGGGCCTCACCCCGCAGGGGGTATTCCAGACCCTGAGTGCGTACCCCTTCGACCACATCGCTCAAGGGGATGAGGGAAACCGTGTCCCCGACTTTGGCCCCCTCGAGGTCCAGTTCCTGGGAGACGGCGTGGAGGTCCACCCCCTGCCCCCGGAAGACCAGGGTGAAAGGGTATTTCTCGGCGATGGCCAGGTTGGCCAAGAGGTGATCCAGCCGCCTCCCCAACCCTCCGAAGATCTCCACCACATCCGGGCGGAGAGCGGATACGTGGTCCAGGGCGAGCTCCAGGTCGGTAGCATCCTTGTGGGAGGGGAAGGCGAGGACACGGACACCTTTCGGGATTGGGACTCCACCTAGTGAATCGAGGTCCCCCAGGAGAAGATCCACCCGGAGTCCCGCCTCCTGGGCCTGCCGGAAGCCACCGTTCACGGCCACAACGTACCCCGCGGCCGCCGCTGCCTCCCGCAGAGTACCGGGCTCAGCCGGCTCCCCGGAGGCGACCAGAAGTACCCTAAGGCCCATGGATCACCTCCGGAGCTCCGGGAGGAAAGAGGGCAGAATCCCTTCTGGAGATGCGGCCCTTCGGATCCGTAGTCCTCTCCTCTGCTAGCCAGCTACCGATCATAAAACCCACACCCGACCTGGGCGTGGGTCTTGCCGGCGCGAGGTAACCTTCCCTACGCTGGCATTACCCAGGTCAGGTTCCAGGGGTCGAGGCCTCCGCCTCCTCTCAGCTCCACCACGGAGCTCCCCCGGTTACCTCCATTTGAGGATTATAAGCCTGAACCCCTTTGCTCCCAAGTCCCTTGGTGCTGAGCTTGGGGCATGAAATGGGATATCCCCCTGTAACAGGTATCATGATGATCATGTCCAGACTCTCTCGGCCACACGATAG
>CAYTCK010000083.1:0-4077 GCA_964436445.1 uncultured Thermotogaceae bacterium | reverse complement strand
CCCGTTTTTTAACAGGGCCCTACTGGCGGCACTTGTTACTTAGGATCCCCGGCTTTAAGATATGAATACCCCTTGCTAGGGCGTCGTCTAACGGTAGGACACGGGACTTTGGATCCCGTTGTGGAGGTTCGAATCCTCCCGCCCTAGCTATCATGGACGTTGAAGATCTCTCTCCCTTGCTTTCTTCCCTGGGTCTTGCGCTCCCGCCGGAGAAGCTGGCGCCGGCTTTGGTCCATTCCTCTTACGCCAATGAGATCGGAGGGGAAAGCAACGAGCGTCTGGAGTTCCTGGGGGATGCCGTCTTGGATCTGGCGGTGGCGGAGATCCTTTTCCGGGAATGCCCCGATCGGGACGAGGGAGAACTTTCCCGGATTCGCTCCGTGGCCGTCTCGGAGCCGGTTTTAGCCCAGGTGGCACAGGATCTGGGTCTGGAGCGCTATATCCGGGTTGGGGCCGGTGCCGCTGAGGCTAAGGTCCAGAAGCGACCCTCGGTGCTCGCTGATGCCTTGGAGGCGATCCTCGGGGTGGTCTTCCTGGAGCTGGGCTACCCCGCGGCCCGGGAGCTGACCCGCAGGCTCCTGGGGGAAAAGTTGCGGCAGTTGGCACAGGAACAGCCCAAAGATTACAAGTCCCTTCTTCAGGAACTGGGACTCAGGCGCTACCGGGAACTCCCTCAGTACCGCCTTCTAGAGGCCGAGGGTCCGGAGCACGAGAAAGTGTTCACAGTGGAGGTCTCCCTGGGTGGGAAGCGGACGGTGGGCCGGGGTCGCAACAAGAAGGAGGCGGAACAGGCGGCGGCGAAACGCCTCTATCTCTCTTTAGAGGAGGAGTTCCTCGAGGACTAGCGCCCCCTCTCGGCCTCCAGAATTCGCTGTTGCTCCTCTTTGGCCCGGTGATGGGCCCTGTCTCCCTCGGGACCGGAACGGCGCCGGCATAGTTCCTGGAGGAGCCCCTCTCGGCCATAGATGATCAATGTATCGCCCGGATGAACGGCGGTCCAACCCCGGGGAGCCCCCACGTAGGTGCCGTCGGCCCGGCGGATCCCCAGGACCAATACCCCCTCGTCCCGGAGCTTGAGATCGGCCAGGGTGCGGTTGGCGAGCCAATCCCCCGGCTGGACCACGTGTTCGACCACCCGATACTCCCCGTGGAGGTCCAAGAGGGCAGCGTAATCCCGTACGTCCAAGTGGGTCCAGCGGCGCAGGGCCCAACCGATGGCCCGCCCCAGCTGACGGTCCACCCAACGGCTGTGGGCCACGACCCATAAAAGCCCTAGCCCCCCAACAAGGATCAAGAGCCGCAAACCCCACTCCCCCGGTTTTCCCGGCGAGAGGAAGGAGATGATCAGGGAGGCTATCGCGGAGACCAAGCCGGCGTTCCCCAGTAGCATGAGGATCATGATGATCCGCCGGCGCACCGGGTGTTGTACCACCTGTTCCGCTTCGGAGGTGGTGAAGCCCACTCCGGAAAAGGCGGAGCGGGCCTGGAAGCGGGCGGACTCCAGGGAGAGCCCAGTCAGGACCAGGGCCACCGTGGCGATCCTGGTCACGAGGAGCGAAAGAACCATCACCACGAAGAAAGAAATGAGCGCCGCCATACACACGAATATTACGCGCCAAGGGCCGTTGTCCCGAACAGCGAGGGGGGATAAAAAGATGGGACATGGTATATGGGACGTCCCGAAGCCATATCGAGGTGAGGGGATTCGCTGCTCGCTTCTACGATGAGCTCCTCCGGCTCCTCACCCTGGGGGCTTACCAACGCCTGCTTCGGAAGGCGGTGGGGTTCCTGGAGCCCCGGCGAGGGGAGTCGGTGTTGGATATGGGAAGCGGCACGGGCTACGTGGCCTGCCTGATCGCCCCTCAGGTGGGACCGAAAGGGCAGGTGGTGGGTTTGGATATCGGGCCGGAGATGTTGCGGAGGGCCCGTTCTCGGTGCCGCCACTTCTCCTGGGTGGAGTTCCGGGAACTGCGGATCGATGGCCCCATGCTTTTCCGAGAGGAGTTCGATGCGGTGTTCATTTCCTTCGTCCTCCACGGCTTCGAGAACGAAAAACGGAGTGCGGTCCTCTCCAACGCCTTCGCTGTCCTGAGGCCCGGGGGGAGATTGGTAACGGTGGACTACGGGGAGTTCGCCCTAAGGGAGGCCCCTTGGACCGTAAGGGCCCTTTTCCGTTTCCTCGAATGCCCCCTGGCCCGGAAGTTCATCGGCATCGACCAGAAACGCCTGTTTACGGACGCTGGTTTTCGGATCCTCGGGGAGCGCTGCCTCTGGGGGCCCTATATCCGAGCGCTGAGGGCCGTGAAACCCGGTTAACCGCTCCCGAAGACGATGCAGATCCCCAGGAAGGGGCCCCCGAAGGTTCGCGGGGGGCCGAGTAGTTCGGTTCCTCCTTCCTCCCAGGGACCGGGGAAGGTAAGGAGATATCCCAGCATGACCCTCACCCCGAGCCATTCCAAGGGTCGAAATGCAGCGGACACGTAGGGCAGGAAGGAGAAGAACCCCCGGCTCAGGTATAGATCTCCGGGGTTGGAGAGGGCATCCTCGAAACCACTGTAGCTGCGAGAGTGCAAGATGAGATCCACACTCCCCCCGCCGAACAGAGCCCCCACTGCGGCCTCGAGCCTCTCCCGTTCCGTGACCTCGATCTCCGCCAGGGCGGCCCCGAAACCGAGGGAGACCTCGGCGGATCTGTCCCCTGCCACGGCCCTCATGCTCCCCCCGAAGCCACCTCCCCCGAAGAGGGTACCATCCCCGCCTGCACCTATACCGCCGTAGAGGAGAAAGTTGCCATCGAGAGTCGGATAGCCGGCAGCGGCCAAGGCATCGTTCAGAGACGAAAGATCCCAGAACAGGAAGGCTGCTCCAGGGCCGCCGAACCCACCCGCCAAAGCCACACTCCCCACGGCGATGAACGCCGCTACGTGAAGCCACCTCACAGCTCTCACCCCCGGGGAGCTCAGAATTGTTCCAGAAAGCGAAGGTCGTTCTGGAAAAAGAGGCGGATATCGTCGATACCGTATTTCAACATCGCCATCCGTTCGATCCCCAACCCGAAAGCAAAACCCGTCACTTCCTCAGGATCGTAGCCCACCTCCTCGAAGACCGCCGGATCCACCATCCCAGCTCCCATGATCTCCAGCCACGGCCCCCCTTTGCGGCGGATATGGACTTGGGCCGATGGCTCGGTGAAGGGGAAGTAATCGGCTGAGAACCTCATCTCGTAGCCCGGGCCAAAGAACTGGCGCACGAACTCCTCAATGATCCACTTCAAATGGGCCATGGTGAGGCCCCTCTCCACCCATAAAAGCTCCACCTGGTGGAAGACGGGGAAGTGGGTGGCATCGGGGGTATCGCGGCGGTAGCAGCGGCCGGGGCAAATGATCCGCACCGGTGGCTTTCGGGACTTCATCACCCGGATCTGGACCGGCGAGGTATGGGTGCGCAGAAGGTGCGTGTCGTCGATGTAGAAGGAATCCCACTCGTCCCGGGCCGGGTGGTCCTCGGGGATATTCAGGGCCTCGAAGTTGTAGTAATCGGTCTCCACCTCCGGGCCGGTGGCCACGTCGAACCCCATCTCCATGAAGATCCGCTCGATCTCCAGGCGCACCTGAGTGAGGGGATGGAGCTTCCCCAGCGGGCGCCATCTCCCAGGGAGGGTGAGGTCGAACGCCTCCCGCCGCAGCCTCTCCTCCCGCAGGGTGGCCTCGAGCTCATCCCTGATCCGGGAGAGCTCCCCTTGGATCCCCTCCTTGAGGGCGTTGATCAGGCGGCCCGCCTCGGCCCTCTGTTCCCCGGGGACCTCCTTCAGGAACTGAAAGAGCACGGTGACCTCACCTTTGCGCCCTAAGAACCTCACACGCAGCCGCTCCAACTCCTCGGGAGAGCGAACGGTCCCCTTGGCCTCCTCCCACTCTCTCCGAATCCGTTCGACCTCAGCCCTTATCCGCTCCAGCATCTCCTGCGCGTTATATCCTAACCCTTGGCCCAGAACAACAGCACCCTCAGACCTTGATCTTCGCGGCGGCCTCCAGGACCTCCTCGATGGTGCCCTTCATGTAGAACGCCTGTTCGGGA
>CAYTCK010000082.1:0-4125 GCA_964436445.1 uncultured Thermotogaceae bacterium | reverse complement strand
GCTCCGAAACGACCTCCTCCCGGGTGGCATCACAAGCGAGGTGCGTTCCCCCGATGCCCTTTACGGCCACGATCTTCCCGGCTCCCAAGGCCTCAGCGGCGAGCGCGATGGGATCCCCCGGAACTTCCCGCCCGTTCTCGATGTAGACGAGCTTTGGGCCGCATTCGGGGCAGGCGATGGTCTGGGCGTGGTAGCGGCGGTCCAGGGGGTCCTCGTACTCGCGGCGGCAGTCCTCACACATGGGGAAATCGCGCATGGAGGTTCGGGGGCGATCGTAGGGAAGGGACTCGATCACCGTAAAGCGCGGCCCACAGTCGGTGCATGAGGTAGCCCAGTAGCCGTGGTAGCGGCTTTTGGGGTCGTCGATATCGGCGAGGCACCGATCGCAGGTGGCGATATCTGGGGGGATGGTGCCGCCGCCGCTTTCCCCCTCCACCGATTTCAAAATCCGAAAGCCCGACGCGCCGTTCGGGGGGATCTCCTCCACGGAGATCCGTTCCACTTCGGCGAGGGGAGGCGCCTCCTCCCGCAGGGCCCGGAGGAAGTCCTCCAAGGCCTTCCGGGGTCCCTCGACCTCGATCTCCACCCCGGCATCTCCCAAGTTCCGCACGTATCCTGCAAGTCCCCGGCGCACGGCGATGCGGTAGACGAAGGGCCGGAAGCCGACGCCTTGGACGGTGCCAGAGACGTGAATCCGGCAGCGCAGCTTCACACAACGATTATAGTCGCCGGCTGGCTCCCTCCCCCAGCGGCTATAATGGGGAGCAATGCTCCTGCGTCTGGGCTATGTCCTCCTTGTCTCGGCACTGGCCGTTGTGGTGGGATACGGCGTCTATTGGGTCGTGCGGATCATCTTCGGGCTCCCAGGGATACCCCTGTTCCTGAAGGTGGCCATCGCCTCGGCCCTGATGGGGTTGATCCTCGTCTTCGCGGGACTCATCCGCGAGAAAACGCAACAGGGGAAGGAGGTGTGAGGTGATCGTCACCACCACCGAGGGTATTCCGGGACACGAGGTCGTTGAGATCCTCGGGCTCGTGCGGGGGAACACCGTGCGGGCTCGGCACCTGGGACGGGATGTCCTCGCGGGCCTGAGGAACGTGGTAGGCGGGGAGATAAAGGAGTACACGGAGATGCTCTCCAAGGCCCGTGAGGAGGCTCTCCAGCGTATGATCTCCCAGGCGGAAGAGCTCGGGGCCGATGCCGTGGTCGGGGTCCGCTTTACCACCTCCCAGACCATGGCCGGCGCCGCCGAGATCCTCGCCTACGGTACCGCGGTCAAACTCCGGAAGCGCTCCTAGGGCCCGCCACAAGCAGAGAGCAATTCCTTCGGATTCCAGATGATCACCGTCCCGTCCGCCGAGCCGGTGGCCAGGATCCTCCCATCGGGGGGGCAGGCCAGGGCGGTGATTGCCTGGGCGTGGGGGCGGAAATCACAGAGGAGGTCACCGGAAGGGACCCTCCAAACGAGTATTGTCCCGTCGGAAAGGCCCCCCACCAGGATCGTATCTCTCAGGAAACACAAGGCGGTCGCCGACCGTGTCACGTGGAAGACGCTTATCTTCCCGCCCCCGGCCACGTCCCAGATGATCGCCCTCCCATCCCGGGCCGCGGTCGCTAGGTACCTTCCGTCGGGCGAGAAGGCGATATCGGTGAGGGGGGCTTCATGGCCCCTCAGGGTGTGGAGCTTTCGTTCACTGGCGATGTCCCAGATCCCGACCGTGCCGTCCCTGGCCCCAGCGGCTACCTCCTTGCCGTCCGGGGAGAGGGCCATGCTGGTGATCACCCCGGTGAATTCCTCGATGGAACAGAGGACCTTCCCCTCTCCGGGATCCCTCAGTTTGATCGTCCGATCCCAGGAAGCGCTCAGTAACCAGCGCCCATCGAGGCTATAGGCCACACCGGTCACGGGATAGGTATGGTCCTCGAGGAGCCTTGCCCGTTTCCCCCTCTGCAGGTCCCAGATGGCCACCGTCCAGTCCATGGATCCCGAGGCCAAACGCTTCCCATCCGGGGAAAAGGAGAGGCCCGTCACCTGAAGGCTGTGGCGCCCCAGATAGCTCACATCCCCGGGTTTATCGGTGTCGACGAGGAAGATCCGGCCGTCCCGGTAGCCCACAGCGAGGAACCGTCCATCCGGGGAGAAGGAGAGCGCGGAGACATCGGTATAGTAACCGGTGACCTCCCCCAGGAGGCGCCGGCGTAAGGGGGACCAGAGTTGCAGGGAGTCCCCGGATACCAGGACGAGATTTCCCCCGGGTGCCCAGCCGAGGGCACTCACAGGGCCCGGTCCCGTCCGCAGGACGGCCACATGGCGGTCCCTTACGGTGTCGAGGACCGTTACCCGCCCGTCGCTGAACCCCAGGGCGAGATGACCATCGGACCCCAAGGAGAAGGAAAGGGCTCCCTCGCACCGTATGATCTTTTCCACCCGCCAGGAGCACGGGGACCAGATGCGCAGAGTCCCATCAGCTGAGAGGGAAAGCAGATCCCCGCGTTCCTCGTCCCAACCGAGTTCATAGATCCAATCGCTGTGCTCGGCCAACACCGCCGCTTCCGTCCAATCCGAGGTGTCCCACGCCACGATGCGATCGTCGTAGCCGCCCGAGAAGAGAATCCCTTCCCTCCAAAGGAGGGCCGAGGCGTTGTCGGTGTGGGCCTTAAGGCGGCGGAGCTCCTTCCCCGCGATATCGAGGATCCTTATCCCACCGGAGGCGGTCCCCACCGCCAGATACCCGCCGTCCGGGGAGAAGGCCAACGCCCCCACAGCCAAGTGCAGGGAGAGGAAGTCCCGCAGCTTCATCCCTCGGTAGGGATCCCAGAGCTCCACCTCTCCCTCGAGGGTTCCCACGGCCAGCAGTTTCCCATCCGGAGAGAAAGAGAGAGCGCTCACCGGCGGATCGTGGGGCTCGAGCCAGAAAGAAAGCCTCAGGGTATCGGGATCCCGGAGCTCCACCCCTACCGACGTCCCCAGGGCGAGGAGGTCCCCGGTGGGGGAGAGGGCCATGCAGGTGGCCCAGCCGTGGCCGATCCGGGCCATGACCCCCGGGGGCAGGGCCATCCCAGGCGATATGATGAGGAATATCAAGGCGAGCATCCCCAGGGCCCATCGCATCGCCCTATCCTTCCTGGACCCTCTCGTCGAGCTCCCGTATGGCGGCGAAGATGAGTTCCTTAAAGCGGGGGAGATCCAAGTCCAGGACCACCTGGGCGTTGGCGGACTTTCCCGTCACGCCGTAGAGGTCAACGACCGTCTCTCCCCGGGTGAGTTCCCCCTGGGTTTCCACATCCACATGCAGGGATTTCGTTCGCACAAGCGAGGGATCGATCACCGTCGCCACTGCCAGTGGATCGTGGAGCGGCGCGCCGGGGATCCCCAGCAGTCTCTCATTGGCCCGGGAGTAGAAACGCAGGAGATCCCCTAACACCCTGGATACCGGTCCCCCCATTCTTCGGATCGCCTCGATATCCTCCGGGGAGAGGAGGGCCCGGTTGGTGGCGTCCAAACCGACCATGGTGATGGGTACCCCCGAGTGAAAAACGATCTTCGCCGCCTCGGGGTCCACGTAGATGTTGAACTCCGCCGCCGGGGTCACGTTGAAATCCCTTACCCCGCCGCCCATGAGGACGATCCGTTGGATCTTTTCCTTGAGCTCGGGGTGGAGCGCGAGGAGGAGGGCGATGTTGGTGAGGGGACCGGTGGGGATCAGGGTGACGGGTTCCGAGCTCCCTTCGAGGGCAGTTGCTATGAACTCCACGGCATGGACCTCCAGAGGTGAGGCCGCTGGTTCCGGGAGTTCAGCCCCATCGAGCCCCGTCTCCCCGTGTACCTCCGGGGCGATAACGAGCTCCCGCACCAAGGGACCGGCTGCGCCAGGGGCAACTGGCACGGAGGCCCGGATCAGGGAGAGGACCCGCAGGGCATTGCGGGTGGTCTTCTCCAGGGTCTGGTTGCCGGCCACGGTGGTGATGCCCAGTACTTCCAATTCCGGAGAGGCCACAGCCAACATGATGGCCAGGGCATCATCGTGGCCCGGATCGCAATCCAATATGACCTTCTCCACGTTCTCTCCCTTTCCTTTCCGGGGAGGATACCAAAGGGGACGTGTCATGCAATGGGGAACTTA
>CAYTCK010000081.1:0-4332 GCA_964436445.1 uncultured Thermotogaceae bacterium | reverse complement strand
TGAGAGCCTGTCTCAAGGTATATGGGGATGTCGATTGGACAGGCCAAGCGATCGAGGGGATAGAGATCCATGGATTCAAAATCGCCTGCGGTCCCAAGGGAGGGAAGGGCTACCCGCGGCTGGAGTTGGTGACGGCGTTGTCCCCGGAAAAGCTCCCCTGGGCCCGTTTCAGGGAAGGGGAATTCGAGTATGTAGGTGCGGAGTTCCGGGGCCCGGGATGTTGCGGTGGTGTGTACGAACTGGCGTTGAGGACGTATTTCTCCCATGCGGGTGGGCCGTTCGGGATTTCCCGGGTCTTGATTGAGGGGGAGGTCCCCTTGGGCGATTTCCTCACTCTTGAGCTCAGCTTCACCGGGGACTTGGCGACCCCCGAGAACAAGGTTGAGCTGGGCTGGGAGATGGACCTCTGAAGGAAAACGCCCCCGGGATGGGGGCGTGTTTCCTATACGAAGCGGGCTCTCGCGTTACTAGCGTCCGCAGTGTCCTCCTGGACAGGAGGAGACCTCGATCTCCTCCTTCACTGAGTCCCGACTGCCGTCATCGTCGGTCACGGTAAGGGTTACGGTATAGGTCCCACCGCTCGCGTAGGCGTGGGATACCGTAGGCCCTTCGGCACCTGAGCCATCGCCGAAGTCCCATTCCCAGGAGACGATCTCGCCGTCCACATCCGTCGATGCGGTGGCGTCGAACTGGATCTCCTCCCCCCGGAAAGGATCCGGGGGCCAGAAGGTGAAGCTGGCCACAGGCGGTGTGTTATCCACGTGGATCCAGACGGTGGCCCGGCCGACCCCGGAGGGGCCGGTCACCACCAGGGTCACGAGGTACGAACCGGAGTGTTGGTAGGTATGGGTGACCCGAACCCCGGTCGCCACCTCGGAGTTATCGCCGAAATCCCACAGGTACTCCTGGATGGGGCCGGCGGGGTCCTGCGAGGGGCTGGCGTCGAAAGTCACCTGGAGAGGGGAACGACCGTGATCCGGGTTCGCCCGAATCACCGCGGTGATATCACCTCCCCCGCCGCTGAAGGTACAGCCCCAAAGCCCGGCGAGGGAAAGGGAAACGATAACCGCCAGGAGGATCTTACCCCGCATCCTTACCCCCCGTACCCGGGATCGGTGCAACCCGGACCGCCTTGGACGGTGACGGTCTTGGTCACCGTGGCCATGGCCCCGACCTCATCCACCACCGTCAGGGTCACGGGATACGAATCTCCGTACCAGTAACGGTGCTGAACCGTCTTACCAATGGCGGATTCCCCATCGCCGAAGGACCAGCGGTACTCCACGATCTCCCCGTTGGGGGATGTGGAGGCCGAGGCGTCGAAGGTGATGAGCTCCCCTGTCCCCGGCCGGGGTGGGGCCCACGCGAAATCGGGCACAGGCGGTCGGGGTTTCACCGTGACCTGGAGGGAACGGGTGTCGGAGAGGCCATCTTCGTCGTAGACCCTGAGGGTGACGGTGTATGTCCCGGGTTTGGCGTAGGTGTGGGAGACCATGGGCCCGAAAGCCTTATGGCCATCGCCGAAGTCCCAGATGTATTCAGCTATCTTCCCGTCGGCATCGAAGGAAAGTGAGGCATCACAGGTCACAACCAGCGGGGCCTCTCCCTCGGAAGGCCGAAGGGCGAAAAGGGCCTGGGGAGGATCCGAGAGGAGCTTGCATCCCCCCAACAGGGCCACCAGCCCCCCAAGAGCCGCGAGCCCCAGAAGGATCGCCTTCCACCGCATATCCATCCACCTCCTCATCCGCGCCTCAAAAGGCGAGCCCCAGGTGGACCCCCAGGGCGAGCCACATCCCGGAAAGGTCCAGGTAATCCCCCCGGCCATCGCCGTTCAAATCCAGACTTTTCTCTCCACACGCTGGGATCCCCAGTGGCCCCCAACGCCATCCCCCCTCCAGGAAGGTGGAGAGACCGGGCACCACCGGCAGGGAGAGGCGTAGGAAGGCCCCTCCGAAAAGGCCCATAGCCCGGCAGCGGAGGTCCTCCGCAGGGGGAACGAAGGAGAGGTTCCAATCCCCGGAGTAATCGAAACGTCCGTGATAGGCCACAGTGGTCAACCCGAACCCCACCTCCCCGCCGATCCAAAGGTAGGGATCGAGGGCAGGGAAGGCTCCCAAAAGCCCGAACTGCACGACTTGGAGAGCGAGAGAGATGTCCACAGCTCTCTCCGTATCCCCCTCTACCAGCACCCCTTGGGTGCCGGTCTCCGTCTTCAGGGCCGCGAGGTCCAGAGCTAGGAAAGGTCCGAATCCTAAGCCTTCGCTGATGGAGATCCCCCAGAGCTGCTTCAGCTCCCCGAGCCGGGGAACGTCCACGGTCACCCCAAGGCCCGCGATGTAGTCCAGGGTGCGGTTCACAGCCCCCACGAACAGGTTCAGGTCGGGGGGGGAGAAGGGCGCCCACGAGACCCGGGCATCGCTCACCAGGATCCCGGCGCTCGCAGGAAGTGCAAATAAGGCCAGAAAAAGTATGGTTCCCCTCATCGCCACCGTAACGGAGACTACATCAACGCCGGGAGTTCTCAGAGGACAGCCCCCACCCAGGAAGCGAAAGATCTTCCCTCGCTGGGGGGCCAGGTTTCTCGGGGAAACCGGTCAGGGGTCCGGGCTAATCCCCGGGCCAGCCCTTAGCGCCGATGATGGGAACGAAGCTGCAGGGGCAGAGGACCCGGCGGCGGGGCTTGCCTCTTTCCTTCGAGACCACATAGAGGAACTGTTCCCCCCGGGGGCCGATGGGGGCAACGAGCCTCCCACCCTCAGCCAGTTGTTCCCAGAGGGGCTCGGGAATCCGGGGCAGTGCTCCGGTGACGATGATCCGATCGAAGGGGGCCTCCTCCGGCCACCCCAGGGTCCCATCCCCCACACGGATGCGCACGTTCCCGTACCCAAGTTCCTCGAGCCTCTTCCGCGCCCCCTCCGCCAACTCAGGGATCCGCTCGATGGAGAAGACCTCCCGGGAGAGCTCACAGAGGATCGCCGTCTGGTACCCGGACCCGGTCCCGATCTCGAGGACCTTTTCCTGCCCCGTGAGCCCCAAGGCCTCGGTCATCAAGGCCACGATGTAGGGTTGGGAGATGGTCTGCTCATGGCCGATGGGGAGGGGACGGTCCTCGTAAGACCACGTCCGCAGGGGTTCGGGGACGAAGAGATGGCGGGGAACCCTCTCCATGGCGGCGAGGACCCTGGAATCCGTTATCCCCTGCCGCCGCAGGTACTCCACCATGCGCCGGCGCTCATCCGCCAGCGGATCCTCCCTCATCCCTTAACTTGAACGCCTCCAGGGCTTCCTTCGCCCGGGGGAGGAGCTCCTCCGGCACCAGGATTTCCACCTGGGCCAATCCGTCGGCGGTGAAGGGATAAACTGAATGGGGAACCTGCGTGCGCTTGCGGGCCGGGATCCCTTCCCCTTCCAGGAAACCGATGAGGAGTTCGGCCTCCACCTCGCTGTAGACCACGGTGAGGACTACGAAACTTTTATCCATCCCGCCTCCCGAAGATCCAACTCATTGTGCACCAAAGCGATGCACGTTTGAGCCTGGAGCGATAACGGTCCCAGGGAGATCCGCGGGAGGTCCTTGAGGTGGGAAAGGTCATCGGGGGCGAAATCCCTATGGTCGGAGAGGAAGAAGCCGACCCGCTCGGGGAAGTGGACAGTCCGGACGAACTCGCCCCCTTCCACCAGGAGGTAAAGCGAATACCCATCACTCTCGAGCTCGGCGCGCACGGCGGAAAGGTCCCCCCAGCGGGCGTGGATCCCAGGGGTGGAGGGGATCCACTTCCCCCGTGGTGCGCCCTGAACCGCGGCGATGGCCTTCCGGATGAGGGCCGCAGTGGAGCGCTCGTCTGGGTTGAGGTACCGTAAGGTCCCTCCCTCCAACCGCACGATGAGCTCCCCCCGGATCACGAAGTAAAGCCGGACATCCCGGCGGATCCCGTGGGAAAGGAGGAACGCCTCGGTGGCACAGCGACAGAGGATATCCAACCTTCCCGCGCTCCCGGGAAGATCCGCCAGGGGGAAATCGGGGGTCAAGGGCCCCGTGTGACTCAGCACCACGAACGCCCTCGTGATCTCATTCACCGCTCACACCCAATCCGGGACTCCATTCTGGGAACCGCGGGAGCACCTTCCCTTCCACCACCCAGGGGAGCCGGGACCCGAGCTCCAAGCGCTCCGGAGCTGTGCCCAGGGCAAGGCCTATGGGGGTTCCTTCTCGCAAGCCACGGCGCCACACGATGGCCATCCCCACCTGCTCGCCGGAGGGAAGGGGGACACAGCTTGTCACCCAACCGATCACCCGGCCGCCCCGGTCGGTCACCGCCGCGCCAGCACGTA
>CAYTCK010000080.1:0-4381 GCA_964436445.1 uncultured Thermotogaceae bacterium | reverse complement strand
GGCCGAAAGGCCTTGAGCCCGGGGAGGCCAGGGATAAACTGGGGAGAAGATGGTCATGGCGGAGGACAAGGAGGCCCTTATCTGGGAAAGCGAGGCCACCGAGCAGGAGGTGGACATCCTTGGTCTGTATCTGGCCGAGGTGGCCAGGATACCCCCTCTCTCCCAGGAGGAGGAACTGGAGCTCGCCCGGAGGATGCGGGAGGGGGACATCGAGGCCCGTAACCGCTTGATTCTGGCTCACCTCCGGTTGGTGGTCTCCATCGCCCGGGAGTACGGCGACACGGGCCTTGATCTCCTGGATCTCATCCAGGAAGGAAACTTGGGTCTTCTGGAGGCCGCGGCCCGGTTCGATCCCGAGAAGGGTTTCCGCTTCTCTACCTATGCCCGCTGGTGGATCCGCCAGGCCATCGGTTCGGCCATCGAAAGACAATCACAGTTCATCCGCATCCCTGCCTATCTTTTCCGTGCCCTGAGCCGTTGGGCCCGGATGCGGGCGAGCTTCGGCGACGAGGAGGTGCTTCAGCGGCCGGACTTCCTCTCATACCCGGGCCTCACTGTGGAGCGCCTCCGCGAAGTGGAACGCACCGTCGGTGAGGTCGTTTCCCTGGACAGTCCGCTGGGGGAGGACGGGGAGGAGCCCCTGGAGGAGCACATCGCCGACGAGCGCATTCCGGGGCCAGAGAAGGAAGCCCTGCGGGAAATCATGCGGGAGGAGCTCTTGGAGCTCATCCAAAGGCTTCCGCCCCGGGAAGCCCTGGTGCTGCGGCTGCGCTACGGTCTGGAGGGGGCTAAGCCCCAGACTTTGGCCGAGATCGCCCGAAAACTGGGGATCTCGCGGGAGCGGGTGCGGCAGTTGGAGAAACAGGGTCTCAGTCGGCTCAAATCCTGGATCCCCAAGGCCCTGGAGTTCTACCAGCGCTTGGTCCAGTCCGATTGACCTCTTCAGGGGGGCCACTTCCCACGCCGGATAGTCCGCAGGGTTTCCGACCTGTATAATGCGCCTCCGTGTGAAAGCCGGGGGTGTGGGCATGGGATACAAACTGAGATGTCTCTCCTGCGGTGCTGAATATCCCGGGGATGAAGTCCGCTACACCTGCGAATGCGGGGGACTTCTGGACGTAGAGCACGAGCTGGCCTCGCTTAAGGTCTCGCGGGAGCTCTTCGATAGCCGCTTGGATAAGCGGGGGAAGGACCCGCGCGATCCCCTTTACACGAGCGGTGTGTGGCGCTACAGGGAGCTTGTCCTCCCGGTGGATGAAAGCCAGATCGTCTCTCGGCCCGAAGGGAACACCAACCTCTACCGCAGTCCCAGGTTGTGTGAGTGGGTGGGGGTGGACGAGCTCTACCTCAAGCACGAGGGTGAGAACCCTACCGGCTCCTTCAAGGACCGGGGGATGACCGTGGGGATCACCCAGGCCAAGCTCCTCGGCTCCAAGGCCGTGGCCTGCGCCTCTACGGGGAACACCGCGGCCTCCATGGCCTCCTATGCTGCCCTGGCCGGCCTTCCGGCCATCGTCTTCATCCCCGAGGGGAAGGTGGCTTTGGGGAAGCTGGCCCAAGCCCTCGCTTACGGGGCGAAGACCCTGGAGGTGAAGGGAGATTTCGATGTCGCCATGCGTCTCGTCCAGGAGAGCTGCCGCAAGCTCGGGATCTACCTCCTCAACTCCCTGAACCCCTTCCGCATCGAGGGCCAAAAGACCATCATCTTCGAGACGATCCAGCAGCTTGGGTGGAAGGCACCCGACTGGATCGTCTTCCCGGCGGGGAACCTCGGGAACACGAGCGCCTTCGGCAAGGCCCTCAAGGAGCTTGCGGATCTCGGCCTCATCGAGCGGATGCCGCGCCTGGCTGCGGTCCAGGCCAAAGGGGCCGATCCTTTCTACCGTAGCTTCCGGGAGGGCTTCCGCCGTCGGGAGAAGGTGGAGGCCCGGACCGTAGCGACCGCGATCAGGATCGGAGACCCGGTGAGCTTCCCCCGGGCGGTGCGGGCCCTGCGGTGGACCGACGGGATCGTCGCCGAGGTCACGGACCAGGAGATCATGGACGCGAAAGCCCAGGTGGACGCGGCGGGGATCGGCTGCGAGCCGGCCTCGGCAGCCGCGGTGGCCGGCGCGAGGAAGTTGGTCCAGGAGGGAACGATCAAACCGGGTGAGCGGGTGGTGGCGATCCTCACCGGGCATCTCCTCAAGGACCCTCAAGCCACCATCGCCTATCACATGGGGGAGCTCGAGGAGATCACGCCACACTACGCCAACCAGCCCTTCCGCATAGAGCCCACTTTGGAAGCGGTGCGAGAGGTGTTGGGATGATCGTGATGAAGTTCGGCGGCACGTCCGTAGGGGACGGCGAGCGGATCCGCCGCGTGGCGAGGATCGTTAAGGACCATGCCTCCGCTGGGGGCCAGCGGTTCGCGGTGGTCGTCTCGGCCATGGAGGGGGTGACCGACGCCCTCATCAGGGCGGCGCGGGCGGCGGCCGGCCACGACAGCGACATTCTGCATCACACCATCGCCGAACTTTATAAGCGCCACCAGGAGGCGGCCGAGGCGGTCGCCCCCGCCGGGGAGAGGGAGGCCTTGCTCGGCGAGGTCAGGACCATCATCAGGGAGTTCGAGAACCTCTGCACGGCTATCCAGGTCCTCGGGGAGCTCACTCCGCGGGGCCTGGATGCGGTGGCCTCGCTCGGGGAGCGGCTCTCGGCGAGGCTGCTCGCCGCCGCCATCAGGGCGGAAGGGGTGCCTGCCCGCGCCATCGAGGCCACAGGGCTTGTGGTCACGGACGACCGCCACGGGGCGGCCTCGCCCCTGATGGACCTCACCCGCGAGAGGGTGCAGGGCGTGCTCGGGCCCCTCCTCCGGGAGGGCGTGATCCCGGTCGTCACCGGCTTCATCGGCGCGACGAGGGAGGGGGCGATCACCACCTTGGGGCGCGGGGGGAGCGACTTCTCGGCCGCCATCCTGGGGTACTGCCTCGACGCCAGCGAGATCTGGATCTGGACCGACGTGGACGGGGTGATGACGGCCGATCCGCGGATCGTCCCCGAGGCGAGGACCCTGCCCGAGCTCTCCTACGCCGAGGCCGCGGAGCTCTCCTATTTCGGGGCCAAGGTCATCCATCCCAAGACCATCCTGCCGGCGGTGGAGCGGAAGATCCCCATCCGCATCAAGAACACCTTCAACCCGGAGGGCCCGAGCACCCTGATCGTGGCCGAGCCCAAGTCCGACGATCGCTTGGTGAAGGCGATCACCTCCATCAAGGGGCTGAGCCTCGTCACCGTCGAGGGCAGGGGGATGTTGGGGGTGCCGGGCATCGCCGCCAAGCTCTTCTCCGCCGTGGCCAACGAGGGGATCAGCGTGCTCATGATCTCCCAGTCCTCCTCCGAACAGAACATCTGCTTCGTCATCCGAGAGGAGGAGACCGAGGGGGCACTTTCGGCCCTGGAGGAGGCCTTCCGGCCGGAGCTCGCCGGCAGGAACGTCGACCGCATCTGGGCCCAACGCGGCGTGGCCATCGTCGCCGCGGTGGGGAGGGGGATGAAGGACACCCCGGGCATCGCCGCCAAGCTCTTCGGGGCTCTCGGGAGGAAGGGCATCAACGTGATCTCCATCGCCCAGGGCTCGTCGGAGTACAACATCTCCCTCGTGGTCACGGAGGACGAGGTGGAGGAGGCGGTACGGGCCATCCACAGCGAGTTCGCGCTCGGGGACTGAGATGGCGGTCACCCTGATTCAGCTCGGCGCGGGGAAGGTGGGGCGGGCCCTCATAAGGGAGGCCCTCTTTCTCCGCGATGGGCCCCGCTTTTTGGCCGTCCTCGATAGCAGCGGCGGGGCCCTGCGGGAGGAGGGCCTCGCCGAGGGCACCCTGAGGGAGATCCTCGCGGCCAAGGAAAAGGGAGAAAGGCTTGCCTCCCTGCCGTACGGCCTGGGAAGGGAGGAGGCCCTCTCTCGGGTGAAGGAGCTCCTCCGCGCGGAGCCGGGCATCCTGGTGGACGTGACCGCGGCGGAGGAGACGGTGGAGCTGCTCCTTGCGGCGCTGGAGCACGGCTGGGGCGTGGTGCTCGCCAACAAGAAGCCGCTCGTCGGGCCCCTGGAGACCTACCGTCGGCTCACCTCATCCGGGCGGCTGCGGTACGAGGCCACGGTGGGGGCAGGCCTCCCGGTCATCGCCACCCTAGAGGCCCTCCTTTCCTCCGGGGACGAGGTGCAGCGGATCCAGGGCATCCTGAGCGGGACCCTGGGCTACATCGTCTCCCGCGTTGAGGAAGGGGTTCCCTTTTCGGCCGCGGTGCGCGAGGCCCGGGAGCGCGGCTACACCGAGCCCCACCCCGCCGAGGACCTCTCCGGGATGGACGTGGCCCGCAAGGCGCTCATCCTCGCCCGCAC
>CAYTCK010000079.1:0-4474 GCA_964436445.1 uncultured Thermotogaceae bacterium | reverse complement strand
CCTCCCGGTAGGTACCCGGCCGTTGTGTCACGTAGTCGTGGACCTTCTCCGTCCCATCCAGGTGCACCACGAAACAGAGGCGCTTGTTCGGTCGGAACTTGTCTAGGGACTCCCGAAGGAGGAGGCCGTTTGTGCACAGGTAAACCCACCGCTTCTGCTCGATCAGCCCCCGCACGATGTCGTCGATCTGGGGGTGCAAGAGTGGCTCCCCCCCGGATACGGAGACCACCGGGGCTCCGGCGATCTCCGCCACCCGGAGGGCCTCGTCCACCGGCATCCGCAGGTGCATCACGTCCTTGTATTCCCGGACCCGGCCGCAGCCGATACAGCGCAGATTACAGGCCTCCAGCGGCTCCAGCATGAGGACGATGGGGAAGAGCTTCCCCTTCCGAGGCCAATTACGCCGGGGCCAGAGGTAGCGAGCGAGCTCGTAGGTCAGACTCAACGGCCGTCCCATCCCTCAAGCCTCCCTTTCCACCAGGAAATCCAGGAGCTCCCGGAACGCCTCCTGGGCCCAATTCGGCCAGGGGAGGCGCTCCAGGCGCTCCGCGGCCCGGTCGCGGAACTCCCGGGTTATGGACACCGTTTCCTCCTTGACACCCAGTCCCTCCAACCTCCCGAGGATCTCCTCCAAGGGAAGGGGCTCCGTATCGAGCAGATCCGCCAGGGAGGGATCCTTCCCCAGGGCAAGGACCAAGGGAAGTGAGCGCTTGCCCCGGGCGATGTCGCTCCCCACGGGTTTCCCCACCTTTCTTGGATCACCCCAGATCCCGATCCAGTCATCCCGGACCTGGAACGCAAGCCCCAGGACCTCCCCAAGTTCCCGCAGCTCTGTCCGGAGTTCCCCATCCACGCCTGCGGCGATACCCCCGAGCTCCAGGGCGCAACCGATGAGGGCCCCGGTCTTCTTTCTTGCCATATCCAGGTACTCCGCCACATCGGCGCTCCGGCCCTCCAGGGAGAGATCCAGGACTTGGCCCTCGATCATGCGATAGGTGGCGGAAAGGAGTGCCCCAAGGGCCGTGAGTCGTTGTGTTTCGGAGAGGTTCTCCGTCCCCAGCGCTTGCCGCAAGGCCAAGACGAGCATCCCGTCCCCGGCGTTTATCGCCTGCTCCACTCCGTACACCGCCCACACCGTGGGCCGGCCACGGCGGAGCTCGTCCTTGTCCTGGATGTCATCGTGGATGAGGGAGAAGTTGTGCACGAGCTCCAATGCCACGGCCAAGGGAAGCGCCGTCGTGGGGTCCCCCCCGGAAGCCTCACACGAGAAACAGACCAACGAAGGTCTGAGGAGCTTCCCGCCTATCCCAGGACCACCTCGGACAAGTCCCATGTGGTAGCGCAACATCTCCCCGAGGGGGCCCTCATCTCGCAGGGCCCCTTTCAAGGCGGGAACCAAGATATCCCGATAACGGTTCAAGATCTCAGGGTGAGGCATGATAGAGCCAAAAATGAGGTTATCCCCCCGGCTCCAACGGGGCCATAGGGGAACCAGCCTAATCCTGCAGCCACGACCTCACAATGGAGAGGACACCTGGGATCCAACCCGGCGAACGGGGCTGCGGCGATGTTACCATTTGCTTGGGCGTCGCCCCCTGCCCGGTGGTGAAAGCACTACGAGGATCGGGAACCCAGATCAGGCAACGGTAGGGCTCACTCCGGCGGGAGCTCCGCGGTGCAGTAGGGGCAGCGGGTAGCAGCGACGGGGATGGACATCTTACAGTAGGGGCAGGTTTTTGCGGTGGGAACGGGTGTCCCGCTCGGTTTACGCAAGCGCATCACTGCCTTGATCAAGAGGAACATCGCGAAGGACACGATGAGGAAGGTGATGAGGGCGTTGATGAAGGCCCCGTAGTAGATGGCTGCTGCCCCGGCCGCCCGGGCCGCCTGGGCCGAAGGGAATTCCTTCCCTGAGAGGTTCAAGTAGAGCTCAGAGAAATCCACGCGTCCGATGAGTGCTCCGATCGCCGGCATGATGATGTCGTTGATGAGGGACTTCACCAACGACCCGAAGGCGGCGCCCACCACGAAAGCCACGGTGATCTCCACCAGGTTTCCCCTGGCTATGAAGTCTTTGAATTCTCCCCAGAGTTTAGACACGCATGTTCCCCCTCTTCTTTCGGAAATAGGGTCTCCTCTTCCGCCTCTCCGGGGCGATCATCTGGGGCTTGGGCACGGGATCGTATCCCCCGGGATGCCAGGGAGCGCATTTGGCGATGCGTTTCACCGCCAACCACCCTCCCCGTAACACCCCATGCACGAGGATCGCCTCCCGGGCGTACTCGGAACAGGTGGGATAAAAGCGACATTGGTGGGGCAGAGCCGGGGAGATGAAGAGCTGATAGAAGCGGATAAGGAGTGCCAATAGCCACCGCATCGCAACCCACATTTTCCCAAGGACTCCCCACACCAGCAAATGCAAAAATTTTTAAAATCTTGAAGATAAACCCCATCACCGGTAAACTCCCTAGAGGTCATGAGCACGTGGGATTACCAGGAGCTAGCCCAGGCCCTGGCGGCGGTGGGCTCGCCGGAGCGGCTGCGGATCGTGGGTCTCCTGTTACGGGAGCCCAAGGTGGGCTGCGGCCGCATCGCCGATTACCTTGAGCTCTCCCGTCCTGCTGTCTCCTATCACCTGCGGGTATTGGAGACAAGCGGGCTCATCGAGAAACAGCGCGAGGGGCGCCGCCGCTGCATCGTCCTCACCTCGAAACTGGAGCGGATCCTGGGCGAAGAGATCATCGCTTGGCTCAAGGGAGGTGCATGAGGATGGAGGAGCACGAGGTGATCGTCTACACCACCCCCCACTGCCCCTGGTGTGCCGCAGTGAAGGAGTACCTGCGGGAGCGCGATATCTCCTTCACCGAGATCGACGTTTCCGAGGACCGCCAAGCCGCCATGGAGATGGTGGAGAAAAGCGGCCAGATGGGGGTCCCGGTGATTGAAATCGACGGGGAGATCGTGGTGGGGTTCGATAAGGAACGTCTGGATTACCTCCTGGGACTTCATTGAGATCGAGTCCGCTCCCCTTCCTCGGGGAGGGCGTGTATAATTCTTTTGCAGGTGCCGAGGTGGCGGAATTGGCAGACGCGCGGGACTCAAAATCCCGTGGCCCGGGAGGGCCGTGTGGGTTCAACTCCCACCCTCGGCACCAGGGAAGGTGATCGGGCTGCGTTCTCTCCTCCAGCGTCTTAAGGGACGGCGTTATCTGTGGCAGTTCTATACCAACGTCACTTGGGATACGTGTGAGGAATGCCTTCATCTTCACGGTCGGATCGTGGCTGATCCCACGGAGATCCCCCGCCGCGATGCCTGTCCCCGGGAATTCCTCCGTTTCCCAGTACGGGAACTTCCCTTCTACCGCGAAAAGGCACAGAGGATGCGGGAGGCCGCCCAGGCGGAACTGGTCCGCCGTGAGCTCTTCAGGCGAGCGAGCGAGCTGCTGGAGCGTTCGCCGGAGGAAGCGTTGCAGGCCTTCGCCGAGGCCTCACGGATCGAGCTCTACATCCCCGAGCTCGAGCGTTTCGCCGCCGTCCACGCGGCCTTTTTGAAAACCCATCCCGAGGTACGTCGGAGGCTACGGGATATCTGCCTGCGGGCTTGGGGGGCGAAGTTCACCAAGCCCCGCTACGCCCCCTGGCCGGAGAGGATGCGCCTTGAGCGGGAACGCTGGGGGAAGGAAAGGATCCAGGAGATCTTCGGAAATTGACCGCTATTGGATCGCCCTTGCCATCGCCTTCGCCCTGCTCGTCTACGCCGGGGTCCGCTATATCCCCCCACGAGCTCCACGACCTCCATCACCACAGCACCTACAGCTCGAGCTCCACGTGGCCAAGGTGCGTTTCCTCGGGGAGGAGAAGATAAACATCAACCGGGCCTCGGCCGAGGAACTGGAGGCCCTGCCGGGGATCGGCCCGGTGCTCGCGGCGAGGATCGTCGCCTACAGGGAGGAACACGGCCCCTTCAGGTCCGTGGAGGACCTCCTGAGGATCCCCGGCATCGGGCCCGCGACCCTGGAGAGGATCCGGGAAATGATCACCGTGGACGGAGGCTGAAGCGGAGGTGAGCACATGTTGGACCTAGAGCGGATACCCCGGGAATACCCGCGGCGCTACCTCCCGAAGGACTTCACCTTTGCTTCTTGGGAGGAGCTGGAGCCGTTCTTCCGCGAGCTGGAGGGGCGGGGGTTGCGGACGGCCGCGGAGGCGGAGGAGTGGCTCCACGATCTCTCGGAGCTCCTCGCGGCAATCTTCGAGGAGCGGAGCGTCCGGTACATCCGCATGACCTGTGATACCGCCAACAAGGAATACGAGCAGGCATACCTCAAGTTCGTGGAAGAGATCGAACCGAAGCTAAAGCCCGTGATGCGGAACCTCATGAAAAAGTTCGTCGAGACACCCGTCGCCGGCGAACTCCCTGAAGATCGTTATTTCGTGCTCCTCCGCTCCTTCAGGAATCGGGTGGAGCTCTTCCG
>CAYTCK010000078.1:0-4760 GCA_964436445.1 uncultured Thermotogaceae bacterium | reverse complement strand
GGGAGCGGTCAAACAGTGAGGCCGGAACAGGAGGGGAAGGTGGAGGAGAAGCTCAAGGCAATTGTGGTGCCGCATACGCACTGGGATCGAGAGTGGTACCTCACCTTCGAGGGGTTCCGCTTTCACTTGGTGGAGGCCCTGGATCGGGTCCTCAATCTTTTGGAACGTTCCCCCGATTACAGGTTCACCCTGGACGGCCAGGTCCTCCCGCTGTTGGATTACTTGGAGATCCACCCCGAGATGGAGGGCAAACTGCGGGACTTCATCCGCGAGGGCAGGCTCCTTGTCGGGCCTTGGTACGTGCAGCCGGATGAGTTCCTGGTCTCAGGGGAGTCCCTCATCCGCAATCTCCTCTACGGGACGCGGATCGCCCAGGCGTTCGGGGGGACGATGCTCGAGGGTTACGTCCCCGATTCCTTCGGCCACATCGCCCAACTCCCACAGATCTTCACGGGCTTCGGCATCGGTAGCGCCTTCGTCACGCGAGGAGCGGATCGCGCTTGCGAGGAGGCCGGGGGCCCGGATTTCCTGTGGCGTGCCCCCGATGGCTCTGCGGTCCTCTGCCACGTGATGGAGATGGGGTATTGCAACGCCGAGCAGCTCTCGGCGGATCCGGCGGAGCTCACCCGGTCGCTCGAGCGGCTCGTGGAAGCAGGATTGCTTGATCCAGAGGGCGAACCGTTCGTGACATTCCTTACCGAGCTCCGGCGCCGGAGTCGTACCGGAGCCATCCTCCTCCTCAACGGCTGTGACCACCGGGGACCCCAGATGGACCTTCCCGAAGTGGTGGAGGGGCTCAACCGCCGATTCCCCGAGTTTCGTTTCACCATCGGGACCCTCTCCGATTACGCCGCGGCACTACGGAAGGTAAAGGAGAGCCTCCCCGTGATAGAAGGGGAGTTTCGAACCCCTGTGCGTCATCCGATCCTTACCGGAGTCCTCTCCACCAGGATGTACCTTAAGCAGGCCAATCACCGCACGGAGATACTTCTGGAACGGTACGCCGAGCCCCTTGTGGCCCTGGCAAGGGTCCTGGCGAAAGTGGATCTGAAGCCGTTCCTGGATCATTCATGGAAACTCCTCCTCCAGAACCACGCCCACGATTCCATCTGTGGGACGGGGATCGACCCCATCCACCGGGAGATGGAGGTCCGGTTCGCCCGCGCCGAGGCCCTAGCCACGGAGGTGGCGCGGGAAGCCCTGCGGTCCCTGGTCATGGCCCAAGGGAAGGGAAATGGACTCTCCGTATTTGTCTTCAACCCCTGTCCCTGGGGGAGGCGGGAGGAGATAACTGCGGAAATCCCCGCGCAGGCGGCTGGAGTTGTGCTCCGGGGTCCGCGGGGAGAGAAGGTCCCCACCGCGGTCGTGGGGGAGAAACTCGTCTCCGAAGGGATCCTCTCCGGTGTCTCCCACCGCCGCGTGGCGGTGATCTCCTTCCAGGCGGAGCTCCCGCCCCTGGGCATTGCGGCCTTCCGCCTCGATCCCGATGAGAGGGCTGAGGAAGTGGGGGCGAGGAGGGAAGGCTTGGTGGTGGATGACCGTACCCTGGAGAACGAGTTCTACCGGGTGACGGTGTATGAAAACGGGACCTTTGACCTTCTGGATAAGGCTACCGGGCGGCTCTTCCGAGGGTTGAACCTTCTGGAGGACTCCGGTGATGCCGGCGACGAGTACAACTACTCCCCACCCCCGAAGCAGCGCGTCCTCAGCTCCGCGGATATCCGGGGTACGGTGGGGGTCGCTGCCGATCTTCCTTGGAGGGGGACGCTGGAGGTGTCGCTCGTTTTCCCTCTTCCCGTTTCCCTCGATCCCGAGCGGGTCGCCCGGTCCGAGGAGACGGTGGAGGTCCCAGTGCGGTTCAGGATCTCCCTCCAGCGGGGACTGAAACGGGTGGATATAGAAGCGGAGGTGGATAACCGTGCCCGGGATCACCGGTTGCGGGTGGCCTTCCCCACGGGGATCCCGGCCGAAAAAAGCATCGCCGAGGATACCTTCTGGGTCAGCGAGCGGCCCACACGCCCGCCCGAGGCTGCGGGCTGGGTGGAGGACCCGCCCGTGACCCATCCCCAGAAGGCGTTCGTGACGGTGGAGGACGGGAAGGGAGGCTTTGCCATCTTCAACCGGGGTCTCCCGGAATACGAGGTGACTCCAGAGGGGACCATTTACCTCACCCTCCTCCGATGTGTGGGCTGGCTCTCCCGGGGTGACCTCTCCACCCGCCGGGGTCACGCCGGTCCTCCCTACGAGACACCTGAGGCCCAATGTCCGGGGAAGCACACCTTCCAGTACGCCGTCTACACCTACCCGGGATGTTGGGAGGAGGCGGGGGTCCTCAGGATGGCCCAGGCCTTCATCGCTCCGCCCATAGCCATCTCCTGGGAGAGGACGGAATCCATTGGGGAAAGGACCTTCCTCTTCCTGGACCCCGATGCGGTCCTTCTGAGCGCGGTGAAGCCCCCGGAGGAAGGGGAGGGGATCGTCATCCGGATCTACAACCCTACGGCCAGGTACCTCGAGGCCGTGCTGCGGGTGGGGTTCCCCTTGTCCGGAGCCAGGGAGCTGAGGCTGGACGAGAGTCCCTTACGGGATCTCCCGATACGAGGGGATATCCTGCGTCTGCCCCTGAAGGGTGGGGAGATAAAAACAATCCACTTGATACCCTAGGGAAATCCCGCGCCCGGGAGGACTCGAACCCCCAACCCGCGGCTCCGAAGGCCGCTGCTCTGTCCAATTGAGCTACGGGCGCCTTTGGGAGGAGCGACGGGACTTGAACCCGCAACCACCGCGTCCACAGCGCGGCGCTCTGCCAATTGAGCTACGCTCCTCTGGTACGCCCGGGAGGACTCGAACCCCCAACCCGCGGCTTAGAAGGCCGCTGCTCTATCCACTTGAGCTACGGGCGCTGGAGCGGGTAGCGGGAATCGAACCCGCGTCACTGGCTTGGAAGGCCAGCGCTCTACCATTGAGCTATACCCGCCCTAGGGAGCTGGTCGGAGAGGCCGGATTCGAACCGGCGACCTCAGCGTCCCGAACGCTGCGCGCTAACCAGGCTGCGCTACTCTCCGACCCCGCCTGCGCGGTTTATTATACCCGGCCCTTCCCGTCTCAGGGAAGGAGCACGAACCGGGTCCTCCCGTTCCGGAGCACGGTGAGCACCACCTCAGCGTTCTCGGGGAGTCCGGAGACGATCTTCTGGAAGTCAGCGACGTTCTTCACGGGATGGCGGTTGACCTCGAGGATCACATCTCCCTTCTGGATCCCTGCCCAGAAGGCTCGGGAACCCTCCTCCACCTTCAAGACCACGACGCCTTGGACGTCGGAGGGAATGCCGTACCTGCTGGCAAGCTCCGGGGTTATGTCGCTGAGGGTCATCCCGAAGGCCTTATAGGTTCCGGCCGTGGCGCTGGGGAGCTGAGCGAGCTCCTTCTCCGAGGGCCGCTCGCCCAGTGTGACCTCGATGGAAAGCTCCTGCCCATTGCGGATGATGCCCAGTGTTACTTTCTCCCCTACCTGGCGGTACATGATCTCCACCTGGAGCTCGTTGACGTTGTGGATGGGTTTCCCGTTCACGGAGACGATGATGTCCCCCTGCATGACCCCGGCCTTCTCCGCGGGGCTTCCGGGCACCACATCGGCTACCAGCACCCCGTGCCCGGGCTCAACGCCGAAGGTCTTCTCCATGCCCGGGGTGATGTTCTGGATGTAGACCCCGAGCCATGCCCTGGTGACCTTGCCCTGAGAGATGAGCTGGGGGAGGACCTTCATGATCTCGCTTATCGGCACGGCGAAGTTGATCCCCTCGACGGCCAGGCCGGTGCGAGTGGTCCGCGCGATGAGGGTGTTCATCCCCACCACCTCTCCCTTGGCGTTCACCAGGGGACCGCCTGAGTTGCCGGGGTTGATGGCGGCGTCGGTCTGGATCATGCGGTGGAAGTAACCCGTCCCATCGGGCCGGGGGACGTCCCTGTTCAGGGCGGAGACGATCCCCAAGGTGACGGTGTAATCGAACCCCAAGGGATTACCGATGGCGATCACCCAGTCACCGACCTGGAGGGCATCCGAGTCCCCGATAGGGGCGGCGGGGAGTTCCTGGGCTCCCTCCACTTCCAGGACGGCCACGTCCAACATCTCATCGGTCCCCAGGACCTTGGCCCGACGGGTCTTCCCATCCTGGGAGATCACCCGCACCTCTTGAGCGCCTTCCACGACGTGGTTGTTGGTGAGCACGTACTTCTTGCCCTGGTACTCGATCACGAAGCCTGATCCCAGGGCCGTCTCCGGCTGGGGCTTGGGCGGCTCACCGAAGAACCAGCGGAAGAAGGGATCCCGGAAGAGCTCCTCCCAGGGCCCCAGGGACCCCGGCCGGGTGGCCTCCACCCGCACCACCGCCGGGGCCACCCGTTGGATGGCCGCGTGGATGGCCGCCTGTCCCGAGGCGGCGATGGCCTCTTGCACGTTCTGTTGAGGCAGTGCCACCGTAGCCGCCACAAGGACGAGGATCGCCGCCATTATGATGCCTTTCGCCCTCATATCCGCCTCCTTTTTCGGCAGGTTCACAGGATAGCGAACAAAGCTTATCCCCCGCGTGGTCGAACGCCAATGGAGGACCCGTGGAGATACTGTGGATATAAGGACCGGGTCGGGGAGGACCCTGGCCCTTGCCTGCTTCCCCAAGGTCACATGATCACCCGAAGGAACTGGACCGACCATCCGTGTCCGGGTGTCGCCGGGCCCCGATGCTCCCGGTCCGCCAGCCGGGG
>CAYTCK010000077.1:0-4769 GCA_964436445.1 uncultured Thermotogaceae bacterium | reverse complement strand
TTGCGATGCGAGGGGTGGAGTTTCTTCGTGTAAAGGAGGTGAGTGAGGGGACCGTAGTCTGGTCTTTGTACTTTATGACGTGATCAACCCATTGGCTTTGGGGCCGATGGGTTGTGATAGCGGCTTAAAAGCCGCGTTTTTCTTTTTAAAGGGGGGAGGATGCTAGAGCTACAGGGGGTGAGCAAGCGTTTCGGTGGCCTGTGGGCGGTGCGGGACTGTTCCTTGGAGGTGCGGTCCGGGACCGTGACAGGTCTCATCGGACCCAACGGCGCCGGGAAGACCACCCTTTTTCACCTCATCAGCGGCTTCTACCGGCCCGATAAGGGGCGCATCCTCTTCCAGGGGCAGGATATCACCGGTTGGCCACCGTACCGCCTCTTCCGGGTCGGGCTCTACAGGACCTTCCAGATCCCCAGGGTGTTCCCCGAGATGACGGTTATGGAGAACCTGATGGTGGTCCCCAAGGGCCAGCTCGGGGAGCGTATCTGGTATCCTCTCTTCCTCCCTTCCCGGGTGCGGCGTCAGGAGGGGACCCTGCGGGCCAAGGCCGAAGAGGTCCTTTCCTTCGTGGAGCTGTACCACCTGCGAAACGAGCCCGCCGGAAGCCTCTCCGGGGGCCAGAAAAAGCTCCTGGAGCTCGCCCGGGCCCTGATGGCCGAACCCCGGATGGTCCTCCTGGACGAGCCCGGGGCCGGGGTGAACCCCACGTTGATGAAGAGATTGGCGGCCCATATCCGGGAGTTGGCGCAGGGATGGGGGATAACTGTCTTCCTCATCGAGCACGATATGGACCTGGTGATGAGCCTCTGCGACCCGGTGATCGTGATGAGTGAGGGTCGGGTCCTCACCGCCGGGAAGCCGGAGGAGGTGCGCACCAACCCCTTGGTGATCGAGGCATACCTCGGCGGCCAGTATGCCGTTGCTTGAGGTCCGGGACATACGCTCCGGTTACGGTGATATGGAGGTCCTTCATGGGATCTCCATCCATGTGGACTCCGGGGAGATCGTGACCATTATCGGTCCGAATGGGGCTGGGAAATCTACCCTTTTGAAGACGGTCTTCGGTCTCCTCAAGCCCACCGCCGGGAGGGTCTTCTTCCAGGGGCAGGACATCACCGGACTCCCCCCCCACCGGATCGTGCAGTTGGGTATGTGCTACGTGCCCCAGGTGGATAACGTCTTCCCCTCGCTCACCGTCCAGGAGAACCTGGAGATGGGGGGCTTCATCCTGAGAGGGGACCTCAGGGAGCGCCTGGAGCGTGTCTACAGGCTCTTCCCCGTCCTGCGGGAGCGGCGGCGGCAGCGGGTGGGGAAGATGTCCGGAGGAGAACGGCAGATGGTTGCCATGGGGAGGGCCCTGATAATGGATCCTTCCCTCCTTCTTCTGGACGAACCCACGGCGGCCCTGGCCCCCAATCTGGTAACACAGGTCTTCGAGAGTATCCAGCGGATCAGGGACTCTGGGGTGGCAATCCTCATTGTGGAACAGAACGCCCGCCAGGCGCTGGAGATATCCGATCGGGGTTACGTCTTCGTGGACGGGATGAACCGATATCAGGGCAGCGGGAGGGAGTTGCTCGCGGACGAGGAAGTGGGCAGGCTCTTCCTGGGGGGTTAAGGTGGGGCCCTGGGAGCGTCTGCCGCAGCTATTCGCTTATGGCCTCGTCTCAGGCAGCGTGATCACCCTCGGGGCTATCGGTCTTTCCCTTACCCACAGCATCCTCCGGTTCGCCAACTTCGCCCATGGCGATCTCATGACCGCAGGGGCTTACATCGCTTTGGGCTTCCTCCTTGTCTTCCAGCGGATCCCGGCCCTGAGGGGGCACTTCGGGCGGCTTTCCTTCGGGCCGGCCATGATCCCGGCCTTCCTCCTTGCCCTCCTGGGAACAGGGATCCTGGCGATCGCCATCGATCGCCTCGTCTACCGGCGGTTGCGTCGGGCCCGTCCGGTGATGCTGCTCATGCTCTCCGTGGGCGTGGCCTTCGTGTTGCGCAATCTCATCCTTTTCTCCGCCGGGGCCGATCCCTACTACTACTCCCACCGCATCCAACGGGCTATCCACATCCTGGGAGTGAGGCTCAAGGTGGATCAGGTGTTCATCATCGCCTTGGGCTTCGTGTTGGTTGTGCTCTTGCACCTCTTCCTCACCCGGACCCGGATCGGCAAGGCCATGCGGGCCATGGCCGATAACCCGGAACTCGCCCAGGTCACAGGGATCGACACGGAGCGGGTGATCGCCTGGACGTGGGGGATCGGGGCGGCGTTGGCAGCGGCTGGGGGGATCCTCTCCGGCATCGAGAACAAACTCATCACCCCACAGCTCGGTTGGCAGGCGCTCCTCCCGCTCTTCGCCGCCGTGGTGTTGGGGGGGATCGGGAGTCCCTACGGGGCCATGGCTGGGGGGATGCTCATCGGCATCACCCAGGAGCTCTCCACCGCCTTCATCTCCACCGCTTATAAGCCGGCCGTGGCCTTCGGGATCCTGGTATTGATGTTGATCCTCAGGCCCCAGGGCCTTTTCGGGAGGCGCTGATGGAGATCTTGGTGGGGATCTTGAACTATTTCGTCTTCTTCTCCATCACCGCTGGGATCTACGCCGTGGTCACCCTGGGTCTGAACGTCCAGTGGGGGTACACCGGGCTCTTCAACATCGGGGTGGCGGGATTCTACGCTGTTGGGGCCTACACCTCCGCCCTGATCTCCGGTCCCCCTCCGGGATCCCTGGATTGGCGGGTCTTCGGGGGATGGATGCTCCCCTTCCCCGTGGGCCTCCTGGGGAGCGCGTTGGTCTCGGCGCTACTTGCCCTTTTCATCGGCTGGATAACCATCCGGCTCCGGGAGGATTACCTGGCCATCGCCACCATCGGCATCGCCGAGGTGTTGCGGCTCATCATCAAGAACGAGGCCTGGCTCACCAACGGGGTTTGGGGGATAAAGAACATCCCTTCCCCCCTCCTGGGTCCCATCCAAGGAGCTGTCCGCTCCTTCATCGCCTCCCATCCCGGGATGCCACCTTGGTTGGAACGGCTTTTGGCCGGTGCCTACGACTGGTTCTATCTGCTCTTGGTCTTGGGGTTCCTCGCGCTCCTTTACTTCACCCTGGAGCGGGCCCTGCGTTCCCCTTGGGGGCGGGTGCTCCGGGCGATCCGGGAGGACGAGGTGGCGGCCGCGGCCCAGGGAAAGAACGTCGCCTCTTTCAAACTCCAAGCCTTCGTGATCGGCGCGGCCCTCATGGGGATGGCTGGTAGTCTCTACGCCCACTACGCCCGCTTCCTGAGCGTGGAGAAGTTCGAGCCCTTCTACGGTACGTTCATCGTTTGGGTGATGTTGGTCACCGGAGGGGCTGGCAACAACAAGGGCGCCATCCTGGGCGCTTTCCTCATCTGGGGGCTCTGGGCCCTCACCGACTTCCTGAGCGGTTACCTCCCCCTCACCGACGTCCAGACCGGGGCCCTGCGCATCATCCTGGTGGGTTTCCTCCTGATCGTGATCATCCTCTTCAAGCCCCGGGGGATCCTAGGGGAGGAGCGGTTCGTCTCCCGGCTTCTGCGCTAGAAGCCCCCGGCCCTTGGGGGCAAACTCCCGGGGATGGGTTCCGTGAGGTTCGGGGTCTACTGGGGGGATCCCTTCCTCTGTGAAAGGGCCCTCTCCCGGCGCCTGGCGGCCCTGGGGCCCGTGGAGCGGGTGGTGCTCTGGGGGGACGAGGCCGAGGGGAGGGCGGTCCTTGAGGCCTTGGGTACGCCCCTCCTCTTCGGGGGAGGCACCCGGGCAGTGGTGGTACGGCAGGCGGACCCCCTGGCCGGGGATCGGAGCCTGATCGCGGCCCTGCGCAAAGGGATCCCCAATGGAGCGGCTCTCTTCCTCTTGGGAAGGGATCTCAAAGGGCCTCTGGCCTCGATCGCCGAGGAGGCGATCCATTTCCCCAAGCCTGGCAAAGGGGAACTGCGGGAGCTGGCCCGGGAGCTTATGACCGAGGCCGGGCTCAAGGTACATGCCTTCGTGGTGGACATGTTGGTGGAGGCCTCCGGCGGGGACGCCATGCGCTTGGCACGGGAGGTCGAGAAGCTCTCCCTCTGGAAGGGGGGGAAGCTCTCCCGGGGCCGCATCCCTGAGCTCCTCTTTTTCTCCTCCCCCCCGCCCTACGGCTTCCTGGAGGGGATCGGCTGGCGGGATCCCAGCCGGGCTCTGGCCGAGCTTCGGTCCCTGTTGGATGCCGGCTGGGATCCCCAGAGGATCTTCCGTCTTTTGGTGGGCCAGATAAGGGCGTTGCTCCTGGCCCGGGCCTCCTTGGAGGGGGAAGAAATCCCCCCCGGTCCGGAATGGCTGTGGCGTCGGCGGCGCCAACAGGCGAAGGCCTTCACAAAGGAAGAGCTCCTGGAGCGCTTGCTCCGGCTCCAGGAGCTCGATCTCGCGATGAAACAGGGAAGGCTCGACCCCGAAAGCGCCCTCTACCTCTTCACGCTGGAGCTTGCTGCTGCACCTTCACCGGAATGAACATCCCCATCCCGGTGGTCTCCAGGAGCAGCCGGGACACCACCAGCGCCGAGAACAGGGACCCCGCCACGCCCAAGGCCAGGGTGATCCCGAAGCCCTGTACCGGACCGGTGCCCAACATGAAGAGGATCACCGCGGTGATGATAGTGGTTATCTGGGCGTCCAGAAGGGCCGAAAGCGACTTCGCGAACCCGGCAGAGATACAGGCCTTGGGGGCCTTGCCGGTGCGGCGCTCCTCCTTGATCCGCTCGAAGATGATCACGTTGGCGTCCAC
>CAYTCK010000076.1:0-4811 GCA_964436445.1 uncultured Thermotogaceae bacterium | reverse complement strand
CCCGCAACTCGATGGGGCTGGGGCTGAAGAAGTCCAGGGTTGTCCTGGCCAAAAGCTTCCCGTGCAGGCGGACCTCAACCTCCGTGGGCTCGGCGTAGTTCTCCTCGTTGAACGTGATCCAGAAGGCCGCGTGCCCTCGGCTATCGGTGTGGTAGGAGCGTCCCCTAACCCTCACCTCTGCCCCCTGCACGGGCCGCCCCCTCTCGTCCACGAGGAAAAGCTCGAACTCCCTCCTCACCCAGGCGTCCTTCCACTGGAGGTTTTCCCTCAGCCCTTCTATCCTGAGGCTCCCGCGCATGGAGAAGCTGTTGGCCTCGGAATGGTAGGGGACCCCGCCGATGATCTCTCCGGCCTCGGTCCAGGAGGAATCCTCGAAGATCATTGTGCCGAAGAAGTTCCGAGGGATGAACTCCACCATGTGGGAACGCACAAGCTCCACGATGGAGTAGCCGCTTGGCTGGAGGAAGAGGTAATTCGAGTCATATATCGTCACATGTGAGTTGTGGATCTCGAAGGGCCACTGTCCCATCACGGTCACGCCCTCGAGCACGATGTCCCTGTATTCGAGGCTCGATGGGGTCCCGACCTTCAGGTCGTGGAACTCCGCCCTCTCGTCCCTGATCTCGAGGAAGACCTTCCTCAGCTCGCATTTTTCGAGCCGTACGTGGGAGTCGGGATCGAGGAAGAAGATCCAGCCGCGCTCATAAGGGCCGTGTCGGTACTCCCCTTTGAGTTCGTCCTTGAGGAGCGTCGTCCTTTCCAGGACGAGTTCGTAGTCCGCCTCCGGGATCAGTTGGTGGACATCCCACCTCTCGAAGTACATCCCGGAATGGAGGCCGGAGGCCGTCAAATGGGCACCGGCGGGGACGTACAGCCCGAGGGCGCCGATGGTGGAGTCCACCACATATGTCTTCCCTCCCGTCACCTGCAGCAGCCCGCCGATTGGGTTCACCATCGTGGAATTCACCATCTCGAGGCTAGCTCCGTCGGACATATCGAGGTAGTGGATCTCGGTGTCGGAATCGGCGATCCGCACTTCACCCCGGTTCATGACACAGATAAGCCCGGCTTCGGTCCCGCCTGGATAGTGGCGGATAGTGCTTTTTTCGATGATGAGCTTCGCACCCGGTTCGACGAAGAAATAAACGTGTACCGTGGGTACCCCGCCTCGGGCCATCATGAACTCGGTGTCCCGGATCACGAGCGTCGCTCCCTCGCGAACATAGACGTTCCCCTTTTGGAAGAACTTTTTCCCCTCGATAGTGTGGACCTCCCCCTCCCGGATCACGAGGTCCCCCTCGTGGACCGTCCATTCCCTGGGGCATTCCACCTCCGCCGCGGTCCTGCAACCCAGATCCGCGAGGTTGTAATGGAACTCGTTGGTGTAGCCCTCGCCGGGAATGTAGAGCCGGATCGTGCCACAACAGGGGAAATCGACTTTCTCCAGGCCGCTCAACCAGGGGAGGCTCCCCACGAAAAGGCCCGTGGGCGGCTGGGAGAGGGGAGCGTCGGGGCGGATGACGGGCTTGCCGAAGCCCCCTTCCATGGGGATCTCGACCCCGTTTAGGTAAAACCTCCAGCCGTCCCAAACGCCCGGCCAGGAATCGAGGAGGATGTGAATCACCCCGATATCCGGCTCCCAGCGGACATCCATGATCTCCGTGGCCGCTACCTGGACAGAACAGAGGGCCCCTAAAAGCACTATTAGCACGCTCTTCATCGCAAAGGCCTCCTTCCTAATTTTTTCCATCCTGGGTTCCGGGCTAGAGTACCCCCGTAACGGGCCGGGGTGGTCTTCGTTCCCTATATCCGGAGACATCAACGCTGATAAGCGTCGGCGGACCATGCGCCCTCTTCAATTCGCGGGAAAATGGGCGAGGCAATGGGGAAGCGGGTGAAACTCGTGGCCTTGGCCGAAATGGTTTTCGTTGCGGCCATTTGGTCCTCATCGTTTGTGGGCGTCAAGGTGGCTCTCCGGTACATAGGTCCTCTTACCGTAGCCGGGCTCCGCTATTTCCTAGCGTTTCTCCTTCTTGCCCCCTGGTTGCGGTCCCGACACGTGGAGCTTTCCCCACGGGTGTGGCGGCAACTCACCGTGATCGGGCTGGCCCAGTATACGATAGGCAATGGTGCCCTTTTCTACTCCCTCCAGAGCCTCCCGGCCACCGCTGGGTCCCTTAGTCTCTCGCTTGTCCCGATCGTCGTCCTCCTCTTCGAAGCAGTGTGGCTTGGGGAGCGACCGGGGGTACTCCCGACCTTGGGCGTGGCGTTGGGCGTGGGCGGCAGTACCCTTTTCTTCTACCCATCCGCCGGGTTGGGAGACCCAACGGCGCTCGGCGTCCTCGGGATCGCGATCCTCGCGTTTTCCGTGTGGCCGGTAATGGGGAGGGAGATGGCCCGTAGGCAGGAAGTGGGAACGGTCCCGTTGACGGCGATCCCCCTCGGGCTTGGGGGTGGGGTCCTCCTGATTTTGGCCCTCGCGGTGGAGGGATTGCCGCGGATGCCCCTCCTGGGATGGGGAGTGGTCCTCGGCTTGGCGGCCATCAACACCGCGCTGGCATACTTGCTGTATGCCCATGCCCTGCAGCACCTCACCGCCACCCAGGCCAATGTGATCTTGAACCTGAGCCCTTTGGGTACTGCCCTCATCTCCTGGCCGGCGTTGGGGGAGCGCATGAGTCTGGTTCAGTACCTTGCCATCGCCATAATCATAGTCGGGGTGGCGATGGCTCAGATGCGGAAGGATCTGGAAGGCCGATGAGAGGTTTCGGCCGGAAGCTGGTGTTGCACATGCTACCGTTTCTCGAGCCCTGGCTGGTAATTTGCGAATCAGCGAGGCTACATGAAGCGGTTTTATCGTATCTCTCAAAATCTTGGCTGTGTACGAAATGAGCTCGCACGTGTAGAGAGGCTCTTAGAGTAATTGGCCTCCCAGCGGACATCGACGATCTCCGTGGCCATCCCCAGGATGGAGCAAAGGGAGAGAGTTCCCAAGAGTGCCAGCACCGGTCCGAACTTCACCCCCAACACCCCCTTCGGACCCATGTTGCCCTCTCTTAGGCCTCAGGGCTAGAGTGCTTCCGTCGGGAGGGTGAGATGCTGGGACGGATCTTTTTCGTTTTTCTCCTCGTTTTCCTTTGGGGCCTGGGGGCCTCCTCCCAGGGGATCGTTGTCCTGTGGCCGGGTGAGTCCATCCAAGAGGCCATAGACAGGGCTCAGACGGGTTCGTTGATCCTCCTTCGGGACGGGGTGTGGCAGGAGAACGTGCGGGTATCCAAGGACCTGGTGATCGTGGGCGAAGGGGCGGTTATCTCGAGCAAAGAGCCGAACACGGCCGTGATCGAGGTTAGGGGCAAGGCTTCCGTGTCCTTGATCGGCCTCACGCTGAGGGGGGGCTATGCGACCGAGGATTGTCCGAACTTCCGCCTGCCCTGCGGGGCCGGGGTGGGGGTGCTGGACGATGCTGAGGTTACCCTCATCGAATGCGAGCTCACCGATAACGAACGGGGCCTCGAGGCCTTGGACCACTCAAGGGTGGTCCTCATCGGTTGTTCTGTCCACGGGAACCGGGCAGAGGGAGCCTATACGAGGGATGAATCCTCCCTGGAGGCCCTGGAGACGACCTTCGGCCCCCACAATCGGCACGGCATTTTCGTCATGGATAGATCCCGTGCCGTTATCCATTCATGCCTTTTCACAGGGGACCAACTGGAGATATGGATTTGGGAGGAAGGGGCAGTGTTTGTGAGCAACTCCCGTTTTCAGGGGGAGGCGAGGAAAGGGATAGGGATTTGGGCCGATTTCGAGTCGCGTTTCACCCTCTTCAAGGTCACCATCCGGGGATACGGGGTGGGGATCGTGGCGGGGGATTCAGCGGTCGGGAAGCTCCAAGGGGTCGAAGTAGAGGGCTGCCAACTGGGGGTCGCGGAACACACCTGTTACTGTGGCTTCGTGTTCGCTCCTTGCGCCTTCTACGGGAGGCTCGAGGGGGAGATCACCCTCAGGGGCAACGAGGCCGATACCTGCCCTCCTGAGGGCTGGGAAGGACTGGAGATCAAACGCTAAGCGCGCCTGCGGCCGAACGGCCACCAACGTCGCCTAGGGCGCGGGGCCGGAAGCGCCGCTTGGAGGCTCAGGGCCATCTCCCGCCAATGGTCCCGGTCCCGCCGCAGCTCCTCCACCAGTTCCCGCAGGTAACGCACCTCCACCTCCAGGGCGGACGGGTTTGACGTAGTTTGACGTTGAGGCTTTTCGCCGTTCCCTAGCAACTCTTCCCGCACTATCGCCGCGGCTTGACGTATGGGGATACCGTGAGTTCGACGCAACTCCTCCAGTCGCCGCAGGATGCCTATGGCCTCCCCTGTGAATTCCAGTGTGTTATTCGGGCCTCGACGCAGATATACGTCGATCGCCCCGTCGAGCGCGTCAAGCCGCAGGCGGACCGCCCGCTCCGAGAGCCCCAAGATCCTGGCCACTTCGCTGATCGTCGCCATGACGCGGTTTAACGTAACCCGGAAGGGGCACTACCCGCAGGACCTTCGGGGCTTCGGGAAGGCGGCTTTGTCCAGGATCTCGGCTTGTGCCTTAGGTCATCACGGTGATGCACTTCGGCATTCCAGCAACTAGGAAGCGTCGTAAGTGGTAAGTCCCTTCTCCAGGGCGAACTCCAGGACGGCCAGATGGTCCACCTCTGTCCAGCGGATATCCAGCGCCAGCCCGATCTCCAAGGCAGCTTTGATCTTCCCCAGAAGCTCTGGATGGCTCAGGGCTTTCTTTCTGGCGATGCTCGTGAGTTCATAGGCAAGGAGGGC
>CAYTCK010000075.1:0-4885 GCA_964436445.1 uncultured Thermotogaceae bacterium | reverse complement strand
CTATCCCGTCCGCTTCATGAGCGAGCGTTTCCGGGCACCGATCAGATGGCGGGTGTTGGGTGTTAGGGGGACGCTCAAGACAACGAAGTCTACTTGGAATATGGGATATGACGCCCGGGCGTTGTTAACCTCACGTAGGGTGTGGTAAACAGTGTGAGGTGAGAGGCGTGGGGACGAGGAATCGGTTGGAGGAGATGGGGAAGTGGCTGAAGGAACAAGTATACCGGCCGTTCTTTGGAGATGGTTAGGGGAATCCTCAGACACCGTCCTCGGGGTACCGCTCTGACCACTCCCGTTCCAGGATCCCCATGATCACGATATCGTGGAAGGAGCCCCTGTAAAAATGTGCCTCCCTCTTCCTTCCCTCCTCCCGGAAGCCGAGCTTGCGGTAGGCCCTCAGGGCCCGCTGGTTGTAGGAGAAGACCTCCAGTTCCACCCGGTGGAGCCGTAGCTCCCCGAAGGCGTAGTCCAAAAGTAGGGACATGGCCTCGGGACCGTAACCTCTCCCCCTATAATCCGGCTCGCCGATGACGATCCCCAGGATCGCCCGGCCGGAGGTGTAATCGATTTTGTGAAGACCGCAGTTGCCGATGTGTTTATCCCCCTCTTTGAGGACGATGGCTAGGACGATATCGGTGAGAGACGTGTACTGGCGTTGAAGCCACTCCGCTTCCTGACGGTATCCCACGGGGAAGCGACGGGTGATCCAGCGCCGTACCTCGGGATCGTTGATCCAGCGCTGGCACCTCTCAACATCCCCCTCCTCCAAGGGGCGAAGATAGAGACGTTTCCCCACCAGAAAGGGGTTCCGCATGATTCTCTCCTCTGTAGAACTCCCGCCGGGGATCGCGATCCCTGATCCCCGGCGGTCCCGTTTCCGAGAGGGCTCATCCCCCCTGGCGGGGGACGATGAGGACCAAGCGGTTACACTTCACACACTTGCTGCTGATCATGCTCTTGAAGGTGTCCACGAATTCCTGGTACTCGGATTTCTTGAGGCAGTCTTCACAAAGGACTTTCACGTTGCCACTTTTGGTGCGCACGATATAGCCCGGTATAGGTTTGGCCACCTTATCACCTCCCTTCCCGAATTTATCCCGCCCCGGATTTTAGCAAGGAAGAGGGTCATCCCTCCTCGGGACAAGAGGGTCGGAGGGAGCTCGACCGTGGCCGGAAGCCCGGTGTCCTGTGGGAGCAATGCCTGGGGACAAAGGATCTTAAGGCGGGGTAATGTGAGTCACCCCCATTTGCCCAAAGGGCCCTTACAGGAGCACACACCCTCCTGCCAACATCGAGGGAACCAGTCATGGGAGCTCAAGGAGGCCAGATGAAGAGCGTGGCGATGATATCCCTGTTGGGGTTGCTGTTGCCCCTCCTCGGCTGGGGCATAAGCCTCCAGCGCTTCGCCAGCAATGGCACCCACGCCGGTGGTTTTTACTGGCTAGACGATCCTCGGCTCGTCCAGAGTGCGGAATGGGTCTTCGAAGATGTCCCCTCCCGGGCCGAGTTCGTCCTCACTCTAGAGGTACTGGGTTATGGTCCCTGCGGTCCCTATCCCGAGAGAAGCCTCTACTTGCGGCTTTTCTACGGCTCCCCAGGCTGCACCCCTTGGTATGCCTTGGATATGGTGATGGAAGCGGTGGGGAAGGAGGGGGAGTACACCGTTTATCGCGGTGAGAAGGACCTCAACTGGGCTGCCCCGGCAGGGTGTGGGACCTTGGCCTTCAAGCTCGTGCGGATGTTGCCCTGTGACCCCCATGTCGGGGTGAACCGGGCGAGTCTCCACTTAGGAAGAAAGGAGACACACCGCGCGCCGCCTTCACCCCAGGAGCCGAAGCCCCATGTGCCCGTGGTCGTGAAGCCGGTTACACCCTGCATCTCCGTTCCGGAGGTATCCTGCGTCCATGATGGGGAGGAGCTTGGGCGGTTGGGGCTTGCCATCCGGCGGATATCCCTCACGGAGCGGGTGGAGCTTCCGGATACCTTCAGTCCCAGCGATGCCGTGACCTTGGGGCCAGGTCACTACCTGGGGGAGCTAGGAGCCATCCTCAACCGCTATGGTATGCAGGACAACCAAGATTGGTATAAGATCGCTCTCAAACCCCGCCAGGCTGCGGTGGCTTATTTCGAACCCTTGGGAAGCCTCTTCTACCACGTCTTCATCACCGATCCCTGTGGCATAGTTCTCACCGATATCTCCGGAGGGCCAGCGTCTGTGTGCGTTGCCCCTTGCGGTGAGGAAAATTGCACCTATATGCTCCACATCGTCCGCACCAGGGGGGAAGGGAAGTACCTCCTTTCCCTCTTCTTCGTGGAGCCCTGCCGCTGAAAGCTATTCCCAACCGAACTCACGGGCCAGCTCCTCCAGAGAGCGGAGGCCCTTTCGCTTCTTTGACGTCCCCTTGTTCCTCTTGTTCAGAATCCCCTGGGCGATGATTCGGGCTTTGACGGCTTCGGGCAGCTCCCTGGGGCTCGCCGCCACAGCCTCTTTCCCGTAGGGACAAATCGGGAGATAGGGGCAGTAGCGGTGTGCCCAGTGATCCGGGGGAAGGCGGAAAGCGGGGTTCTTCGGCTCCTCCCCCCGCCGGGCCAGGGCGATCACCTCCGGCAGGAGCTCCAACAGCTCCCGCAGCGGCTCCTCGTCGTATTCCACCTGGAAGACCTTGTAGGCCAGAGTATCGCGGTCCTCGTAATAGATGAGTCCCCCGCGGACCGGGATCCCGTAGAACCCCTGGATCCCCCTCATGTAGATCAAGCACTGTCTTAAGTGCTCCACCTTCGGTTCCCCCGAGGCCCGGATCTCGGAGAAACCCAGGGAGCCGGTGGTCTTCACCTCCAAGACGTAGAAACCGGCGTGCTCTCCCCCCAGGGAAGAAGGGATGTTGAGGAGGGCGTCACAACGGCCCCGGATGCGCAGCTCCGGTTCCAAGAAGGGGAGCTCCCGGGCCAAAAGCACCGGCCTGAGGTACCCCATGATCCGCTCGTGGGCGGCGTTCCCCGCCTGCATGATCCGCCGCCGGCGGGCGCCGGGCTCGGCCCGGGGATGTCCCAAAAGTTCGTGCCAAACGGCCAGGAGACACCCCTGAGAGAGGGTGGATGGTCGCACGAAACCGAGCCCGTCCTCCGGGAGCTCTAGCTTCCCCTCCACCAGGCCCCGCAGCACCTCCGTCGGTCGCACCTCCACCTCCTTCAGCCGAAAAGGGAGACCGGCTCCTCCCGGCGGGCTGCGAAGAAGTAGCGGGTCTCCCCGGCTGTACGTATCCCTTTGAGGCTCTTTACCCGCGCGATCAGGGGGTACCCCCGAGTAGCGTTCCCCACCACCAGGGCGTGGAAATCCCGCAGACGCTTCACAAAAGCCTGTAGCGTTTCCTCGTCCAAGAGGGCGCATTTTGCCAGGTGCCTTACATCGTCCTCGAAAGGGATGCGCAGCACGAAGAGGTTGTCCACCTGTCGGAGGATGGCCTCGTCCAGCCCACCGATCATATTGGTTATGAAAAAGGTGGTGAGCCCCAGGTGCCTTGCCCGGGTGACGAGGTAACCGATGGTGTTCCGGGGGATGTAGAGGTGCGCTTCCTCGAAGAAGACGAAGGGGAAACGGCCGGTCCCCTCTCGAATCTCCCGTTCGCAGATCCGGCGTAGGATCTCCACTGCCGCCTGGACGAAGGCGGAACGGGCCACGTTGGAGAGGCCGGAGATATCGATGATCAAAGCGCCGCCGTCCCTGATCCTCCCGTAGAGCTCCTCCAGGGATACCACCTCCTGAGGTCGGGACGCCAGTAGCCCCGTGGCCTGGACCGCCCGCAGACGGCTGCGGATGGCAGCGTTCACCGCCTCGGAGTCCGCGAACTCCCCGGTATCAGCGAGCTGTAAAAGCTCCCGGATACCGATGAAGGGGGGCTTCCTCCCCATCCGCTCCATTTCCCTCATCTCCGCCAACAACCCCCGTAGCCTGTGCTCCAGGTTGATGGCCGAGATCTCCGGGAGGCCGAAGCGCCTGAGCAAGGTCATGAAGGGGTCCACCCCGAATTCCCGAAGGTCCATCTTGAGATCTTCCCCGGCTCGCAGGGGGATCACGCCCGGCTCTCCCCTCCTGTGTGGCGGGAGGTAGACGTACTCCCGGTTGAGGTCGAAGACCACACAGGGAGCCCCTTGTTTCACCAACTCCAGGAGGAGGACCTTGGCCAGGTGAGACTTCCCTGATCCCTTAGCCCCTACGATAACATTGACCTTCTCCAGGGCTCGGCCATCCAGCTGAAATGGCTCGCCGTGGAGGGTGCGCCCGATGTGTAGGGGATGGCCGTAGTCCGGGACACATTCCCGCATGATGGTGCGGTAGGGTACCCGTTCCACCACGACGTCCCGGGGTGGAATCCAACCGTCCCAAGCCTCCCAGGGAGAACCGGCGAGCTTGCGGATCTTGGCCAGGGCAAGGTTCAGGTTCCTGAGCTCGGCCTCGTGGTAACCCGCCAGCCGCGCGAAGAGTTCCAGCGCTGCCTCGGGGCTCTCCTCCAGAGCCAAGCGAAGTTGCTCCTGTATCAGGGAAGGAAGGGACACGCTTCGGAACTCGATCACCTGAACCACCAGCCCCCGCTTGCCCCCCCGCTCCCGCAGAAGGAGGGTGTCCCCCACCCGTAACTCATGCTCCCGGGGGTGGTAGATGAGCTCCACTGTGTCCCCGCGGACCCTCCCTATCTGAATCGCCACGGCCCTTCCTTTCTTTTCGGGATAGTGTAATGTCTTTAAAGTCGCTTCACAAGCAAAAAGGGATTGGATGTCAGACAAAGGGAGGCTTGGGAAGGGGGACGGCTGGCCTTACACCGGTGAATGGGGGAAGATAACCTCCGGTGACATGATCGAACGTTATGCCCTTTCCCCCATGCGTGAC
>CAYTCK010000074.1:0-4896 GCA_964436445.1 uncultured Thermotogaceae bacterium | reverse complement strand
CTAGGGGGAGAGTCATCCACCAATGGGGACGGAGCGGATGTCGATCGAGAGGAGAAGCTCGGCCTCAGCGGGGAGGTCCTGGGGAAGGACAAGGGAAAGCCGGAATATCCCCTTTTCTCCCTCCGCCACCGGTTCCGTAATACGCCCGATGGGAAGCGATATCTCCCTCGTTCCCAACAGAACCCTCGTCTCCTCCGTCAACCCGACAGCAGCGCCGTAAAGGACCCAGGGAGCGTTGCTCATAACGGCGATCACTAGTCGCTCTCCGGCAAACTCCGTCAACGGCAGGACGAGCTCTTGGAAGGACTCTCCCTGAAAGGAAAGGACCGCCCGTGGAGCGATGGTGCAGTGGACGACCACCGTGGTACCAGCGGCCATAGCCCCCAAGACGAAGGCGAGGGGGAAAGCGACCACGATCAGCGGAAAAACCCGCACCTCAACACCCCCTTTCGGCAGCCCGGCCACCTCAGAGAGGTCCGTTGGCTTTGCGCCCCCGGATCGCTCCGGGTTTGCCCTTTCGAGGGGGCTCCCCCGATATCGGGCGTTTAGCATTATAATCCTTTTTCGACCACGGATGAAGATCCTGGCGCTGAGTGACGAAGTCAGTCCGGAGATCTACAGCGACTCCCTCGACCGCGTTTTCGGGGATGTGGAGCTTGTGCTCTCCTGTGGGGACTTGCCCTTCGATTACCTGGAATATGTGGTGAGTATCCTCAACGTCCCCCTGCTTTACGTCCACGGGAACCACGACCAGGGGGTGCTCACTTCTAGCGGGGAGATCCTGGTGCAGCCCCGAGGCTGTGTGGATGTGGGGGGTCGGATCGTGCAGGTGAAGGGCCTTCTCATCGGCGGCTTGGACGGATGCCTACGTTACAGGCCCGGGGCAGCCTACCAGTACAGCGAATGGGAAATGCGCCTCAAGATATTCAAGATGGCGCCGCGCCTCTGGCGCAATCGCTTGACAAAGGGTAGGGCCCTCGATATCCTCCTCACTCACGCGCCGCCCTATGGGATCCACGACGCCCAGGATCAAGCACATCGTGGCTTCCGTTCTTTTCTCTGGTTCATGGAACGCTACCGGCCGAAGTATTTGATCCACGGCCATACCCATCCCCGGATGACAGATCCCAGGCCGCGGCGCTATGGGGATACAGAGGTGATACATGTTTACGGCTATAAGGTCCTGGATATCCCGACGGAGACGGAGGGGCGAGGGAGAAGGATCGCCCAAGGAGTGGGACTGCCTGTTGGCCTTCGCTGAGGTCAAGGACAAAATCCGCATCAAGGGATGGCGGCAGTTGGGTCTCCGGACGGTGGAGATCGAGAAGATCGTGGGCAGTGTCAACCGTTACCGGGATTTCTCCCGTGCCTTCCTTCCCCTGCGCCGGGACGAGGAGGGCAGATACATCCGTTTGTGCCGGGCATTGGAACGGGGTGAGGTGCTTCCCCCGGTGAGGCTTTACAAGGTCGGAGAGATCTACTTCGTGGAGGACGGCCACCACCGGGTCGCTGCCCTCAAGGAGAAGGGCGGGAAGTTCGTGGACGCCTATGTCACCGAGTTCGTTCCCGATGTGCCCTTGGAGCCGGGGATCACCCGTAAGGACCTCCTGCTCAAGGCGGAGTACTCCCAGTTCCTGCGTCAAACAGGGCTGGATGAGCTGCGGCCTGAGCAGCGAATCGAGTTCAGCGAGTTAGGAAAATACAGGATCCTCTTGGAGCATATCGAGGTGCATCGCTACTTCAAATCCCGGGAGGAGGGACGAGAGATCCCCTACCGGGAGGCTGTACTCTCCTGGTACGACAACGTATACAAGCCTCTGGTAGAGGCCTTCCGCCGCTCCGGGATCTTGCGCTATTTCCCCGGTCGCACCGAGGCTGACCTTTATATCTGGGTCTCAGAACACCTCTATCACCTGCGTCAGGTCATGGGACCGGAGGTGGACCCCGGGACGGCCGTGACTGATTTCGTCGATAGGCTCAAAACTCTGGCCCAACGGAGTCTAGCCACCTCTCCTCTGCCGGCCTGGAGCGGCACCTGAAGGGTCCGAAAGGAGCGTAAGATGCGCATGGTGGACCTCATCGAGAAGAAACGCGATGGACACCCCCTTTCCCCGGAGGAGATCCGCTGGATGATCGGGCGATACGTCGCCGGCGAGATCCCTGACTACCAGATGGCCGCGTTCCTGATGGCAGTCTATTTCCGGGGGATGACCGAGGAGGAAATGGTGGCCCTCACTGCCGCCATGGCCGAGAGCGGTGAGACGGTGGATCTCTCCGAAGTCCCCGGGGTCAAGGTGGACAAACACTCCACCGGTGGCGTGGGGGACACGGTGACCCTGATCCTGGTGCCCCTCATGGGGGCGGCGGGCTACGTGATGGCCAAGCTCTCCGGCCGAGCCCTGGGGCACACCGGGGGGACCATCGACAAGTTCGAGTCCATCCCCGGGGTACGTACCGACCTCTCCCCCCGGGAAATCATCGATCAGGCCAAGCGGATCGGAGTTGTGATCGCGGAACACACCCGAGATGTGGCCCCGGCGGACAAGCTCCTGTACGAACTCCGTGATGTGACCGGCACCGTCCCCTCCCTCCCCCTGATCGTGGGCTCAGTGCTCTCGAAGAAGATCGCGGGCGGGGCCGACCTCATCGTCTTGGACGTGAAATGCGGTGATGGCGCCTTTATGCGGACCCTCCCCGAGGCCCAGGAGCTCGCCGAGGCCCTGGTGCGGGTGGGGAATAAACTCGGGAAGCGGTTCTCGGCCCTGGTCACCGCCATGGACCAGCCCCTGGGCAGGATGGCGGGGAACGCCCTGGAGGTGAAGCAAGCGATCGAGGTCCTCCGCGGCGGGGGACCGGGTGACCTGCGCGAGGTGACCCTCGCCTTGGGGACGGAGCTCCTGTTGCTGGCGGGGGAGGAGCGGGACGAGGCCGCCGCCCGCGAACGGCTCGCACGGCTGCTGGACAGCGGGGCCGCGTGGGAGAGGTTCGTGGAGCTCGTGGCGGCTCAGGGGGGAGATGTCCGTTGCGTGCAGGATCCGGAGAGGCTCCCCCGGGCCGAAGAGGTGATCGAGGTCGAAGCGCCCCGTGCCGGGTACGTGCGGAGGCTCTCCGCCCGGGCGATCGGGGTCGCCGCGGGGCTACTGGGGGCCGGGCGCGAGGTGAAGGGCCAAGATGTGGATCCCGCCGCCGGGGTGGAACTCCTCGCCAAGGTGGGGGACGAGGTAGAGGAGGGCCAGGCTCTTGCCCGGCTGCACTTGGGAAAGCGGGCGCGGCCGGAGGAGGCGCGGCGCCTGGTCGAGAAAGCCTTCGAGATCGGGCCTGAGCCCCCCGAACGCGGGGAGCTCGTCCTCGCCCGGATCCGCTGAGCCAGTTTGCCACCGCCTCTCCCTTGGAGCTAAATTAACCCCGTCATGCTGTCCATGGAATGTGTCCTTCTGGAACCCACAGGGAGCGTCTTCTCCGGGAAGGCGCGGTTTGTGGCCGCCGAGACCACCGGAGGGTGGGTTGGGATCCTCCCCCGTCATGCGCCGGCTGCCTTCCCCCTGGAGGGTGGCCTGTTGCGCATAAGGACATCTCAAGGCGAGCACCGCTACCGGGTGGGTCAGGGAGTCCTGTGGGTAGAGCCTCGCGGGGTGACCATCCTGGCCGAGCGGGTGGAGGCCCTCGATGACGAGGGTACTGGTTAGCGGTTTGGGGATCGTCTCTCCCTTGGGGATCGGCCGGGAGGCCTTCTTCCAGGGGCTCCGGGAGGCTCGGGTGGCGATCCGCAGGGTGGACGATATCTACGACCTCGAGGGGATCGGGGCCAAGGTGGGAGCGCCGGTAATGGATTTCGATCCCCGGGATTTTATGGAGCCCAAACGGGCCCGCAGGTTGGGGAGGGCCTCCCAGTTCGCCGTGGCCGCTGCCAGATTGGCCCTGGAGGACGCGGGTCTTGGCTCCCGGGATCCGGAACGGGGCGGGGTGGCCATCGGCACCGGTATCGGAGCAATCGAGTCCATGGTGAACAACCACATCGCCCTCCTGGAGCGGGGCCCGTCTCGGATATCTCCCTTCTTCGCCCCGGTCTTCATGCCCAACGCTCCGGCGGCGGAGGTGGCCATCGCCTTCGGGATCAAAGGGCCGAACGTGGGTGTGGTGACGGCCTGTGCCTCCAGCGGCCATGCCATCGGCCTCGCCTGGCAGTGGATAAAGGCAGGTTTGGTGGACTGGGCCCTGGCCGGGGGTACGGAATCGGTGATGATCCGCCTCGTGTTCGCTGCCTTCGATCGCATGGGTGCCCTCTCCCGGAATCCGGATCCCGAGACCGCTTCCCGTCCCTTCGACGCCCAGCGCGATGGGTTCGTGTTGGGCGAGGGTGCCGGGGTCCTGGTGCTGGAGTCCGAAGAGCACCTGTTGGCCCGCGGGGGGGAGGCCCTGGCAGAGTTGGGCGGCTTCGGGGCGAGCTGCGATGCCTTCCATATCACCGCCCCGCCGGAGGACGGGGAGGGGGCAAAAAGGGCCATGGAGATGGCGTTGCGCTCCGCCGGCCTTGGGATCGAGAACGTGGATTACATCAATGCCCATGGGACGTCCACCCTCCTGAACGATCTAGCGGAGACCCGGGCCATCAAGGGTCTCTTCGGGGAAAGGGCCTACGAGATCCCGGTGAGTTCCACCAAATCCCAGATCGGCCACCTCTTGGGGGCCGCCGGGGCGGTGGAGGCCGCGGCGGCCATCTTCCCCTTCCTGGAGAACCTGATCCCCGCCACCGTCACTTGGCGGAACCGCGATCCTGAGTGTGACCTTGATTACGTACCCCAGAGGCCACGGCCGGCCCCGGGGCTGAAGGTAATCCTTTCCAACTCCTTCGGCTTCGGCGGTCAGAACGCGAGCCTCCTCTTCAAGCGCGTTTGA
>CAYTCK010000073.1:0-4999 GCA_964436445.1 uncultured Thermotogaceae bacterium | reverse complement strand
TCCCTTGGCTCCCCGAGCTCCAGTTCCTCGGGGAAGCACCATATAGGTCGCTCGGCTTTGGAAAGATACGCCCGTTCCACGATCCGGGCCTTGAGGTCCTGGAAGTTCATCCCTTCCTCTGCCAGGACCTCTTGAGCGATCCTCTCCCACTCGCCCCCGTACCGCGCTCGGTTGTGGGGGAGCGCGAGCTTTTCACGCCTCAACCGAGGCAGGATACCATCCGGGACCGAGATGGGAACGGGAAGATTCTCCCCAGCGATCTCGAGATTCACCACCGCGGGGAAGTTGAGGACGATCCACCGCCCCAGGATCCTGTTCCAGAGTAGGGATTGGTATGCGGAGAGGAAGAGGGAAAGGAGTCGGGGTGGTATGAGGTTCAATGCCTTACGGTAATCACTCGGATGGTCCTTCAGGAAGGCGAGGACACTGCGGAAGTTCGAGGGCCGCGGGGCCCGTTCCAAAAGAAAACCCCATTCACCCCAGTGCTCGCGGGCGAGGCGCTTGAATTCCCGTACTCCTTCGGGATCCCCCCGCAGCTCCTCGGCCAGGTAGAAGCGGAGGGCTCCGACCGCATCCCTCTCGAGGATCGCTTTCCCAGGAGATCCCAGCGGGGAGAGGGAGCCGAAACGCTGCTCGTCGAAGTAGTTCGGGAACCCCTGAGTTGCTATCCGGAGGAGTCCATCGCGTAAGGCCCTGGCGCCATCCGGGCTCAGTCCCCGGACGAGAATGCGAAAGCGATTCCCCAAGAGATCCCTTCCCTCCAGCCGGCGGGGTCCATATCCCACGAGCCACGCCCGCAGGGGGCCCCGGTGTATCTCTCCGGGGAGGTCCCCCCTCAAGGGTACGGAGGCGTATTGGACGGCAACGGCCCGGGAATCCTTCAGGGCTGGGAGGAACACCTCTTTGGGCTTTACTCCCAGGGCCTGGGCCAGGAACAACTGAGCCAGGGGCGTGGGGATTCCCACCTTCTCCACACGGTAATAGGCGAAACGGGCTGTTCCCTTGGGGAGGTTTATGAGCTCCTCCACCCGGAAGTCCTCGGGATGGGCTTTAAGCCTCATCCCCAGAAGGCGCAGATCGCTTCCTGGACCAACTTCGCCGCGGTGACAGCCGAGATCCCGGAGGGATCGAAGGGCGGGGCGAGCTCCACGATATCGAGGCCCACCACCCGAAACCCCCGAAGTTCCCGAAAGGCCTCGATGAGGTCACGGTAGGAGAACCCGCCGGGCTCCGGATTGGTAACGCCGGGGCAGATTCCCGGGTCCAGGACGTCCAGATCCAGGGAGAGCCAGATGGGATCTTCCCGGGAGAGACGCTCCGCGAAGGTGCCCAAGGTGGCGAAGTGGTCCTCGCCGAAGTCGGGGCCGAAGAACGAGCGGGCCCCCACGATCACCACCCTCTCCGCCACCTCGGCCACCCTGCGGGAGACGGTGGCGTGACAGATCTTCTCCCCTCGGTACGAATCCCGGAGATCCGAGTGGGCATCGAAGACCAAGACCTGCACCCGTCCCAGGGCCGCAGTTGCGCCCTGGATTGCTCCCAGGGTGACGGTGTGTTCACCGCCCAGGACCACAAGCCCTTTCCCATCACGCAGGATCCGTTCAGTCTCCCGGGAGAGCTCCTCCAGGATATCCCCCAAAGGTGCTTCGGGATCCAGGTCCCCGAGGTCACACACCCCGATATCGCTCAGGTCGCAACGGAAGATGGCAGAGAAGCTCTCGATGGAGGAGGAAGCGTAGCGGATGGCGCTCGGCCCTTGGGAGGTCCCGCCCCGGAAGGAGACGGTACGTTCCAGGGGTACCCCCAATATGGCGACCCTTGCCCGCTGATAGGGGATATGGGAAGCGAGAAAAGAAAGGTGCCGGCTGGTCACGTTCACGCCTCCTCAAGGGCGGTGCGGACGACATCTTGAACGAAGCGCGGTAGGACCGCCGCGGCCCGGCCAAGCTCTGGGGTGAAATAAACGGTCTCAAGTCCCCGGGCCGCGAACCGCTCCGGGAAGCGCTCGACCTCCCGTTCCAAATCCCTGAGTCCGGCGAGCACATAGGCCCACATGCCGGCGGGGTAAACCGGCACGAAACCGAGGTAAACCCGCACGTGAGGGAAGAGATTCCCCAGGATCCCGAGGATCTCCTTCAGTTCCTCAGGCCAATAGAAGGGGGTGCCGGCCTGCAAGGCCAACACCCCCCCGTCCCGCAAAGCCCTCCGGCAGTCGGCGAGGAAGGAAGCGGAGAAGAGGGCCTTTCCAGGGCCGATGGGATCGGTGGAATCCACCAGGATCACGTCGAAATGCTCCCTCTTCTCCCGGATGAAATCCTCCCCCGGCTCCAGGTGGAGGCTCACCCGGGGATCGGCGAAGGCGCCCTGGTGTACCCGCTCCAGGTAACGACGGGCCACCTCCACCACCCGGCCGTCGATCTCCACGAGATGGGCCTCTTTCACCGATGGATGCCGCAGCACCTCCCGCAGGGTCCCCCCATCCCCTCCGCCGATGATGAGGACGCTTCGGGGGGACTCGTGGGCGAGCAATGCGGGGTGCGCCAACATCTCGTGGTAGAAGGGCTCGTCCCGTTCCGACAGCATGATTTTGCCGTCCAAGGCCAAGACAAGACCGTGATCGTAGGTCTCAGCCAGCTCTAAGCGCTGATAGGCAGTATCCTCCCGGACGAGCCAGCGACGAACCCGGAAGGCGAGCTCCACCCCTTCCGTCTGCCGCTCGCTCAGCCAATCGTCGCCGCGTCTTCCGCCGCTACTCATAATCTCACTCGGGACGCAAGCCCCTCTTGATCTCCAGCACATCCATGTGCTGGGGCTGGAAGAGATCCCTCAGGACCTCCAAGGCGGCCTCGGGGATCGCCTTGTCCCCGCAGGTGAACACGTCCAGGGCCACGTACCCGAGTTCAGGCCACGTGTGGATGGAGATGTGGGACTCGGCGATTACGGCCACGCCGGAGACCCCCTCTGGGTTGAAGGTGTGGACATGGACACCCAGGTTCGTGGCCTGGGCCCGCTCCACCGCCTCGGCCAGGGCCTTCCGGATCTCCTCCGGCTCGTTCAGGTTGGCTTTGCACCCCCACATCTCGACCACCAAGTGCCTCCCGAGCGCCTTCATTCCTCACCTCCTTCCCCGGGAGATTTCTTAAAGATGCGGCCCGCCAGGGGGATACCCCAGGGGCCGCGCCACTTCCCGGAATAAGTGGCATTCGCACACTTAACTATTTTAAAAGAAAAGGCAGGCGGCGACCACACACCCCCGCCGCCGCACCACGTGTTCCACCGAGGTGACTTTGAAAAACGTAAGTTCCAGGGAGCGCACCCGGAATGCCTCCTCCACCTTCTTGCGTACCTCGGCCTCCACCTCCTCTTGGGAGTGCCCGCTCGCCTCCATCACAACCCCGAACCCATCCGAGGCCCGGCCGATCCCCACCGCGGCGGCGATTCTCTCTCCGGACACATCGGAGCAAACGGACGTGTAGACGATGGGGACGAACGCTCCCCGGGGGAGCTCCGGGACCTCGTCGACCACCTCCACGTGGGGAGGGAGGATGCTGGTCACTTTGATCAGATTGAGGTCCCCGATCCCAGCAGCCAAGAGGGCGTTGTCGAACGCGTTGAGCTCCGTTTCTCCCTCAGCCGCCCCGCTTACCAGCACTACTCGCTTGACCTCGGCGAATCCCATAGCTTCAAGTGGTGGCCGCCTCTTCGTCGGCGAAGATGTCCCCTTGGTAGCGCCGCTCGGCGATGGCCAAGGGCTCCACGAGTTCCACCCGGATCAGGGCGGAACGATACCAGATCTCCCGCTTCCCCGGCACCCGCTGCACCGGGAGGTAGGTCCAGGAACGCATCCGGTCTATGTAGGGCCAGTTCAGATAATCGTTGAAGCCGTCCCGTATTTCCGTCAACGCGGCCCCGGCCTCTAGGAGGAAGCGTTGGATCTCCCGCCATTTGGTATAGGAGGCTTCCACATGGGTGAGGCCGAAGTACCCCGCTCCCCCAGGCCCCTTTAGGGCCGCTAGGCCCCGTTCGGCGAACACTTTAAACCCCCGCAGGGACTCGGTGGGATCACAGAAAAAGGTGTCGAATTTCCCCTTGATCTCTGAAGGTAGAGGCTCCCGGAGGTCGTGTTGTTTCACCTGGATGGGCAGTTTTTCTTCCCGAGCAACTCCCTCGATGAAATCCACCAACCGCTTGTCGATCTCCAGGACGAGAACCCTCTTGGGAGCAGTGGTCAAAGCGGCCGCTATCGAGACGAGGTCATCGTCCCCCAGGACGATGATCTCCTTTCCGAAAAGATCGCCCCGGGACCACATGAAGGCCACCCGCTGTAGGGTGGTCTCCTCGGTAACGTATCCCTGATCGAAGTCCTGGATGGCCTCGGGACGTCCGGCGGCGATCTTCTTGAACTTCTCAGCGATCTCCTCCACTGGTCCCAAGACCGTACCCCGACCGCCGCAACGGGGGCACCTGAGCTCGAGGCGCGGCCCGATCCTCAACTCTTCCGTAAATTCCCGTCCCTCGCGGGTGAGGATCAGCCGGCCCCCGTCCCAGCTCAAGAGCCCTAGATCCCGCAGGGCGCTCAGTATCCGCACCAAGGCCATCAGCGGGACCCCCGAGAGGTCGATCACCCGCCAGATGTCCTCCGAGGCGAGGAGGGCGGAGAGGGCTCGCTCCACATCCCGCTCCCCAACAGGAACCGCCGTCCCTTCCCGCGCCCGTTCCGCTATCTCTCTCAGCGTCAAGGCCACACCTCCTGTCAGCGACTTACCGTTGGAGATAAAAAAGGATAAGACATTTCTCCATGCCCTTCAGGGGCGTTTCCCGGGAGGTGCTAGCCCCTGTCAGTTTCTCGGCGTCTTGCGCAGCGGTTGGAAAAGGTTTGCATAAGCCACTCCTATCCAGCAACATACCCAGGCGAAAGGGGGGAACGTGGCGGGAAGGAACGTGGTTGTGGCCATGGGCGGAGGGCCCACCCCGGTCATCAACAACTCCCTGCGGGGGA
>CAYTCK010000072.1:0-5142 GCA_964436445.1 uncultured Thermotogaceae bacterium | reverse complement strand
TCATCCCTTCCGACCCGCGAAGTAACTCGGCAGTGGTAGGTCCCGCACGGTGAGGAGCCCGGGGGGCGCCGTTAGAACAGCGGGGATCGTGTTCACCAGGATGGCGGCGGTGGCGATGTCCCCGTGGATCCCACCGGGGAAGCGGACCACGAGTTTCGGGTCCCCTCGCAGCACGATCTCGTCCACCTCCTCGTCCGGGCAAAGGCAGGCTTGGAACTCCAGGGAGATCGTCCTTCCCTCCGGGGTGCGGCCCCAGGCCCACTGTCGCAGTCCCCGTACCCTGCCCACCGGTACCTCGATATCCCCTGCCCGCAGGGGACGATCGGCTATCAGGGCCTCAACATCGGTGGTGAACTCGGTTATCTCCCAGCCGAGGGAGGCGGCGATCAGGTCCAGGGATTCCGGGAGACCGACATGGCCTCCGCCCTTACCTACCCTCTCCTGGAACTCCCCAGGATCCATCCCCACGCCGATCTTGCGTTGAAAGGCCGGCCGGCGTTTCCCAGCGTCGATCACCCGACGCACGCTGATTCCCTCCACCTCCCGACAAACGACGCTGAGGAGGGAGGGCAAAAGGTCCATGACGAACCCCGGGTTCACCCCGGCTCCCAGGACAGTGACCCCGTGTTCCAGGGCGAGCCCATGGATCTCCTCCGCCAGCGCCCGGTGGCGACGCCAAGGGAAGACGAGCTCCTCGCAGCTTGAGATGATGTTGGCTCCGAAGGGGATCAGGGCCCGGTATTGGGGGAGAGCACCCTCCAGGCTGGAGACGGTGGTATGGATGACGATGTCGGCCTCTTGGGGGAAAGCCCCCTTTGGAGTGGGGCTTACCACCACACCCAGTGGTTCCCCCCAGCCGACCACCTCCCCGAGGTCCTTCCCCACCTTGGCTGGGTCGATGTCCCAGGCGCCCACGATCCGAAAGCCCCTTTTCCGCAAAAGGAGCCGTGTGACCGCGGCCCCGATCTCCCCGATCCCACATTGGACGACGTTGATCTCCTCCATACTCTACCACCACCGCAGTTTAGCCTTGGAGGTTGGGTAAAGGCCAAACTTGGCCTCGGGCGTTCTCGCCCTTATCCTTAAGGTGTGATGCGGAAAAGGCTTCTTTTGGTCTTCGTCATCGGTATCGTTTCTACTCTGTTGGGACTCGGGGCTGAGGTGGAGCTTCATCTCTTTTGGGCCCAGGGATGTCCCAACTGCACGGTGATGAAGGCCTTTCTGAAGGAACTGAAGGGGAAGTACCCGGAGCTCGCTGTGGTGGAGCACGAGGTGGCCTTCCATCCTGGCCAGTGGCGGCTCATGGTGCGTTTGGCCCAGGCCTACGGTATCGAGGCCGAGGAGACCCCGGTGGTTTTCGTGGGGGATGTGGCCACGGTGGGGGTCGGTCGGACAGTGGAGATGGAGATCGAGGAAGAAGTAGCCCGCTGCATCGCCCAGGGATGCCCCTCGCCCCTGGAGAGGCTTCCCCCGGCCCGGGGTATCATCCTGAGCCCCCTGGAGGCCGCCCTCATCGCCCTGGGAGCCGTGTTGATCCTCCTCTTCATCCTGCGATGAGGGGTGACCCCCTCCCCAGGCGTTCTCCGGAGCCCTTGGTGGTGGTCGCCGGGGCCCACTTGGGCTACGACCTCCGTGAGGTTCCCCTGGGAGGGGGCGCGGCGGTGATGCGAGCACTGGTCCGCCGTTGGTCCCAACAGGAGGCCTTTCCCTTGGTGGTCCTGGGAGCCGGTCCGGGGGATACCTGGGAAGGCCTGGAGTACCATCCGATCCCCTGGTATCTCCCCGAGGGGCAGCGGATCACCGACTTCTCAGTGCGTGCCTACGCCCGTTTCTCCCTGCAGTTCGGCCGCGGGGTGTTGGATTTCCTGCGGGACCTCGCCCGCCGCGTCCCCCCGCAGGAGACGGTGGTCATCCACAACGATATATCCGAGGCCGCGGACTTCGCCGCCGTAGCCAAGCTGGGTTACCGACAGGTGGCTATCTTCCACGTGGATGTCCTGGACTACGTGGCGAACATCTACCTCCACGGCCGGATCGAGGCCCCTTCCCTGGCTCGGATGTGGCGCTACCTGGGCCGGTTCGGCCGCTTTTTTCCCCTTGTGATCCGACTTATCCTGGAGAAGCAGGAGCGCTGTGCCCGACACTGCGACCTGTTGGTTGTTCCCTCGAGGGAAATGGCGGATCTCTTGCGGCGAGAGTATCCCTGGCTCGGTCCCCACAGGGTCCGGGCTGTTCCCTGGGGAGCCCTGATCGAGGGGGTGCCCCAGGAGGAGGTGGAACGGGAGAAAGGGCTCTTGGTAAGGGACTACCTCTTGGATGGCTCTCGGCCGGTGCTCCTTTCCCTCTCCCGGATCTCACCGGAGAAGGGACAGGACCTCCTTTTGCGTGCCCTGCGCCTGTGGGATAGAAGGGAAAAGAGGCCCCTTTTGGCCTTCATCTGTGGGGAACCGGCCTTTATGCACGGGCGGAGCTACATGCGCCGGCTCCTTGCCTTGAGCAAGGGTCTGCGGCATGTGGAGGTTCATTTCCCGGGCTATGTCACCGGCGCCCGGAAACAGGCCTTCTTCGAATTGGCAGATCTCTATGTCTTCCCCTCCCGGCACGAGTCCTACGGCCTCACCCTGATGGAGGCCATGGGGGCCGGGCTTCCCGTCCTCACCACGACCCACCGCTCCGCCGGTGAGCTCGTCCGAGAGGGCTGGGGGAGGATCGTCCCCCCCACCCCGGAGGGGATCTACCGGGGACTGCGGGAGCTCCTGGGGGAGGATCTCGCGTCCATGGGGGAGGCGGCTCGGAGGTTTGCCGCCACACGGCCCTTCGAGGCTGCAGCGGATGAGTTAGCCCGCCTTATTCGCTCCCTCGTTGCAGGGGCCTGAACCTCAGGCCTTGGCCGCCTCCTGGAGATAGCGGATGAAGTCCTCTTCGGGGAGCGCTCCCTCGAATTCCACCTTATCGTTCAGCACCACCTTGGGCACAGCATAGACGTTGTAGCGATTGGCCAGATGGGGGAACTCCGAGGCCTCGACCATGTCCGCCACGATCCTTTCGTTCTCGAAGGCGATCTTGTGGGCAAGCTGCACTGCCAAGGGGCAATAGGGACAGGTCAGGGTGACGAAGACCTGGATATGTACCGGGACCTCTATTTTCCTGATGGTCTCCTTGGAGCGTGGGCTCAAACCCGTCTCCCCGGCGGAGACCAACTTGATCGCCTCCAGAAGGGAGCCGAACTCGTATCCCGCTGGGATACCGTAGAAGCGGATACCGTAGTCCTTCCCGTCATCTCCCAGCACCACGATGGCCGGGATCTTGTCCACCTTCAGGGAATCCGCCAGGGATTTGGAGCCGAGGAAATCGTGGACCTCCACCGTTACCTTGTCCGAGAGCTCCGCCAGCTCCTCGGCCAGGGAGCGGGTCTCGGCACAATAGCTGCACTCGAACTCCTGGGTGAAGACCACCAACTTCACTCCCCGCACAAGGGAGGCGAACTCCCCCTTTACCTCCGCACGGACCTCGTCATCGAGAAGTGGCATCCTTTCCTCCTCTCATTTTCCCTTGCGGTGGATGAGGTAAGCGTAGGCGCTCAAAGCGGCTTTGGCACCCTCGCCCGCCGCGATGATGATCTGCTTCTCTGGGACGCTGGTCACGTCCCCAGCGGCGAAAATACCCTCCACGTTCGTACGGCAACGACAATCCACCACGATCTCCCCCGCCTCGTTGAGTTCCAAGAGGCCCTTCACGAACTCCGAGTTCGGGATCAGACCGATCTCCACGAACACACCCTGCACCGGGATCCTCTCCTCCGGGCCTCCGCCCACGGGCCGCAAGACGATGGCGTTCACCAGTTTATCACCCTCGATCCGGACCACCTCCCGGGAGAAGTGGGTCTCCACCTTCCCGGAAGCCTCGATCCTTTCCACCAACACGGGATCGGCACGCCAATCGGGGAGGATATCCACCACGTGGATCCTGCGGGCGATCTTCAGAAGGTCCACCACCGCAGTGGCTCCGGAGTTGCCGGCCCCGATGACCGCCACCTCCTTGTCCGGAAAGAGGGGGGCATCGCAGACAGCACAATAGCTCACCCCACGGCCGAGGAATTCCTTCTCACCGGGAGCGTTCAAGGGACGGGACCGCTTGCCGGTGGCCACGATCACCGCCTGGGCGAAGACCCTGTGTCCGGACTTCGTGCGGATGCTGAAGCGGCCGTTCTCCGGGGAGATGGACTCCACCTCCTCGCCGGTGACGATATCGATAGGGTATTGGCGGACCTGCTCCTCGAACTTCGCCGCCAGCTCCTCCCCGGTGATATACTGGTAGCCCATGTAGTTCTCGATGGTGGAGGTGAGGAGGGTCTGTCCCCCCAAGTCCTTGGAGATGAGCAGGAGATCCAATTTCTTGCGGGCGCCGTACACGGCGGCGGTGAGCCCCGCCGGTCCCCCACCGACGATTACCAACTCGTATTCGTGGTCGTCCTTGATTTGTTTCTTCTCTTTCGGGAAGAAGGACAATCCTTTGGGTTCGATGCCCATCTTCACCAGCTCCTTTCTCCTTTCCCGACGACTCAAGCCGAGAATCATGGCCGATGGGGCCCTTCCCCTCAAGTCAAGGAACTCACCCAAAGGGCTGCAAGGAGCGGATATGAAAAACAATCACTGTTTGTGTCGGAGGGCCATGAGCGGCCATAATGGATTAACGGGTTCCGGGCTGTGATGGAAATGGGGCGTAAGGGGTGTGCGATTGAGTTCTGGAAATCGGGCTCGGGACTGGCTTTTCCAGGCGGAGCGGGATCTCGCTCAAGCGATGGATTCCCGCACACAGAGACGCCACGAGTGGGCCTGTTTTGCCGCCCACCAGGCTGTTGAAAAGGCGGTCAAGGCGCTTCACCTACACCTCGGGCAGGAGGCCTGGGGACATGTGGTGGCCAAGCTCCTCCGGGAGCTGCCGCCACATGTTTCCATGCCGGATGCACTCGTGGATAAGGCCCGATACCTCGATAACATGTACATCTCCACCCACTACCCCAACAGCCATCCAGAAGGTGCCCCTTTTGAGCACTAGAAGTGGTTTCAAAACCCGTATGTTGGCTAATCTTGAGGCATGAGGGAGCAAGGCTATGAGCTGACGGATGAACAGTGGGAAAGG
>CAYTCK010000071.1:0-5454 GCA_964436445.1 uncultured Thermotogaceae bacterium | reverse complement strand
AACTCATGTCTGAAGGTCAGCCTTCATTCCTTCACGGCGCCCCGGGTGAGGCCGGAGATGATCTGGGATTGCAAGGAATAGAACATGACGAGGACCATCGCCGCCCCCACCACCGCCCCGGCGGCGAACTCCCCCCAACGGTCGGAGTAATGCTGCGCCACCAGGTTGTAGAGGCCCACCGAGAGGGTGTACATCCCCCGGCCCTTCAGGATCACGTTGGCGATCAAGTACTCGGAGTAGAAGGTAATGAACTGGATCACGAACACCACGACGAGGATCGGCCGGGCCAGGGGAAGGATGATCCAGCGGAAGGCCTGGAAATGGGTGGCCCCATCGACCAACGCCGACTCCTCCAGGGACCTGGGAATGGTGTCGAAATACCCCTTCATGAACCAGGTGTTGAAGCCGATGGAACCTCCGAGGTACACCAGGATCAGTCCCCAGTGGGTGTTCAATCCGAGCCAGGGGACGTACTGGCCCAGGTGATGGAGGATAAGGTAGATAGCAACCAAGGCCAGGGTCTGGGGGAACATCTGGACCAAAAGGAGGGCCAAAAGCCCCACACGGCGTCCCTTGAACCGAAAGCGGGAGAAGGCATACGCCCCTAAAGCACAGAAGATCACACTGGTCACCGCCGCGATCCCCGCCACCTTCAGGGTGTTGAGGAGCCAGATCCCAAGACCCCGTTGGAAGACCCGCGTGAAGTTCACCACCGAGGGGTGCCGGGGGACAAGGGACGTGGTCGCTAGGTTGTTCACCGGGTTGAAAGCGGTTCCCAGGACATAGACCGCGGGAAAGAGGGCATACGCGATGGCAATCCACGCCAAGAAGTGCCGCAACAAGCGCTTGAGGGCTCTCCCACGCCTAGAGGCCACGGGACACCTCCTCCAGGGCCCGGGTAAACTTGAAGCTTATGGCCGAGATCGAGGCGATGATGAAGAAGATCACCACCCCGAAAGCCGCTGCCAGGGCGTATTCATTTCCCCGGGCGCCATAGAAAGCCAGTTTGTATGCGAACGAAAGCAGGATGTCCGTGGCCCCTGCTTGGGAACCGATCTCCACCACCGGCCCCCCTTGGGTCATGATCCAGATGATGGTGAAGTTGTTGAAACTGAAGGCGAAGGAGCCGATGAGGAGCGGTGCGATGGAGATCATGAGGAGGGGAAAGGTGATCTTGGAGAACTGCTGCCAGGGGGTCGCCCCGTCGATGGCCGCCGCCTCGTACAGCTCTCCGGGGATGGATTGCAACGCCCCCAGTGAGACCAGCATCATGTAGGGATATGTGAGCCAGACGTTGGTGAAGATCAGCGCGAACCTCGCCAGATGGGGTTCCTGCAGCCACCTCAGTCCCTCCAACCCGAACCAATGCCTCAAAACCTGGTTGAAAAGCCCCACGTCGGTGTTGAAGAAACCCCTCCAGATGAGGACGGAAATGAAGGCTGGGATGGCGTAGGGCACGATGAGGAGGGACCGATAGAACTTGCGCAGGTGCATGTGCCGGTCGTTGAGGAGAACGGCCAAAGCGAGCCCCAGGGCGAAACTGAGCACCACACTCAGGAAAGCCCACTCGATGTTCCAGAGGAAAACCCGGCCGAAGGCCCGCCGGAACCGGGGATCGCAGAAGAGGCGGATATAGTTAGCCAGTCCCACCCACTGGGACCACCCCGGGCTCAACGCTTCCCCATCCTCGGCCACGAATTGTCCCTGTACCGCGAAGTAGACCTTTCCCGTGCGTTGATCGACCATGGCGTCCCGGGAGGGGTCGTAACGGTAGCGGGGGAGGAAGTAGCCGAGCTCCCGGAGCGTAGCCAAGCGCAACCAACCGTCCTTCCAGGGATAACGCATCCCCTGGACACTTCCGTAATAGCGCTTGAGGAAGTCCCGCAGCGTTAACTTCCGGTGACCGTCCACCGACTCCGGGATGCCGTCCCAGTCCTCGTCCACTACCTCATGCCTCCCGAGGTCCTCCACCTCTCCTTTGGGGGAAAGGAAGAAATTCCCCTCCGGGGTGACGACCACGAGCCCCCACAATGCCTTCTCGTCCCCGTAGGCGTAAAAGGGATAACGTACCGGGGGCGAAGGAGCGTATTCCCTGTCGGTGAGCAACGCGATCACCTGGGATTTCGTGAGGATGTGACCTGTGGAGTAGTTGGTGAAGGAGAGGTAAACGTTATAGGCCACAGGTGTGACGACCATCACAACCAGAAAGAAGAGGCCCGGGGCGAGGTAGCGGAAGGGATAGGCCCCGGGAAAGAGAACCAATGCCGTGATCCCCCCGGCCCCGAGGGCGAGGAAGGGCACGAAGTACCAGCTACCGTCCAGGACCAAGAGGACCGAGAGATAGACGGCGAAAGCGTCCAAAAGTCCCAGGAGGACGATCTTCAAGAGGAGCTTCCACAGGGGATCGAACCCCGGGATGCGCACCTTCGCGGTTCACGCTCCTTTCGGGGAAGAAAGGGGGCGGGGAGCTCCCCGCCCCCTGTTGTTTCTCACTGCTTTTCGCAGCCCAGTGTCTCGCGAATGGCCTCGGCGGCCTGCTTGAGGGCCTCGGCGGGCTCGAGCTTTTGGTCACCGATGGCGGCCATGGCGTCGGTCCACGCGCCCCACACCGCCGACATCTGGGGGATGTTGGGCATGGGCACACCGTGAGCTATGGATTCGGCGAACCCTTTGAGGATCGGATCGCTGGCGACCTGCTGGTAGGCGGGGATGAAGGCCGGGATGCGCGGATCGCGGTGGTAAAGCTCGAGCTGGGTCTTCACGGTGGCGAAATAGTTGAAGAGGAAATCCTCGACCAGCGGCAGGTTCGGCGAGAATGCGGACACCATCACGCCCTGCACGCCGACGAAGGGCTTGGGGGTGTGCCCCTGCATGGGGGGGATGGGCATTACACCGACATCGATCCCCGCCTTCTTGGCCATGCCGATGAACCAGGGCCCGGTGATGGCTGAAGCGATGCGCCCTTGGGTGAAGAGGTTGGTCCAGGTGTTCCAGTCTATGCCCGCGGGGAGCAGGCCCTCCTCGAAGAGGGCATCCAGGTACTCAGCTCCCTTGATGGCCCCCTCGGAGTCCAGCCCCACATCGCAGGGGTTGAGCTTGCCTTCCTTGTCCTTGCCGAAGATGTAGCCGCCGAAAGCCGAGAGGAAGGGGAATTCATGGTAGGGATCTGGATTCTGAACCACGAAGCCGTATTGAGGCACCGTGGGGTCGGTGAACTCGCGGGCGAACTCGATCAGTTCCTCGAAGGTCTTGGGAGGGTTGGGAAGCAGGGCCTTGTTGTAGACCAGGGCCACGCCTTCCCGGGCATAGGGAAGCCCATAGAGGGCCTTGCCGAAGGAGAAGGCCTCCAGGGCCACGGGATCGAACTTGGCCTTTAAGTCCTCGGGCAAGGCGATCTCCGCCAAAAGCCCGTTGGCCACCAACTCCCCCACCCAGTCGTGGGCGCCGATGATGATGTCCGGTCCCTCACCGGTCGGGGCAGCGGTGGTGAATTGACCCCGGATCTCGGAGAAGCCGACCTCCACTACCTCCACGGGGATCCCGGTGGCCTCGGTGTAGCTCTTCCCGATCTCCTCGAACACCGGGGCACGGGTGTCGTCGGCCCAGATGAGGATCTTCCCCGGCTCCGCCGCGAAGGCCAGAGCCCCCAACGCCAACACGCCGATCAACGCCACGAGATACTTCCGCATGCTCCCTCCTTTATCCGCGACGGGTTTTCATCGTTCGAACGAAAAGGCAGCTCGCTCCCTCTCTCACCCCCTCTCACCTGACCTCAACCGGCACCAGGACGGCGTAATGTTTCCCGGGGACATAGCTCGAAAGGATCCTCTTCTGGTCCTCCGCAGTGGGGGCGAGATAGTCGTAGATCTGTGGGGCCCACATGGGATCGGGGCAGCCGCCGCCGGTCCATTCGCCCGGTGTCTTCCCGATGGCCCGGACGTAATCCTTGCCGTAGCCGTCCTGGGAAGCGATGAGGACGTAGTGGAACCCCCGTATCACCGGGACCAGGTCCTTGGGGATGTTCACGATGATCCTCTTCCGTTTGGGATCCGAGGTGACGCCTATGAGATAAGGACCTCTGCCATCGGCGGTCCAGAGGTGGCGGCCGTAAGCGGGCCAGCCGGCGATCCGCACGAAGACGTCCCAAGGATGCCCCGGATCGAAGGCCACCTGGGCGGCAGCGGCCTCCTCCGGGAGCTCCGTCGAGCCGCCCTCCGCCACATCCAGGAAGAGGAGGATCAACGGATGGGAAAAGCCCTGGGGGCCGTTCCAGGGGTTGGGAAGCGCCGTGAAATCGAAGGCAAGCTGCCAGGAGTCACCGGCATCGTAGACGGCGTAACGCACCAGGTCGAAGATGCCCTTGGGGGAGAACACCTTGTTCAACGGGTAGACGTAGGTACCCAGGCCGAAATCATCCCCCGCTGGATCATCCGTGGCGAAGATGCGTGTCCCCTGGATCAGGGCCGGCACCCGGGCCAGGATCGGCCGTTGGGGGACCTGGGCCAGGAGCTCCCCCTCCTTTTCCAGGGTCACGGCCAGGGTGATGGATTTCCCCGGCTCTATCCCCAACTCCTCGAAGGGGATCTCGAACTCCACCACATCCCCGACCTGAGCCTTGCGGAAAAGGAGGGTCTTTATCGGGGAGGAGAAACGCCAGTGCCCCTTACCGTCGGCGGCGTAACGGAACACATACCCCGAGCCGTCCGAACGCACCTTGGCGAAGGCGAGCTCCACCGCCCAAGAGGGTGCGAAGCCCAGTTGAGCCCTGGCGTGCTTGGAGACGACGTTCGCTGGGGAACCGGGCTTTCCTGCGGCGTAAAGCTCGATGTAGACGGGCTTTCCGATCAGCTGGCGGGCCGGGACATCGAGGTCCACCAATACATAGAGGTGCTTCTCGCTGTATCCCAGGGATACCCTCTTCACTGGCCCGGTGCCGGTGAAGGAAGCCGCCTCGGACCACTCTTCTGGAGAAGAGACCGCCCCATCGAGCTCGGGCTTCACCTCGCCCAGGTTGGCCACCACCGGGGTCCGGAGCCTCAAGAAGAGGACCCGGGGGATCTGGGCATCGGTGTAGCCCGCGGCCCGGTAAGCGGCGACGAGGTGCACCTTGAACAGCCAATCGAAGAGATCGTCCGTGCCGGAGTCCTGATCGCTGCCGTACCACCAGAACCAATCGGAGCCCTCCGCAGCGTAGATGGCATCCAAGGCTTCGGGATTGGGGTCCTTCGCGAACACCGCCTTCCTCGCGGCCCCGAGCCTCGCCCATGCCTCGTCCTCCTCCGGCTCCCCGGTCCAGGTGGAGAGGTCCCCCGCCCAGGAGCCGGTGGGTACGTGGTCCAGGGAAACGGACCCGGGGTGTTCCTCGAGGAACTCGGCCGGGGTCACAGTGCGGACCCAGTCGGCCTCGGAGAGGGCCCTGTACAGGGCCCTCAGGAAGTTCCGGCCGTTGTTGGG
>CAYTCK010000070.1:0-5481 GCA_964436445.1 uncultured Thermotogaceae bacterium | reverse complement strand
CTCGGGCCATGTGGATGTGCTCTATTGCACCCAGTATCACCGGGATCGCCCGATAACAGCTCCCTTGGGGACCCAGGGTGGCAGCGCAGGGACACGGGTTGACCCGGGGCCGACGGAAGGTTGTAGAATAGGGTGCTTCTTGGGAGGTAATTCCCCAAGGGAAACGGAGGTGAGCATGAGGAGGATATTTTTCTTCATTTGTCTTCTGGCTTTGGGCCTGGGAGCGGTTTCCCTCTCCCAGGAAAACGGCGGGACGCAACGCGGCTTTACCTTCTACACCCCGTATCCCCACATCGTCCTGGGACAAGACGATGAGGTGAACGTGGACCTGAAACTCCAGGATACCGGCTCCCAGCCCGAGGACATCGCCCTCACGGTGAAGGGACCAGAGGGCTGGGACGCTCACTTCGAGACGTCCTCCTATCCCCGGATCCGGATCCAAGCTGTGCACATCCTTCCGGGGAAGGACAACGTGGTCACTGTGAAGTTCCGGGCCAAGCCCCCCAAGGACGCCGAGGCCGGCGATTACACCTTCACTCTCGAGGCTGCCACCGCCGATGGTGCCCTGAAGAAGACCATTCCCTTGGTGGTCACCTACCGTCCCAAAGAGAAGCCCTCCACCGAGGAGAAAAAGGAGATCCTGGAGCTCATGGTGGACTATCCGTCCCTGGAGAACCCCGCGGGCAAGGACTTCGAGTTCGAAATCCAGATCAAGAACAACTCCGACAAGGACCAGATCGTGGAGCTCGCGGCCCAGGTTCCACCGGGTTGGCGGGTTTACTTCACCCCCCGTTGGAAGTCGGAGCAGCACATCTCCTCCATCAAGGTGGGTTCTCATTCCTCGGAGTGGATCAGGTTCGTCGTTACCCCGCCCTACGGCACTCCGAAGAAGGAATTTCCCCTGAAGTTCATCGCCCGAGCCGGGGGCGAGGAGAAGACCCTGGACCTGAAAGCAGTGGTCACAGGGACATATGAGCTTCACCTAGGAAGCGAGGCCGAGGTCCTGGGCAAGGGAGACACCTGGAACATCAAGGCCACTGCCGGCCAAGAGCGCCACTTCACCCTCTACCTCTGGAACCAAGGCTCGGCCCCCATCACCGGGATCACCTTCTACGCCTCCAAGCCCAAGGACTGGGAGGTGAAGTTCAACCCTGAGAAGCTTGAGTCCTTGCCCCCCTTGGCCGAGACCATGAAGCCGGAGAAAGTGGACGTAGTCGTCAAACCTAAGGAGCGAGCCATCCCCGGCGATTACGAGATCCGCATCACCGCCGCCGGCAAGGAGGACCGGGCCACGTCCACCATCCGGGTCACCGTGGGCGCCTCCATGTCCTGGGGCTGGGTGGGGGTAGCGGTGATCGTGGTAGTCATCGCTGGCCTCACCGGGATCTTCGTGCGGCTGGGGAGGAGGTAGGCATGGCCCCGGTGGTGGAGGCCGTGGGGCTGAAGAAACATTACGGGAAGGTCAAGGCCGTGGACGGCCTGGACCTCGTGATCGAGGAGGGGGAGATCTACGGCCTCCTCGGCCCTAACGGGGCGGGGAAGACCACCACTATCCTCATCCTCCTGGGACTCACCGAGCCCACCGCCGGGGAGGTCCGGGTCCTGGGGTACAACCCCACCCGGGAACCCCTGAAGGTGAAGAGGCTCACCGGGTACCTCCCGGAGAACGTGGGCTTCTACGACGAGCTCTCGGCCCGCGAGAACCTCCGCTACACAGCGAGTCTGAACGGGATCCCGGACCGGGAGGCGAAGAGGAGGATCCAGGAGGTACTGGAGATGGTGGGGCTTTCCGATGTGGCCGACCGCCCCGTGGGCGCCTTCTCCCGGGGAATGCGCCAGCGGCTGGGGATTGCCGATGTCCTCCTCAAGAAGCCCAAGTTCGTCATCCTGGATGAGCCCACCTCGGGGATCGACCCCGAGGGCGCCCGGGAGATCCTGGAGATGATCGTCCGGCTCCGGGACGAGCGTGGGATGACCATCCTCCTTTCCTCCCACCTCCTCCACCAGGTGCAGCGGGTCTGTCAGAGGGTAGGGATCATCCACCGGGGGAAGCTCGTGGCCCAGGGCACGGTCGATGAGCTGAGTGCCGTTGTAGAAAAAGGGAAGTACCGGTTCGAGGCCAGGGTGGAGGGCGTGAACGATGCCCTCATCGAGGGGATCGAGTCCCTGGAGGGGGTGGAGAAGGTCAGCTGGAGCGACGACACCATCGAGGTGATCGCTTCCAGGGACGTGCGGAAGGAGCTTGCCCGGACCGTGATCCAAGGCGGGGCGGATCTCCTGGAGCTCCGGGGCCATACCTACACCCTGGAGGAGATCTACCTCCGCTATTTCCAGGAGTGAGCCATGCGTGCCGTTTTCTGGAAGGAACTCGCGGATCATCTGGGGAGCAGGAGGTTCGTGATCTTTTTCTTCCTCATCCTCATCCTGGGCGGAGCCTCCGCTTACCTCGGGATCCAAGCCTTGGAGACAAGCGGCGAGAGTCAGTACGTTTACCTTAGCCTCTTCACCCGCAGCAGTGGCGGCTTCCCTTCCTTCTTGGGCTTCTTTGCCTTCTTCGGTCCACTGATCAGCGTGATCCTGGGGTTCGACGCCGTAAACAGCGAGTTCAACCGGGGCACGGTCTCTCGGGTCCTCTCACAACCCATCTACCGAGATTCCTGGATCAACGGGAAGTTCCTGGCGGGGATCGCCGCCCTCTCCATCGCCGTCGGGAGCATCGTCCTCATCATCACCGGGTTGGGGCTTTACTCCCTGGGGTTCCCCCCGGATGGGGCGGAGATCTCCCGGATCGCCATGTTCACCGTGATAAGCATCGTGTATCTCGGATTCTGGCTCAGTTTGGGGATCCTCTTCTCGATCGTCTTCAGGCAGACGGCCAGCTCCGCCTTGGCATCCATCTCCTTCTGGCTTTTCTTCACCCTCTTCATCTACATGGTGGCTGGGCTGGTGGCGGACCAGTTGGCCCCGATAAAGCCCGGCGTCTCGGCCGAGGTATTCGCCAAACACGAGCATATACGCGATTGGGTCCTGCGGTTTTCGCCTGTGGCTCTCTTCGAGGAGGCCACCACAGCCATCCTCATCCCCAGCTACCGGGGCCTGGGCTTGGCGGCCCTGCTCACAGAGGCCCAGATTCCCACGAACCCCCTGCCCTTGGGACAGAGCCTCCTCATCGTCTGGCCACAGCTGGTGGGACTTCTGGCACTGACATCCATCTCCTTCGCCATCTCCTACGTGATCTTCATGCGCCGGGAGATCAGGACGACCTGAAGGATCTCTGGTCCAGAACCGCAAGGGGGGCTCTGCCCCCCTTTTTTCTTCCCTCGGCGTTGCGGGGAAGGGTATCCGGCGTCATATTTCCCCAAGGGGTTTTTCGGGGGTTCAGGGGCCCTGGGAGTCCCCAACGAGGAAATGGTAGAAACGCTCGTTCTCATGCTCTGGGCCTTCGGCGACCTGCCGGCGGCCATGGGGTGGCAGGGGGAGGTGGTCTTCGGACCACAGGCCTTCTTCATCCTCCCGTTGGGCCCGGTGGAGCTCCTCCTGGGGACGCCCAGGGAATTCGCGCTGCGGGTCCGTCTGAACCCCGGCCCCTTTTTCCTCTGGGCCGATATCCCCCCTCCCAGGTTGGTCCTGGGCCGAGCGGCGGGGCCTTTCCTCCTCGGGTTCTCCCGGGACCCATCGGGGTTCACCCTGTGTTGGGATCTACCGCTTTTCCGCTGGCTTTCCCTCCAAGGAGCCTTGGGTTCTGTGAGCTTCATGGGTTTCCGGTTCCGTTCCGGCCCGGGATGGCTCGGGGGGCTGATCGAAGGGGGTAGGTTGTGGCTTTGGGCAGGATCCTACTTTTAGGGCTCGCCCTTCTTTCCTCGGGGATCCCGGCCTTCCCGTGGGAGCTCGTGGTGGCTTTTACCAACGATCTCCATGCCTCCTTGCCCCGGCTTCCCGCTTTGAAACCCTACCTAACGGGTGCCGATCTGATCCTCGATGCCGGGGATATCACCGAGGACCTGTACCGGTTCACCGGTATCCCCGAGGCCGAGGCGATCACGGAATGGATGGGGAGGGTAGGTTACACCGCTGCGGTCCTGGGGAACCACGATATGTATCTTGGGCCCACCCTGGAGAGGATCGTGGCCGAGGCCCACTTTCCCATCGTGGTCACCAATATGCGGGGGCTGGCCGGGGTGAGACGGTGGCTCCTCGTGGAGGTGAAAGGACTGCGCGTCCTGATCCTCGGCTTCCTGGGGACATGGCCGGATGTTTACTACCCCTGGAGCCTTTGGCCCGCCCTAAAGCTCCTGGACCCCATCCCCGCGGCCAGGGAGGCACTGAAGGTAGCACCGGAACACGATCTTCTGATATTCCTGGGACACATGCCCCTGAGAGAGGCTCGGGAACTGGCCAGAGCATTCCCGGAGTGCGATCTCTTCATCTTGGGCCACGACCACCTGTTCCTGAAGGTACCGATCTGGGTTGGCAAAGTACCCATCGTCCAAGCCGGCCACAGGGCCCAGGCCGTGGGGATCGTGACCTTGGGGGATAAGGGCTTCAGCTACAGATTGGTGCGGATCCCAGGCGAACCCAAACCCCTCGATCGGACAGGCATCATCCTCGCGGCCATCATCGTGGCGCTTTTGGCCCTCATCCCCAGGGGTTAGGATCAGCCAGCGACCTTGGCCAGGATCTCCTCGGGCATATCGAAGTTGGCCACCACCTCTTGGACGTCCTCCTGGTCGTCCAGGGCCTCCAGGAGCTTCAACAGCTGTTCGGCCTCCTTCCCCTCCACCCGAACCGTGGTCTTGGGGACCATGACCAACTCCGCTTGGGTGACGTTGGCCCCGGCCTCCTTGAGCCCATCCCGCACCGTGGCCAGGTCCGCCGGATCGGTGTAGAAGATGATGGCCCCTTCGTCCTCCTCGAAGTCCTGGGCCCCGAGGTCGATCCCCGACATGATCAGTGTTTCTTTGTCCATGCCCTCCGGAATTCCCTCCACCCGTATCTTCCCCCGGCGCTCGAACTGCCAGGACACGCACCCTTCTGTCCCCAGGGATCCGCCATGGGATTCGAATATGTGCCGCACAGCGGCGGCGGTGCGATTGCGGTTGTCGGTCACCGCTCGCAACCAGATGGCCACCCCCCCGGGGCCGTAACCCTCGTAGACGACCTCCTCGTACTTCTCCGCCCCCAGTTCCCCGGCGGCCTTCTTGATGGCCCGCTCGATGTTCTCCTTGGGCATATTGGCCGCCTTGGCCCGCTCGATGGCCGCGGCGAGCCTGGGGTTGGAATCCGGGTTGGGGTCGGAGCGGGCAGCGATGATGATTTCCCGAGTGAGGCGGGAGAAGAGATTGGAGCGCTTCTTGTCCTGCCGCTCCTTCCGGTATTTGATGTTTGCCCACTTAGAATGTCCAGCCATACCGCAAAAATCTTAATCGCTGCCCCTTCACTTGGCAAGAACCTTGCCCCCGGCCCTGTTAAAAATAGCCATCC
>CAYTCK010000069.1:0-5700 GCA_964436445.1 uncultured Thermotogaceae bacterium | reverse complement strand
GCTTTCTTGCGTGCTTTCTCCAGAAAGGGTAACCTTCAGCCGATTCGGCATGGGAGGGATCGGCAAATATGTCGTTCAACGCTTGAGTTTCACAATCCCCATGGTCTTCATCCTGGTATCGGTGGTCTTCCTCCTCCTGCGGATCATGCCCGGGGATCCAGTGTTGGCCATGCTGGGGGGACGGAACGTCTCCCCGGAGCTCATAGCCCAGAAGCGCCACGAGATGGGGTTGGACCGGCCACTAGGGGTTCAGTACGTCGATTACATCTGGAACATCCTCCACGGGGACTTCGGCAAATCATCCCGCACCGGCCGACCGGTGCTCTATGAGCTCTTCAGCAGGCTGCCAGCCACAGTGGAGCTCGCCATCTGGGGGATGTTCTTCGCGGCCTTGTTTGGCCTTTCCACCGGGATCTGGGCAGCAGTACGGGCGGACAGACCTATAGACCACACTATCAGGATCTTCCACATCGGCTCCTTCGCCCTCCCCATCTTCTGGGTGGGACTGATGCTGCAGATGATCTTCGCGGTGAAGTTGGGGTGGCTCCCGGTGGCGAAGAGGGTCTCGGGCATCTATGCCTTCACCTTCCACCGGATCACGGGGTTTTACGTGTTGGATGCTATCATCTTGCGGAACGGAAAACTCCTTGTGGACGTGTTGAAGCACCTGGTGCTACCGGCGGTCACTCTGGGGATCGCCCAAACAGGGCTTTTGGGGCGCATGACCAGGGCAGCGATGTTGGAAGTCCTGGATGCGGACTATATCACGACCGCCCGTTCCAAGGGGCTCCGGGAGCGGTTGGTGGTCATGCGTCACGCCCTGAAGAACGCCCTGATCCCCATCATCACAGTGTTCGGTCTGCAATTCGCCATCCTCATGGGCGGAGCGGTGCTTACGGAGACGGTCTTCTCTTGGCCCGGGGTGGCTGGGTTCCTGGTACGGAGCCTGGATGCCCGTGATTGGTTCGCCATCCAGGGGACCATCGTCTTCATCGGTATCTTCATTGCCACCATCAACCTCATCGTGGACATCCTCTACTCCTTCATCGATCCGAGGGTGAGGTACTGATGCGCGTGGCCGATATCCTGAGCTCCCCTGTGCGCCGGGCCCTGCGTCCTCTGCGGGGACAGACGCTCCTCAAGGTGGGGCTCGTGATCGTCAGCGTCTACATCGTGATGGCGGTGGTCTGCGGCATCTACGGCATCCTTCCTTATGATCCCATCAAGAGCTACAACTCCTTCCCCCGACTGGCACCGCCCTCCCTAGCACACCCCATGGGGACGGATCATCTGCAGCGGGATGTCCTCTCCCGGGTGCTGGCCGGGGGTTGGGCACCCATCGTCGTGGCCTTTTCCTCGATCGCTATCTCTTTGACCGTGGGTTCGATCCTGGGGTGGATCTCGGGGTTCGCCGGGGGGCTTTTGGATCGTGTGCTTTCCCTTACTATGGACGCCATCTACTCCTTCCCCTCGATGATCCTGGCCATCGCCTTGGTGGCGGTTATGCAACCGGGATTAGTGCCCATGATCATGGCCATCGCTGTGGTTTACATCCCCACCTACTTCCGCGTGACCCGAGCAGAAGTGTTACAGGTCAGGGAGCAGACCTTTGTGGAGGCGGCCCGGGCCCTGGGGGCTTCGGGGGTGCGGGTGCTCCTGCGGCACATCGCCCCCAACACGGTGAACGCCATCATGGCGGTATCCTCATTCAACATCGCCGACGCCATCCTCACCGAGGCGGCGATGTCTTTCTTGGGATACGGGCTCCCGCCTCCCACGCCGGATTGGGGGTTCGACATCCAGAACGGCCAGCGGTTCCTCCAAGCGGGATATTGGTGGCTCATCACCTTCCCAGGTCTGATGATCCTCTTCCTCTCCTTGGGTTTCGGACTCATCGGGGAGGGGATCTCGGACCTGGTGAATCCCAAGCGTCGGCGCAAGAAGGTGGTCTAGGAAAGTGGCTTTGGCCTCGAGGCGCTCAAAGCTTATAATGCCCAAACGGAGCGTGGAGGGATGAGAAGCTTCTTGCTTGCCCTGTTTATCTTGGATTCTATCGCCCTGATCGGGCTCGTGCTCTGGCACATGTCGGAGCACGCGGAGCTGGGCGGGGCCTTCGGCGCGGGGATGTCGGCCACCGTCTTCGGCCGCGACGTCTCCAAGGATCCCCGGAAGATCGCCATCGGAGTCCTGGGGGCGTTGTTCCTCATCCTTGGCCTGGTGCTGTTGATCGTCTGAGGAGGGCCGATGCCTCTCGTAGAGGTAAAGGACCTGCGCACCTATTTCTTCACTGAGGAGGGCGTGGTGAAGGCGGTGGATGGGGTCTCCTTCGCTATCGAGCCCGAGCAGACTCTGGGAGTGGTGGGGGAATCGGGCTGCGGGAAATCGGTAACCGCGCTCTCCATCATGGGCCTCGTGCCTATGCCCCCTGGGAAAATAGTGGGTGGCCAGGTCATCTTCCACCGGGACGGCCAACCCATCGAGCTCACGAAGCTCAACCCCAAGGGGAGGGAATACCGCTCTATCCGAGGCAAAGAGATCGCCATGATCTTCCAGGAACCTATGACTTCTTTGAACCCGGTCTTCACCATCGGCTACCAGATCATGGAGGCCATCATGCTCCACCAAAAGGTCTCCAAGAAGGAGGCCCGCCAAAAAGCCATCGAGATGCTCCGCCAGGTGGGGATCCCCGAGCCGGAGCAGCGGGTGGACGAGTATCCCCATCAGCTCTCCGGAGGGATGCGACAGCGGGCGATGATCGCCATGGCCCTATCGTGCAATCCATCGCTCCTCATCGCCGATGAGCCCACTACTGCCCTGGACGTGACCATCCAGGCCCAGGTACTGGATCTGATGCGTGACCTACAGAAGAGCTTCCATGCCGCCATCATGCTCATCACCCACGACCTCGGGGTGGTGGCGGAGATGTGCGAGGAAGTGGTGGTGATGTACCTGGGGAAGGTGGTGGAACATGCCAAAGTGCGCCCCATCTTCCACGAGCCCAAGCACCCCTACACCCAGGGTCTGTTGAAGTCCATTCCCTCTTTGGCTACCAAGAAGAAGCGCTTGGAGCCCATCAAAGGGGTCGTGCCGGATCCCCTGCATGCTCCCCCGGGATGTCCCTTCCACCCCCGTTGTCCCCACGCCATGGATATCTGTCGGCGGGAGGCGCCGCCGTTGCGCGAGGTGGAGCCCGAACATGAGGTCGCTTGTTGGCTTTACGCATAAAGGGGGAGGGACGTGGTGACCACCGCAGTGGAGATGCGTGAGGATGCCCTCTTGGAAGTGCGGGGCTTGAAGAAATACTTCCCCGTACGCAAAGGGGTCTTCCGCCGGATCGTGGGTTGGGTCAAGGCCGTGGACGATGTGGATCTCTTCATCCGGGAGGGGGAGACCCTGGGGTTGGTGGGGGAGTCCGGCTGCGGTAAGACCACCACTGGCCGGACGATCCTCAGGCTCATCGAGCCCACCGCCGGGGAGGTGCTCTTCAGGAGCAAGCGCCTGGGACGGGTGGTAGACGTCGCCAAGCTCCGTCCCCGGGAGTTGAAGCCCCTGCGCCGGGAGATGCAGATCATCTTCCAGGATCCCTATTCCTCCCTGAACCCCAGGATGACGGTGGGGGATATCGTGGGGGAGCCCTTGGTCGTGCACCGGGTAGCCCGAGGGAAAGAGAAGGAGGAGCGGGTCAAGGAGCTCCTCCAGGCTGTGGGTCTCCAGCCGGAGCATATGCGCCGGTACCCCCACGAGTTCTCCGGGGGGCAACGCCAACGGATCGGGATCGCCCGGGCGTTGGCTCTGGATCCCCAGCTCATCGTCTGTGACGAGCCCGTTTCGGCCCTGGACGTATCCATCCAGGCCCAGGTGTTGAACCTCTTGGAGGACCTGCAGAGTGAGTTCCACCTCACCTATCTCTTCATCGCCCACGACCTCTCGGTGGTGAAGCACATCTCCGACCGGGTGGCGGTGATGTACCTGGGGAAGATCGTGGAGCTGGCAGAGACCGAGGAGCTCTTCACTCACCCCATGCATCCCTACACGGAGGCGCTCCTTTCGGCGGTCCCGGTGCCGGATCCTGACTACAAGAAGGAGCGTATCATCCTCCAGGGAGATGTACCCAGCCCGGTCAATCCGCCCCCCGGGTGCTATTTCCATCCCCGCTGCCCCTACGCGAAGGAAATCTGTTCCCAAGAGGCACCGAAGTTCGTGGACATGGGCAACGAGCACTACGTGGCCTGTCACCTAGCCGGTGAGTTGAGGCTCCGCGGCGTGGAGATGTGAAGGTCGTCCTAGCCACCAAGAACCCCCACAAGCTGGAGGAGATCCTGTCCATCCTGGGGGAGATTCCCGGGGTGGAGTTCCTCACCTTCAGGGATATCCCCCTCCCCGATGTGGAGGAAACAGGGGGGACCCTGGAGGAAAACGCCATCCTCAAAGCCACTTCCGTGGCCAGGGAGACAGGGCTCCCGGCGTTGGCCGAGGACACGGGATTGGAGGTGGAGGCACTGGGGGGAGCACCGGGGGTGCGCTCGGCCCGGTTCGCCGGGGAAGACAAGGACTATCGAGCCAACAACGAGAAACTCCTCGGGCTCCTTAAAGGGGTTACCGATCGCCGGGCCAGGTTCCGTACTGTGGCCGTCCTGGCCCTTCCGGATGGACGCACCTGGACGGCCGAGGGGGTGCTCGAGGGCCGGATCGCCGAAACCCCTCGAGGGGAGGGCGGTTTCGGTTACGATCCCCTCTTCATCCCCGAGGGGGAGACGAGGACCCTGGCGGAGATGTCCCCGGAGGAGAAAAACAGGATCTCCCACCGCCGCAAGGCCCTGGAAGCCATGCGCTCCATTCTAGAGGAACTCGCCCAGGGAGGCCTCAGCGGCCTAACTTGAGTCGCTCCGCCATGACGCTCAGCTCATAGGTGCTCGGGAGCTCCGGCACTGCGGCGACCACCAGGATCAGGCCCCATAGCTCGCTGTCGTGCTCGAGCGTATAGCGCCCCCAGGACACGGGCCCTCCGTTCCCCGAATCCACCGGGACCCCTCCTTGGGACAGGAGTTGCTTGTGTAAGTTCCGGAAGAGCTCATCGGTGCGGCGGGCGCTTACCACTGTGGCGTGGAACCAAGCCCCGTCGGTGCTCCTGCCGGAGCTGGTGCTGAGGAAAGTAGCTCCCTCCGGGGGGGAGAGGGAGAAGAGCGGAGCGAAGGTGAAGCCCCGATCCCATCTGGCGACGGGGACGTAGGTTACGGTCACTTGGGCCCGCTCCTTGTCCCACGGGGTGATGAACAATGCCTCCTTTCCCCGGCGGAGAATCAGGGTCCTTTCCGGTTCGACTAGCCGGCTAAGGGGCTCCCAACCCGCTGCGGCAAATCCTTCCACGAGCGCCACGGCCGTTTCGTCATCCCAGGCCGGGAGCTCGAGGTAACACGCGAATGCTCCGTCCTCATTCACGATGCTCCCGAGGACCTGGGTGCCAGGGACAAGGGGAAACTCGGAGGACCAACCGGCCGGAAGCTCACCGCAGATGAACCTCGACACCGCCGCAGTAGACCACGCCACAAGGGCCATTCCCAATACCACAACGATCGCCGTCAGAGCCTGCCTCACCACAGGTCACCCATCCCAATTATCCTTCGGGAGGCGGTTTGATGTGCCCTTCGCGCATGAGGATCTCCACCTCCTCCCGGGCGTACTTGATCATCCGCTCCGCCT
>CAYTCK010000068.1:0-5802 GCA_964436445.1 uncultured Thermotogaceae bacterium | reverse complement strand
TCTTCGCGATCCTCCACCGTCGCCGCATGGTGCACGAGGCGAAGGCTCTCCTGGAGCGTCTGCGGGTGAACATCGGGGATTTGGGCGCTCTGGCGGGAGAGCTATCTGGAGGACAGCGTCAAACGGTGGCCATCGCCCGGGCCCTTTACACCGAACCCAAGCTCGTCATCATGGATGAGCCAACGGCGGCTCTGGCGGTACTGAAGACTAAAAAAGTCCGGGACCTGATACAACAGCTACGGGAACGGGATATCGGCGTCATCTTCATCAGCCATACTCTGCAGGAGGCCTCCGCCGTGGCCGATAGGATCCTGGTCCTCCGCAAGGGGAGAAGGTGGGCGACTTCTCGACCTCCGAGCTCACTGTGGACGAGGCGGTGAAGCTCATGGTGGGCGGGGAGTCCTCCTGGACCCTTGAGTATCACTGGCCCTCCGGACCATTCTCCCTAAAATGACCCTTCGGGAAATAAGGAAAAACACTCGGCTGGAGGTATAAGGTGGAAGTCAGGGTAAGTTGGCATGAGAACATGCGGTTCATCGGCGTGGGGCCCTCGAACCACGCGGTGGTAATAGACACCACGGCCGTCGGAGGCGATGGCACCGCGGCGAAGCCCGTGGAGCTTTGTCTCATCGCCCTGGCCGCCTGCACCGGTATGGACGTCATTTCCATACTGCGGAAGATGCGTACCCCGCCCCGGAAGTTCGAGGTGTTGGTCAAGGCGGAGCAAGCCCCGGAACACCCCAAGGTGCTCACCCGGGTGGAGCTCCTTTACCGGGCTGAAGGTGTCCCCTACGAGAACCTGTACCGGGCGGCCCAACTCTCCCAGGAGCGCTATTGCCCGCTTTCCAATTCCCTCAAGGCGGAGATCTCCTTCGCCGTGGAGGCCATCCCTTAATGGAGGGGGTCGATATCCACATGGCCCTGCGGGAGGCCGGTGTCCTGATAGGGGCCCGGCTGGGGAAGGCCCAGGAGGTGGGGGGAGTGCTTTTCCTGCGTTTTTTCGCTCCCCGAGGGGCCTTGGCCTTGGACCCTCTGGGGAAGGGTATACATCTCACAGAGCTCCGTCCGCCCGCTCCCCCCAGGCCCCCGGCATTCGCCGCCGCGGTGCGCAAGCACTTACGGGGCCAGCGCCTTCTTTCCCTGGAGCAGGCGGGTTTCGATCGGTTGGTGCGGCTTCGTTTTCCCGGGGGTGAGATCCTGGCCGATTTCCGCCCCCGCAAGGGGAACCTCCTCCTGCTCCAGGGGGGAAGGGTGGTGGCGGCCACGGGGAAAGAGGAAATCGCCCCAGCCGATTGGGGGATGGCCGATCCCCTCCAGGGCGCTGGACCAGGGGTGCGGCGGGCCCTAGCGGCCCGGCTTGGGAGATCTCCCACCCAGGAGGAGCTCCTCTCCTTCCTCGGGGAGCTCCTTTCCTGCGATCCCCGAGGGTATCTCTACCGCACCGAGGGGGGACCCGTGGCCTCCTTCTACCCCCGGGACGATCTGGGGGAACCTCGGGAAACCTTCCCCCACTTCCACCAGGCGCTGGACCGCGTCCTGGAGGAAAACCTGTTCTTGGGGGAAGCACGGGCTTATATGGCCGCCATCCGGGAGGCGATCCGCCGCAAACGTCGGGCCCTGGAGAGGATACGGGGGGAAAGGGAGAGGGCCGCTTCCTGGCGGGAGCTCAAAGAGAAAGCTGACCTCATCCTCACCCGTCTGGACCAGATCCCCAGAGGGAAGGAGCGGGTTCTCGTCCCGGGATACGATGGCCGGCCGGTGGAGCTCACCCTGGACCCCGCGCTATCCCCTCTGGAGTACGCCCAGGGGCTCTATCGGCGGGCACGGAAATTGCGGCGGGCCTTGGAGGAGCTCCCCAAGAGGGAGAGGCGGCTTCGCGAGGAGATCGCGGAGTTGGAGGATCTCCTGCGGGAGTTGCAACACCGTCCTTACCTCGCCCCGTACCTGGAGGGGGAGCTATTCCGTTTGGGGGTGTCCTCTCCTCGGCAGGAAAGGGCCGTGGACAGGGAGCGGCCCCGCCCCCGGGAGTTCGTGGTGGAGGGCTTCCGGATCCTAGTGGGCCGCTCGGCCCGGGAGAACGAGTCTCTCGTCCGCAAGGCCCATCCCCGGGATCTCTGGTTCCACGCCCGGGGGGTACCGGGCGCGCACGTGATCGTGAAGTGTGCCGGAAGACCGGTGCCTCTGGAGGTCATGCGGGAGGCGGCCCGCCTGGCCGCCTGGCATTCCCGGGCCCGACACGATACAAAGGTGGCTGTGAGCTACACCGAGGTGAGGCATCTGCGTAAGCCCCGGGGAGCCCCTCCGGGGGCCTTCGTGCTCCGGGAGGAGGAAGTGATGGTGGTCCGGCCGGAGGGGGAAGATGGAAGGGATACTTGAACCGCTCCTCGCCGTGTTGGCCTTGATATGCACCGTCATCCCCCATGAGCTCGCCCACGGGTACGTGGCCTTCCGCCTGGGGGACCCCACTCCGGCCTTGGCCCGGCGCCTCACCCTCAACCCCCTGCGGCATATAGATCCCGTGGGTTCGATCCTCGTCCCAGGGACCCTGCTTCTCTTGCGCTTCCTGCTTCACAAAAACTTCCCCATCCTCGGCTGGGCAAAGCCCATCCCTATAAATCCCCTCTACTTCCGTAATCCCTATCTTGGACTCCTTTGGGTGGGGCTGGCGGGGCCAATGGCCAACATCTCCATCGCCCTTCTGGCGGCGGGACTGGGACACGGCGTTCTGGCCTTGATTCCAGATCCCGGGGCAGCAGGAAGTTGGTTCCTGCTTTTTCTATCCTATCTGGGACTGATCTCCTTGCTTATCGCCCTCTTCAACCTCCTCCCCATCCCGCCCCTGGACGGATCCCGGGCCCTGGCTTATTTCCTCCCCCCCGAGGCCAGGAGGCGTTACCTCTCCCTGGAGCGCCTGGGGATCCCCATCCTCCTCGCCCTCCTCTACCTCACCCCCTTGCTCCGGTTGCTTTTCGATGGGGCTTGGTGGCTGTGGCGAACCATCGGCTTCGGGTTCTGAGACCCCGGATCGTATAATTCCAGCGAGGATGGATATGGAAAAAGAACCGAAGATCACTGTGGAACGTGAGGATGCTGAAATCACCCTTACGCTGACTCTTCCCCCGGAAGCCCTCCGGGAAGCGGAGGAAAGGGTCCTGCGGCGGATATCCAGGGAGGTCGTCATCCCCGGCTTCCGGCCGGGCAAGGCCCCGAGAAACCTCGTCCTCGCTCACTACGGAGAGGAAGCCTTCCGTAACGAGGTGCGGGAGGAGCTGATTCGGGAATGGCTAAACAGGGCCCTGGACAGGGAGAAGTTGGAGCCGGTGAGCACGCCCCGGGTGGAGGTGGTGGAGTTCAAGCCCGGGGAGGTCCTTTCCTTCAAAGCTCGCTTCTCCGTCCTGCCGGAGATCGAGATCCCCGAGGACATAGTCCTGGAGCTCCCGGAACTTCCCCCAGCGGAGGTGAGCGAGGAGGAGGTGAGGGAAGTCCTGGAGGGGCTGCGCCGGGACGCCGCGATCCTGGAACCCAAAGAGACCCCGGCTGAGGAAGGTGATCTGGTACAGTTCCGCCATCGGGGCCGCCTCTACGAGGCGGAGATAAAGAAGGAAGGGACGATCGGCGAGAGGCTCAAAGGGAGACGTGCCGGGGAGACCGTTGTCCTGAAGGACGACGAGGGGAACGAGATTCCCGTGGAGATAACCGGCGTCTACCGGGTGGAGCTCCCCGACGAGGCTGAGGTGGCCGCCCACTACGGCGAGGAGTCTTGGGAGCGCCTCGAGGAGCGGGTGCGGGAGAGGATCCGAGGGGAGAAGGAACAGGAACGCCTTTTCCGGCTCCGGCTCATGGCCTTGGATGCCCTGGCCGATGCCATAGGCCTGGAGCCCCCGAAGAGCCTCCTGGAGGAGGTAGTGGAGGAGGAGCTCGCCTCCTACCGGCGCAAGAAGGAGGTACGGCCGGAGGTCGAGGAGATGGTCCGCCGCCGGCTGCGGCGGGAGATCCTGGCCCGGCGTATCGTGGAGGCCAAGGGGCTCATCCCGGATATCCAGGAGGTCAAGCGGATCGCCGAGGAGACCGGGTGGGATCCCCGGACTGTGAGGGCCAGGTTGATCCTGGAGCGAGCGGCGGATTGGATACTGGAACACCTGGTGCGGAAACCGAAGGAGGGATGATGAAGCTACAGGGCTTTTGGGACGAGGAAGAACTCCGCCTGATGCGTTATTGGGAACGGGCCTTCGCCCGGCTTTTCAAGGATCGCATCATCTTCCTTTCCGGGGAGATCGTGGCCAGCGCCGGCGGGGGGATCTACTCCGGCGCCGCGGACAACATCATCGCCCAGCTTCTGAGCCTGGAAGCCGAGGACCCGGAGAAGGACATCCAGCTTTACATCAACTCCCCGGGTGGGGACCTCCAGGCGGCGTTGGCCATCTACGATACGATGCAGTACATCAAGTGTCCGGTGCGGACGATCTGTGTGGGGATGGCAGCCTCAGCCGCGGCCCTGATCCTCGCTGGTGGGGCCAAAGGCAAGCGCTACGCCCTGCCCAACGCCCGCATCATGATCCATCAGCCCTGGGGCGCGGTGAGCGGTCAGGTGACCGATATCAAAATCCGTGCCGACGAGTACATGAAGATGCGCCAACGGGTGAACGAGATCCTCGCTTTCCACACCGGACAACCCATCGAGAAGATCGCCCGAGATACCGAGAGGGATTTCTTCATGTCCCCGGAGGAGGCCAAGGAGTACGGACTCATCGACGAGGTCATACGCTACAAGAAGCCCCTGTGAGGCGCGGTTCCCCAGCATTGGGGGCGAGTGTCTCCCCTTTCTTTCCTCCCCCTGCTTTTCGGGGACCTCGGGGGCCGCTTGATCCGACCCAACACACCACGCTCTTGGGAAAGCCTCTTTGGAGGAGGGAAGCCTCCGCACTGTGGAGCACACGGTGTAACCGCAGCGAAATAGCACCCTTCGGGCTGCGTCTTCACCAGTCCCTGTGTCCGGAGGATCCGCTGTGTACGGGAGCTGTGGGCGGCCCCACTCACAGCGACGCCGACGAGCTCGATCACGTGGTCGCGGCCATCGGGAGATGGATTTCCCACGTGGAGGATGAGGAACACGGGCACCTCGAGGAGCGCCTCACCCTGGCGTCCTCGCCAGCGGCATCGCCTATCCCCTGAGAAACCTCTCCGTCGGCCCCACCAGGGGAATCGCCGCGATCCTCCTCTCGCAGGCCTGCTCGGGCTCGGGGCCGTGTCGTAGGGTCCCGGTGTGCGGCGGGTGATCTGGCTGTCTCCATCGCAATCGTGGTCGCTCCGCTTCTCATCGCCGGGAACGCCATGTACCTCCAGGCGCATTCCCCCAGAGCTTATCCCGTGGGAGAAAGAGGCGGGGAGGGGACTGGGGGGTCCTCTCCCCGTGGAGGTGGGAAAGCGGGCTTCACATCGGGGGGTGGGAGGGTTCAGGCCCGCATCCTCGTTGTATCAGTCTACCTCGGCTGGATGGAGGCGTCGGGGAGTTCCGGTGAAGGTTCTGTGGAGGAAGAAAAGGGGCGGTGATAACCCGCCCCCTTCTGGCTGATGGGACAGTGGATCCTCAATCCTCCTCGGCCTCGGAGATGGCGTCGTCGATCCGGTCCAGGGTGTCTCGGATGGCGTCCAAGGAAGCCTCCAGCTCCTCCAGGTTCCTGCCCAGCTCCTCCATCAGGGGTTTTATCTTCTCGATGAGTTCCTTCTTGGTGACGTACGCCATGGATCCACCTCCTTAAGAGGGATTTTAGGGAACACATCAGGCGTGGCCAAGAAGGAAGC
>CAYTCK010000067.1:0-5820 GCA_964436445.1 uncultured Thermotogaceae bacterium | reverse complement strand
TTTCCGATTTGGAGATAGCCCGCAGGGCGAAGCTCAGGCCCATCTGGGAGGTGGCGGAGGAGCTCGGGCTCCGCCGGGACGAGCTCGTCCTCTACGGCGACTACAAGGCCAAGGTCAAGCTCTCGGCCATCGCCGAGCGCCGGGATGTCCCCCAGGGGAAGTACATCGTGGTCACCGCCATCACCCCTACCCCCCTGGGAGAGGGGAAGACGGTGACGGCCATAGGCCTCGCCCAGGCCCTGCGCCGGTTGGGGAAACGGGCCATCGTTTGTATACGTCAACCGTCCATGGGCCCTGTCTTCGGGATCAAGGGCGGCGCCACCGGCGGGGGCTACGCCCAGGTCGTCCCTATGGATGAGATCAACCTGCATTTCACCGGGGATATGCACGCGGTCTCCATGGCGCATAACCTGGCATGCGCCTTTCTGGATAACCACCTCAAGCGCGGTAACGCTCTGGATATAGATGTGAGCAGGATCTACCTGCGGCGGGTGGTGGATCTCTGTGACCGCTGGGCCCTGGAGGACATCGTGATCGGGCTGGGCGGGGGGTACGTGCGGCGCTCCGGATTCGACATCTCCGCCGCCAGCGAGCTCATGGCGATCCTCGCCCTGGCAGTGGACCTCAGGGACCTGCGGGAGAGGATCGGTCGGATGGTGGTGGCCTTCTCCCGTTCTGGGAAGCCCATCACCTGCGAGGATCTGAAGGTGGCCGGGGCCATGGCGGCCCTGATGCGGGATGCCTTGATGCCCAACTTGGTACAGACCCTGGAGGGAGGCCCTGCCTTCGTCCACGCCGGCCCTTTCGCCAACATCGCCCACGGGAACTCCTCGGTGGTGGCCGATATGCTGGCGCTGAGGCTGGGGGAGTACGTGGTCACCGAGGCCGGCTTCGGCACGGATATGGGGTTCGAGAAGCTCGCCGACATCAAGTGCCGGGTCCTGGGACGGGGACCGGACGCCGCGGTGGTCGTAGCCACGGTGCGGGCACTCAAGGTCCATTCCGGCCGTTTCCGCGTCAGGCCCGGGAGGCCCCTGCCCCGGGAGCTTCTGCAAGAGGACCCGGAGGCCGTCGCTGCCGGGGCGGCCAACCTCGAGAAGCACATCGAGAACGTCCTGTCATTCGGGATACCGGTGGTCGTGGCCATCAACCGCTTCCCGGAGGACCACCCCTCCGAGATCCAAGTCATCGTGGATAAGGCCATCGCCGCCGGGGCCAGCGCCGTGGCCGAGTCCAGGGTGTGGGAGAAGGGCGGAGAGGGGGGGCTGGAGCTCGCGGAGGCAGTCATGAAGGCGGCGGAGGTCGGTGGGGACTTCCGCTACCTCTATCCCCTGGACCTCCCCCTGGAGGAGAAGATCCGCACCATCGCCCGGAGGATGTACGGAGCGGCGGATGTGGAGTTCTCCCGCCGAGCCCAGAGGGAGCTGGCTCACTACCAGGAGCTGGGTTGGGGGAAGCTCCCGGTCTGCATGGCGAAGACCCACCTCTCCCTCTCCCACGATCCCGCGCTCGTGGGCCGGCCCCGAGGATTCGTGCTCCCGGTGAGGGAGGTGCGACCGGCCATCGGCGCGGGTTTCCTCTATCCGATCTGCGGCGAGATCCGCACCATCCCGGGGCTCCCGACCCACCCGGCCGGGGAGGGGATCGACATCGACCCCGATGGGACGATCCGGGGCCTCTTCTGATCCGTGGTATGGGTGCCTGGATCGGCTTCGGTCTCTCGCTCCTTGTGCTTTTCTCCCTCTCCCGCTGGGAGTTGGGCGCTGCTTTGATCGCCGCGGCGGGGGTTCTCGGGTTCCTCTCCCTTCCCCCGGCAGGGCTCCTGAAGGCGGCCGCGGAAACGGTGTCCTCGCCGGGGATGTGGTTGTTGACGGCCGTGGTGATGGTCATCCCGGCCGTGGGAGCGTTGCTCGCGCGTACGGGGCGGATGGGGAGGATCATCGCCAACCTCCCCCTGGACCGACGCTGGTTCTACGGCGTGGTGCCGGCCATCTTCGGCCTCCTGCCCATGCCGGGCGGGGCACTGCTTTCGGCACCGCTCCTGGAGGAGGCAGGAGGAGCACCTCCGGCCCTTAGGGCTGCGGTGAACGTTTGGTTCAGACATATCCTGCTTTTGGTCTATCCCCTCTCCTCGGCCCTCATCGTGGGGACGAAGCTGGCGGGCTTCGATGTCTGGCAGGTGATCCCCTACCAGCTCCCCTGGGTCACAGTGAGCATCGCCTTAGGGTACCTGCTTCTCCTGCGCCGGGTCTCTCCCCGGGCTCCCGCGCCGGGGGCGGTGCCCAAAGCGGTGCTCGGTCCCCTGGCGACGATCCTGGTGGCCCCCTTTATCGACCTTCTCCTCAAGTACACCCTCCACCCTCATCCTCCGGAGATCGCCACCTTATGCGGGGTGGGGATCAGCCTGGCCTTGGCCGGAAGGGGGCTTAGGTGTCGGGAATGGCTCAGGGTTGTCGTTGGCTCAAGGCCCTGGCGTTACGGGGCAATCGTCGTGGGTATGTTCCTGTATCTGGGGATCTTTCAAGCCACGCCCCTTCCCGGCCTCATCGGCTCCCTGCCCCTTTCGCCCCTGGCATTTACCGCGGGTGCCGGCTTCGCACTGGGGTTCGCCACCGGCAGGGTACAGATGCCCCTCTCCATCATGATCCCCGTGTACCTCGCCAAATACGGGGGGTTCAACCCCTGGGGCTTCTCCTTGGCATTCTTCAGCGTCTACCTGGGGTATCTCATCTCGCCGATCCACCCCTGTCTATCCGTTTCCATCGCTTATGCCAAGACAAGCTTTGGAGCGACGATCAGGGAACTAGCGGCACCGGCGATCATAAGCCTCGGGCTCGTTGTCCTAGCCGGGGCCCTGACGCTCTAGAGCTTCCGCCAGGGCCTCCGCCTCTTCGAGGGCACGGCGGGCCAGGGTCTCGGGGATGAGCCCTTTATCTACCTTGCGCAGGAGTTCCTCACGGTCGATGATCTCCGGTCCTGCGCCAGGCCGCAGGACTACATCCACCTCGAGGTCCAGATAGCGGACGTGATCCGGGTACAGCTCCGGGGGCGTGTGGATGTTGTAAAGCTCGCCCAAAGGGGTACCGTCAGCGCGGAAGTAGAGGCGCCTGCCCCACCATCGCCGTTCGTAGAGCTCCACCGTCCCGAAGTCCCCCTCCTCCTTCAGCTCCCCCAGTCCATCGTAGCGGCCACCGGGACGGAAGCGCCGCTCGATGACGAGACGCTCCCCTGGCTTCATCTCCCTCAGCTTCCCTCGCCAGGTGAATCCCCCGGGGCCGGCCTTCAGGTGCCGGACGACGACAGCCTTTCCCGCACAGTAGTGAGCATAGACGAGTCTTCGCCAGACCTCCCGGGTTATCTCCGGCAGCCTCTGGGGACAACGCAGGGCCTCCTCCTCGGCCCGATCCACATCCTGGGCGGAGATCGCCTTCAGGAGATGATGCCCCGGCAAGGTGATGACGTAACGGGAGCGGATCCTGTCGAGCTCTTCCTTCACCGGCTTGGGAAACTCCCCCACGTAGCGCGATCGGAGCTCCCGCAGCCGGGCGAAGGCCCCTCTCATGGATGTCTCCTCCCTGACAGGGTGAAAGAGGGCGTAGGGCAGGGCTTCCGCCAGAACTCCCAACGCCTCTTCCACCGCACCCCGCAGCCCTTCCAACATCACCCCTTGCTTGTCCCTACGGTCACGGACGAGGACTTCCCAGGGCCCGCCCCCCTCGGGCAGGCCGAAGCGATCCCGGATGACGGGGCTCGGGTCGACCACCGCAAAGCCCTTCTCCAGGAAGATAGCGGTGAGGGCCGTGGCGTAGATGCCGCGGACCTTGATCCTAGGGGGCATAGCCGATCCCACGGACCACCAGGAGGTTCCCCTCGAGCCTCGCCTCCGCCCCCAGGATGTCGCGTACCAGCCAGAGGTTCGTCTCCACGTGATCGGTGGGAAAGGGGATGCGATAACGGCTCTCCCCGGCGGCCAGGGCCGCAAAGGGCACCAATTGGTCGGCGAGATATCGGTCTACCGTCCCGCCGGCATCCAGGTCCTCAAGGAGCATCTTGGCCACCGTCTCCCCGATCTCCTCGGCGGGGCGCCCTGGGGCACCAGCCCGGTCCGCTCCCAGGACGCAGCCATCCGCATCCTCGGCGAAGAGGGCCAGAGCGGCACCGGGCTGGACCGCCGTCTCGTCGTGGAGGATGGAGAAGTCGGCCCGGATACCACGCCGCTTGAGGACCGCCTGGCAGCGTTTGGCCATCCGCTCGCTCACCTTCCGCTTGCGCAGCTTGGAGGAGAGGGCGATCCCCCAGAAGCGGAGTTCCCCGTGGAGCTCCTCCCGCAGAAAGGGTGAGAGGGGATCTCCCGATGGCTTCACCGAGAGGCGGATGATCCCTCCCCCCTTGGGGACGTATCCCGGCCGGACGATCTCCAGCTCCGCCTCCAGCCCCATCCGCCGCAGGGCGGGGAGGAGCACGTGCTGCATGTGGAAGGCCGAGGGGGCGAAGTCCTGGAAGAGGCCCCCACGGATCTCGAAGGTACAGGGTCCCGGGGCGAAGGCTGCCACCGGGAGGAGAGTGAAGGCCAGCATGGTCGTGGAGCCGGCGGTTCCTATATCGAAGCTGTACTCCCCGGCAGTGATCCTCCCCGAGGGATAGAAGCGGAGCTCCTCGCTCCCCACCTCCGCCCCTTCGAGCCGGCCGCCCACCAGTTGGGCCACCCCCTGCACCGCCCGCAGGTGCTGGGGTCTGAGCCCAGGTTTATCGCGCTTGGCGCGGATATGGAAGAGGTGCAGCGGCTCCCCCAACAAGGCTGCCAGCGACACCGCCAGCCGGACGATGGTCCCGCTCCCAGAGCCCCTGGCCCCATCTACCTCCAACATCCCTAGCCCCCGGAAAGCAACGCCTCCACCTCCGCGGCGGTGGGGAGGGACGGCTGTGCCCCTGGCTTCGTTACCGCCAGGGCCCCGGCGGCACAGGCGTAACGGACCGCTTCCGCGAGGGCCATCCCCCGGGCCAGGGCCAGGGCCAACGCCCCGTTGAAGGCATCACCGGCGGCGGTGGTGTCCACCGCCCTCACGGGGAAGGAGGGGACCTCGCGCTTCCCTTCGCGCGAGATGATAAGCGCCCCTCGCTCCCCCATGGTCACAATCACCGTGCCGGGACCCTCCTCCAGGAGTCTCTCCCCGGCAGCACTGGCATCCTCCGGCCCGGAGACACGTTCCCCCACGAGGATCTCGAGTTCCGTTTCATTGGGGGTGAGGAAGTCCACCAGGGAGAGGATCTCCCGGGGCAGGGCCCGGGCCGGTGCCGGGTTCAGGATGGTCAAAACCCCCCTATCCTTCGCCATCTGCAGTGCCGTCTCCACCGCCTCCAGGGGGACCTCCAGTTGGACGAGGAGCACCCGGGTATGGGAAAAAGCGGGAGCGGCCCGTTCCACATCGGAGGGACTGAGGCGTCCATTGGCCCCGGGGACCACCACGATCCTGTTCTCCCCGGAGGCCTCCACCACGATCAGGGCCACCCCTGAGGGCTCCCGTGGGTCAACGGCTATGTAGCGGGTATCAATCCCCTCGTGGCGGTAGTTCTCCAGGTTCCTCCTACCGAAATCATCGTCCCCCACCCGGGCAACGAAGGTCACCTGAGCCCCCAACCTGGCCGCAGCTACGGCCTGGTTGGCCCCCTTCCCCCCGGGGACGATCCCGAAACCCTCTCCCACCACCGTCTCCCCGGCCCTGGGGGCTCGGTCCGTACGCACCACGAGGTCCGTATTGGAACTGCCCACCACCAGGATGTGTTCCATGACCATCCCTCTTAGGGGAATTATAAGTTCCC
>CAYTCK010000066.1:0-6006 GCA_964436445.1 uncultured Thermotogaceae bacterium | reverse complement strand
TTTTTAACAGGGCCCTCCTTCCCCAACCGCTGGGGATGGAGCCGGGAAGCTCTCTTCCCTGTTGAGCACGTGAGTTCAGTCGGAGAGCTCCTCTACCTCCCTTTTGCCAGCCTGGAGTTCCGGGGGCTGTTCGGGATCATATCGCAAGAGTATGGCCAGGAACTCGCCCACGTGGGTCTTCTCCTCCCGGGCCACGTCCAGGAGCACCTTCCTGATCAGAGGATCGGTGGCCACGGCGGCCAGTTGTTCGTAGAGGTTGATGGCATCCAGCTCGGCAATCAGGCCCAATCGAGCGATCTCCCGGTCCCGCTCCTCAGGGCCGAGTTTCCCCAGATCGCTGGGATTGAGTGAAAGCATCACACCTCCTTTCCTCTTCCAAGACTACAACTCGCCGTGGGTTGGGGACAAACCACCCCGAGGGGCACCGTACACCCTGGCCCGGAGCTGGCCGCAGCCCGCCTGGATCCGTATCCCCCGGGAGTACCGCACGGTGACGTCGATCCCTTTGGCGAGAAGCTCCCGTTTGAAGGTCTCCACCGCCGCCGGAGCCGGGCGCCTGAAGGGAAGTCCAGGAGCGGGGTTGAAGGGGATCAGGTTCACGTGGGCGAGTTTCCCCCTGAGGAGCCGTGCCAGCGCCCTGGCCGCGGCGGGGGAATCATTCACCCCAGCGATGAGCACGTACTCGTAGGTGATCCGTCGCTTGGTAGCGCGGACATACGCCTCCGCCGCCGCGAGGACCTCACGGATCGGGTACTTGCGGGCTACGGGCACGAGCTCGGCCCGCAGATCATCCCAAGGAGCGTGAAGCGATATGGCGAGGTTCAGCTGAAGCCCCTCCCGGGACAATCTCAGGATCCCCGGGACGATCCCCACCGTGGAGACGGTGAATCGCCGGGCCCCGAGGTTGAGGCCCCAGGGATGGTTTAGGTTTCTGATGGCCTTCAGGGTGGCCTCGTAGTTCAGAAGCGGCTCCCCCATCCCCATGACCACCACGTGAGTGACCCGTTCCCCCTCCTCCTTCAGCTTTCGCGCGAAAAACAATACTTGAAGGGCAATCTCACCGGGCGTGAGATTCCGACGGAAGCCCATCCTGCCGGTGGCGCAGAAGGCACACCCTATGGGGCATCCCACCTGGGTGGAGATACAGACGGTGCGACGGTTCCCTTCCCGCATCAGGACCGTTTCGATCGCCTCCCTATCCTGGAGAACCAGGAGAACCTTCTCCGTCCCCTCCTCAGCGTCCACGAGGGTGGCCCCGGGGGTGACGGCCCCGATGGTGAATTCCTGGGCGAGCCGTTCCCGGAGGGATACCGGGAGATTGGTCATTCGGGAGAAATCCCAGACGAGGTGCTTCCAGGCCCACTCGAACACCTGGCGGGCCCGGTACCGAGGCTCCCCCAGGGAGGCGAAATACCCCTGGAGCTCCTCTGGCGAAAGATCCAATAACTCCCTCACACATACCGATTGTGCTTCTACCGTTCCTCCGGTCCAGGCATTTTGTGGGAGGACAATGGAGCTCTTAACCTTAAGACGTGGAGGGGAAATGAGGGTTCTGATAAAGGATGGGATGGTGATCACGGCCCGGAGGACCGGCCGGGCCGACGTGCTGGTGGATGGGGAACGGATCGCCCGCGTGGGAAAGGTCCGGCCCAGCGCAGCGGACGAGGTAGTGGAGGCCCGTGGGCTCCTCGTCTTGCCGGGCTTCATCGATGCCCACGTGCACTTCTCCCTCCCCGTGGCGGGGACCCGCTCCGCCGACGACTTCCGCACCGGCCCCATTGCGGCAGCCCATGGGGGGGTCACTTCCTTCGTGGACTTCACCGTGGGCCATCCCGAGGTCTCCCTCCCGAAGGCCCTGGAGGGACGTCTGGAGGAAGCGAGACCTTCCTGCATCGATTACTCCTTCCGGGCGGAGATGGTGGGCTGGACCCCGGAGCGGGTGGATGAGATCTTCCGGGTGGCGGAAATGGGTGTGCGTTCCTTCAAGTTTTACACCGCCTATTCGGACTCAGGCCGTCGCACGCCCTTGGGGTACCTCCGCGTCGCCATGGGGGCGATCCGGGAGATCGGCGGCGTGGCCATGGTCCACTGCGAGGCAGACGAGCTCGTGGATCCCAGAGGTGGTCCCTTCCCCTCTGCCCGGCCCGCGGTCGCCGAGGAGGTGGCCATCGCCGAGGTGGGGATCCTCGCCCGGGAGACCGGCTGTCGCACCTATATCGCCCACATCTCCAGCGCCCAGGGGCTCGCCGCTTACCTCGATGCCAAACGTAAAGGGGCACTCCTCATGGGTGAGACCTGCCCCCACTACCTTCTCCTCGACGACCGGGTTTACATGCGCCCCGATGGATACCTCTTCTCCGTGACACCCCCGCTCCGCAAGCCCGTGGATTTCGAGGCCCTGTGGAGGGCATTGGGCCGGAGGCTCCTCACCGCCGTGTCGACCGATCACTGCCCCTTCACCAGGAAGCAAAAGGAAGCCGGGGCGGAAGATCCAACACGTCTTCCTTCGGGCCTTCCTGGGGTGGAGCTTCTCCCCGCTCTCCTCTTCTCGGAGGGGGTTGTCAAAGGGCGGATTTCCCCACGCCAGTTCGCGTATTACCTCACCGAAGGGCCGGCGAAGGCCTTCGGCCTCTGGCCCAGGAAGGGGCGCCTTTCCCGGGGGGCGGATGCGGATCTAGTGCTCTGGGATCCCGATGCCCGCTGGACCGTGAAGACAAGACACCTCCACATGAACGTGGATTTCTCCCCCTACGAGGGGATGGAGCTCCGGGGCCGTGCGGTGGCGGTGATGTCCCGGGGGAAATGGATCGTGAGGGAGGGCGAGTTCATCGGCGAGGAAGGCCACGGGAAGTTCGTCCCCTGGCAGGGATGAAGCTCCCTGTCCGGGGCTCCGGCACACCCCCAGGACTACATACTCAAACCAGGGGTTGAGCCTTGGGATCCCCTGGGGCTCGAGGGTCTCCCCTTCCTCCCCTGAATCCCGAGTGATGCCTCCCAGCGCAGGACATAATATAGCTTTGAAAGTTTCTGCATCATTTTGCAAAAACCGAAACCAGGGATCTCCGTGTGGTGTAACACAATTGGGAGGCGTTTCATGAGGTATAGGAGGTGGAGGATAGGTAGGTCGCTCCTCCTAATGGTTTTTCTACCAGTCTGGCTCGGTTCCCTTGCCCAGCAGATAGGCGTCCCCTGGTTCCCCGGCTGGCAAGGGCCATTCCCTGGAACCACCGATGCTAGAGGTTATTTCGAGATCGTGGTCCTAAGGACCAGTGATGCGGCCCACACAATCACGGGGACCCTCTACGACGCGACCACTCACCGACCCATCGCGAATTCACCCGTGAGCCTCAGTTACTACCAAGGATTGTACCGGGGCACACAGGTGGAGATCTCCGTCCCCGGCTATCGCGTCCAGAGGGCCATGATAAAGAGCTTGCTCTCGTCATACGATCCCACTCGAAGGCCGCCCACCCACAGGACCTACGACGTGGGGGCGGTGTACCTGTTCCCGAGCACCGGCCAGCCAGGGACTTTGGTCCTCTACCCCATCAAGGACGCCACCATCCGCGGTTACTCCAGGTGGCGCTCGCACAACTACGGCTCCGGTCCCGATTTGACGGTCACGCCTGAGTACTCCGGGATGGTCCATCCCGGCGAGGACCGCGTCATGATCCGATTCGATTTCTCCCAGATCCCAACCGGCGCTCAGGTCAGGAAGGCCACTCTGAAGCTCTGCGTTTGGGAATTCCACGGGGATTCCCTGGTGGTAGCTGTTTATCCCATAAACCGTCCCTGGGACGAGGATACCGTCACGTGGGAGACTCATCACGACGCTTACGATTATCAGGTGATGGTGACACAGGCCAAGCTTTCTGGGCTAAGCAGCGGCGATTGGGCCGAATTCGACGTCACGAACTCGGTACGAAATGCGCTGGCAAGTGGAATCCCCCACTACGGTTGGATGCTGATTCCCATAGGCTCGAGTTATACCAAATTCACCGAGGCCAAATTTTACTCCAAAGAAGGTGGAAGACCGGCTCCCGGGGCGTTCCCAGGGACCCTCCCCGCGAAGGACCGGCGACCGATGCTGGTCATCGAGTTCGGACCCTCAACCGTCGTGCCGATCAAGGACAAAACGATGTGCAAGGATGTACAACGTACCCCTCCCTATGACCCTGTGGACCGAACCTCAATCTTCACTATCCGGGACGGAAAAGCGGTCGCATGGGTGAAGCTTGGCCCCTTATATACGGGGCATCGGGTGGAATTCCATTGGTACTACCTCGACGATCCAGCGGGGCCCTCGCGGGTGCATCTTTTCCGCTACGACGTCCCCGATCCGAAACAGCAAGGGCAAACCAAGTGGGATTGGTATGTGGTCTGGAGCGAGTTCCGATACGGGGGAACGCTCTATGCCCGCCTCCCTAGACCTTCCCACTGGGAGGTGAAGATTTATGTGGACGGAGCTTATGTTGATGCCCTCTACTTCACCATCGTTGATTGAACTGGATAGGGGGTGGTGAGCGTGAGGAAGATCCCGGTGGTCTTATTCATCGTCCTCTGGGCCCTTTGGGGATTAGCGCAGTACGCCCCTCCGGCTGGTGAGGGGACATCGTTGCATTTCTCCGGCCAGCTCACCACAGCAGGAAGCTGTTTCCGGATCGCGGCGGACACGATACGTTGTCGGGTACCTGCCGGAACAAGGGGATCAATCTCCCTCACGGCGACGGTGAGCCCCGCCATCTATCCCATCCGTATCGATGCCGTCTCCCTGCCCTCCTGGGCCAGCTTCCAGCCGACGATGGACTATGGTGCGTCTCAAACGGTCTGTACCTTCACGCCACCGATGGATGCTTCCGGCCGCACCTTCGAACTCCGCTTCAGGGCCACCGTCCCTGCTTATGGTTTACAGAGCGAACTCGTGGTGATCCTGGAGATCACGGGAACGACTGCAACCCTCACTCCCACGCCGACGCTCCCGCCCACCACCCCCGTGTACACCACCGATCAGCAGGGCCGGTTCACCGTGCCTGTGGAGGAGCTGCCCGACACCGTTGTGACCGGGACCCTCGCCATCTGCGGGAAGGACCTCCTCCGGGGAGTGCGGGTCTCCGTGCGGCTCATACCACAGGAGGGGCACACGACGATCCGCACGTTGACCGATATCGGCGCGGTGGAAGTCTCTGTGCCTGGATACGGTACCATTAGGATCCCCAAGGAGAAACTTCGCTTCACTTCCTCGACGGATATAACGGGGCGAATCCAGCGAACCATCTACGTGGGGAATATCTGTCTGTGGCAGGCGACCACCGTGACGCCGATACAGCCTGGGCCGATAGAGTACCCATTGGGGAGCACCATCAGCGCCACCACCGACCAGCAAGGCAGGTTCGAAGTCCCCATGCCCGGCAGGCCCGGAGAGAAGGTATGGGGAAGGCTCGTCGATTGCGCTACCAAGAAACCGTTGAAGGAGAAGACCTTCACGCTGATCCCTGTTTACAACGAGAAAGGGGCCCCAAAAGGATTCGTGTTCCATTCCGAGGCTTTCGCCCCTGTCACCGTGGAGAGGTTTGTCCGGGTGGATTTACCCTTCTTCGGCAAAAAGGGTTACGAACTGGGAACTATCCCTGTATCCACCAAGACACTTGAGGAGCTCAAGGAGGCTCTGCAGCGGGCACCTGATGAGGTTGAGGAATTTCGGCAGACGCTGGAGGCCCGGAAAGACCTCGAGAGGAGGATCCTGGCCCTGGGCAAGTACCTGGAGGGCAAGTGCTTTGCCGTCGAGGTGAGCCAGGGGAGGCTCAAGATCGGGAGGGGGTGGGTGGAGTGGACGCTGCTTGTGGTCCACATCGGCGATAGGACCTTCCTTGTGGAGGTAGCCTCTCCGTCGAGAACCCCCGAGATCGTGGAAATGTCCCAAGAGGCCAAAAGGCTAAAGATCCGCTACAACTGGGAAGTGGACCTCCCGGGGCTCATCGAGGGCAAACCCAGCGATTACCAGGAACG
>CAYTCK010000065.1:0-6023 GCA_964436445.1 uncultured Thermotogaceae bacterium | reverse complement strand
AGAAATGCAGCCAGGCCATGGTGCCGGTGGCGTCCTGGGTCAGGGTCTGGTCGATTCGGATGGCGATGGGCTCGCCGGGGCTCATCCGCCCCTCCACCAAATGTGCCCGCATGATCTTCTGGACGATGTTCGATCCCATGGCTGTCTCAAGGGTGTCCCTAGGGGAGGACGTTTCAATAGGACTTCAATTGATTCCCAACACACAAGCGGATGATACATATCATTCGCTTTGTCCTCGGGGCACGGGATGTATAATCCCTGCTTGATGGGCGTTCAAAACCGCATCCGGAAGGTACAAAAAAGGGACCGTTCGCTGGTCCCCTTCGACCAAGGGAGGATCCTATCTGCCATCCTGCGGGCGGCCCGCTCCGTGGGCGGTTTTTCACTGGATTACCTGCAAGGGGTAAACGACCATCTCTTCGACTCCTATGGGGACGATGAGGGGATCGCCAGGTTCCTCTCCGACACGGTGGTCGTCGTCCTCAATCGGGATCCCCGCCACTGGATCGCCAACTTCCCCCCAACCATCGAGGAGATCCAGGATACCGTCGTCCACGTTCTGCGGAGCTATGGTTTCGTCACCGTGGCCGACGCCTATGAGTGCTGGCGTTGGGGCAAGCACTGGGTACGGGCCGGTGCCATCACCATGGAGCAGTTCGTGGGAAACGGTTATCCCACCCCTTTCCACGAGGAGATCCTCGCCTGGAACAAGGCCCATGGCTGCGACACCGTGGAGGGCCTCAACGAGATCGTCCGGTCCGGCAGGATCAGGTGGCTCATAGAGGAGGCCACGGAAGTCTACGAGCGCTCCCTGGACGATGCCGCCCGGAAGATCCTCGAACGGCTGGACCGGGGCGATGATCTGCGGATGATCTGGATCTCCGGTCCCTCCTCCTCAGGGAAGACCACCACCACGGTGAAACTCACTCAACGGCTGGAGCGGGAGGGCTTGAGGTTCCTGATGCTGAACCTGGACGATTACTTCTGGCCCCTGGTGGAACACCCCACCGATTGGATCAACGACCGCAACTTCGAGACCCCGGAGGCCCTGGACATCCAGCTCATCAACCGACACCTGAAGACGCTTCTGGAGGGGAAACCCATCGATAAGCCGATCTACGATTTCAAGGTCGGGGATCGTGTGGGAACCAAGCGGGTGCGCCTGGAGCGGGACCAGATCCTGCTCCTCGATTGTCTCCACGGTTTCTACCCACCTTTGACCGAGGGGATCGACCGTTCCCAGATGTTCCGGATCTACATCGAGGCTTGCAACATGATGTATGAGGGGGACGGGACAAGCGGCCGTTTGACCCAGTTCACCGACGTGCGGCTACTACGGCGGATGCTACGGGACGTGAAACATCGCAACCACCCACCCCTCCAGACCTTGCTCCATTGGCACTATGTGCGGGCTGGGGAGCTATTTTCCATCATCCCCCTGATGGGCCTCGCGGATCACCTGATCAACGGGGGGATGCCCTTCGATCTTCCAGTGCTGAAGCCATACTTCGTTCCAGACGGGATCTGGCCCAAACCTGAGGAGCTTGCCCCTTACGAGGCCTTCCTGGACGCTCGTATCCGCTACCAGCGGATCTCCGGGCTCCTCTCCGCGGTGGAAGGGCTTACCATGTGGGAGACCCAGGATTATGACCTCATCCCCGGGGATCACCTGGTGCGGGAGTTCATCGGCGGCAGCACCCTCAAGATCCCCCACAACGAGTGACCCCCAGGGTTTGGAAGGCACCTTTCCGCCCCGATACCACACCGCCACACGATCCACCCCTTTCCCAAAAAGCCCCGCCCTCTTGCGGGAACTGAGCCCGAGTTTCCGGAAACCCATTCGGTATACCCCTAGCTCGCCTAAAGGGAGAACACCCCTCATTTTTTAACAGAGGCCCCGTTGCCGGCTCCCCCTCGACCGCCTTAACCTCAAGGGGGGTGAGGGTAGTGAAGTGGAAGAACGGCTGTCTATCCATGTTGTTTTGGATCCTCTGCGCCTCGGCCATCGCCTTCGGGGCCTCCCAGGGGGTTGTGTTCGAGGATGCGAACCGAAACGGGGTTTTGGATCTCGGGGAAAAGGGTATCGCTGGCATCCCTATCAGCGACGGGGCCTCCGTGTCCCTCACCGGTCCCCGGGGGACCTTCGAGTTCCCCTCGAACAGACCCGTTTTCGTGTCTCCACCGAACGGTTGGTGGACGGATCGGTTTTGGCTTCCCCCAGGGAAGGGGCTCCATTTCGCCCTGTATCGGATAGATGTCCCTACACATTTCCGCTTCATCCAAGTGACCGACATCCATCTGATGCCCAAAGCCGAGGGGAACCTGAGGCAGTTCGTCGATTTCGCCAATGCTTCCGCGGATATCGCCTTCGTGGTGGCCACCGGGGATCTGCTCATGGCCGCCGGATCCCTCGCCGAACACGACCAAGTGGAAGCTGCTTTCGGCGAGTACATCGACATCATGTCGCACCTGGAGGTCCCCCTGTTCAACGTGTTGGGGAACAACGACTGTGCTTGTAAGCTCCCCCGCGATGATCCATATTGGCACAAGGGCGCGTATCGGGCATTGCTCGGTCCGACTTGGTATTCCTTCAATTACGGGGGGTGGCACTTCGTGGTGTTGGATACCAATCATCCCGGATGTCCCACCTGGGAGTCGTTGCCCCAGGAGCAGTTCGACTGGCTGCTACAGGATCTGGCTTTGATACCGCCCGATACCCCCCTGGTGCTCTTCTCCCATGTACCGTTGTTCCTATGCCAACATTTCAAGGAGCTTTTACAGGTCCTCTCCGGCCACCGGGTGAAGGTGGCCGCCAGCGGGCACCTACACGTGACCGCGGAGTTCAATGTGAAGTTCCCCCAGGTGATCGCCGGCGCCCTGAGCGGCAGGTGGTGGAAGGGGGGCGGGCTCTCCTGGGAGGGGAGGAACATGGACGGTTCCCCCCAGGGGTACGAACTCTTCGAAGTCGAGGGCGGGGATATCCATTGGGAGTACGTGGCCTTCAGACCAGGGAGGTGAGATGATAAAGCCCATCCAATGGAATAACGGTGCGATGAAGCTCTTGGATCAGACGAGGCTCCCTCATGAGGAGGTCTGGCTCCGTCTCGAGCATTGGCGGGAGGTGGCGGAGGCCATCCAGGCCATGCGGGTACGGGGGGCACCAGCCATCGGGATCGCGGCGGCCTACGGGCTCGTCCTCTCCGTTTGGCATCTCCCCCAGGATACCGATCCCGAACCGGTGTTCCGGGAGGCCGTCGAAGGGCTGAGGGCTACCCGGCCCACGGCGGTGAACCTCGCTTGGGCGATCTCCAGGATGGAGCGGGTGTTTCAGAGACATGCGGCCGCTCCGCTTTCGGAGTTGCAGCGCGCACTCCTCGACGAGGCCGAGAGGATCCACAGGGAGGACATCGAAGCCAGCCAGCGGATGGGGACCTTGGGGGCCGAGCTCCTTCCCCAAGGTGCGAAGGTCCTCACCATCTGTAACACGGGAGCTCTAGCCACCGGGGGCTACGGTACCGCACTGGGAGTAGTCCGGGCCGCCTGGGAGCAGGGAAGGCTCGATCTCGTCTACGTTTGCGAGACGCGACCCAGGCTCCAGGGGGCTCGGCTTACCGCCTGGGAGCTCCTGCGGGAAGGGATCCCTCACGTGCTCATCGTTGATGCCGCGGCCGGATTCCTCATGGCACGGGGGAAGGTGGACGCCGTGCTTGTGGGAGCTGACCGCATCGCCAGAAACGGCGATACAGCGAACAAGATCGGCACTTACGCCCTGGCGGTCTTGGCCCAAAGGCACGGGATTCCCTTCTACGTCGTGGCCCCCACATCTACCGTGGACCTCAGTCTTCCGAACGGGGAAGGGATACCCATCGAGGAGCGGGAAGAAACGGAGGTCCTGGTTCCCTACGGCTGCCGGCTGGCCCCGGAGGGGGCCAGGGCGTGGAACCCGGCCTTCGACGTGACGCCCGGCGAGCTCATCTCCGCCATTGTGACGGAAATGGGCGTGATAACGCCTCCCTACCATGAGACCCTCCCTGCGGCCCTGGCGTAGGCGGGTTGTGGCGGTGGCCCGGGAGATGGCGTCCCTGGGCCTGGTCAAAGGCAGTGCAGGAAACGTCTCCTGCAGGGTGAGGGATGTCATCCTGATCACCCCCTCTGGCATCCCCTACGAGCTCCTGCGGCCGCAACAGATCGTGTCTTTGCCCTTGGATGGGGATAACGAACGTGACATGCCTGTCCCCCCGTCATCGGAGTGGAGGATGCACGTCGCCATTTACCGGGCCCGGGACGATGTACGGGCGATCGTGCATACACATCCTCCCTATGCGATCGTCGCCTCCCTCTCGGGTCCACTGCCGGTTGTCTCCGATGAAGGGAGGGTCCTCTTCGGGGAGAGTGTTCCGGTATCGCGTCATGCCAAGCCGGGCACCTGGGAACTCGCCGAGGCGGTTGCCGAGGCCTTGGGCGTGGGCAAAGCGGTCCTGATCGCCCGACACGGTGCCGTGACGGTGGGGTGGACCCTCTCCGAAGCCCTCCGCCTGGCAGTGAAGTTGGAGGAGATGGCCTCCCTCTGGGCGTTATCCCGCTACCGAGGGTGAGGCCTCAGATGAGGCCCAGGTATTCCCGCTGTTCCGGGGTCAAGGTATCGATCCGTACACCCCTTGCCTCCAGGAAGAGCTTGGCCACCTCATCCTCTATCTCCCGCGGTACCGGATATACCCCGGCTGGTAGCCCCCTCCCCTCCTGCAACAACCACCTCAAGGAGAGGGCCTGTAAGGCAAAAGAGATATCCATGATCTCCACGGGATGGCCGTCCCCCGCAACGAGGTTCACCAGGCGTCCTTGGGCGAGGAGATACACCCTTTTTCCGTTGGGAAGCCTGAATTCCTCCACGTGATCACGCACAACGTGCCCCTCAGCTCGTTCCCTGAGGGAACGCACGTCGATTTCCACGTCGAAATGGCCGGCGTTGGCGAGGACGATCCCGTCCTTCGCTGCGAGGATGTCCTCCCAAGTGACAACATCCCTACAGCCTGTGGCCGTTATCAAGAGATCCGCCCCACGGATCGCCTCACGCAGAGGAGCCACGGAGAAGCCGTCCATCAGGGCCTCGGCGGCCCGCAGTGGATCCACTTCCGCCACCACCACCCTGGCCCCGAGACCTCTGGCCCGCAGTGCGATCCCCCGGCCGCACCAGCCGTATCCCACAACCAACACCGTCTTCCCCGCCACCAGGAGGTTTGTGGTGCGCATAATGGCATCCCAGGTCGACTGGCCGGTCCCGTAGCGGTTGTCGAACAGATACTTCATCCGGGCATCGTTTACCGCAACAGCGGGATACCGCAGCTTCCCTTTGGAGGCGAGCTTGCGCAGCCTGATGACCCCGGTGGTGGTCTCCTCGCAGATCCCGATGGTATCCTTGCCTGAGGCCGCACATTCTCCGTGAAGCAGAGCCGTGAGATCCCCGCCGTCGTCCAAAACCAGGTGTGGCCTTATCGAGAGAGTACGCCTCAGGTCCTCTCGATAGATCTCCTCCGGGACTCCCCGGGCGGCGTAGACGGAGAAGCCCTCCGCTCGCAGGGCTTCCGCCACATCGTCCTGAGTGGAGAGGGGATTGGAGCTGGTGATGGCCAATTCCGCTCCCGCCGCAGCCAGGGCCAGGGCGAGTCGGGCGGTCTTGGCCTCGAGGTGAATGGAGATGGCGATCCGCACGCCGGAAAAGGGCCTCTCCCGAGCGAACTCGGCCTCGATGCGGGCCAAAAGCGGCATGTGATCCCTGGCCCAGGCGATCTTCCGCCTTCCCTCTTCCGCTGAACGCGCCTTCCCCGCCGACACCACAGCTGATTCTACGCCCTCCCGATGGGCGCGGCATCACCGGATCCCGCGCTGGGGGTCGCGAGATACGCCGGACAAGAAACCCTATGTCGAGGGCCCAACCCCTGCAGTTCGGCCATCGAGCTGTCCCTCCTGCTCCAGGGCGAGGGGTGATCCCCGTTCCACGACCGGTCCGCTCTTACGGATCGAAA
>CAYTCK010000064.1:0-6031 GCA_964436445.1 uncultured Thermotogaceae bacterium | reverse complement strand
TGCCCGGGGCATGGAGTCGGGTGGGACTCTCCCTGATCCTAGGCGGGGCCCTGGGGAACCTCGTTGACCGGGCCCTCTGGGGGTACGTACTGGATTTCATTGACTTCCGTTTCTGGCCTGCTTTCAACCTAGCTGATGCCGCCCTGGTCCTCGGGGCCTTGGTCTTGGGAATCGGGCTTCTCAGGGGGAGGGAATGAAGCCCCTCTTCATCGTCCTGGAAGGACCGGACGCCGCGGGGAAATCAACCCAATTGGAGCTCCTCTCCCGGGAGCTCTCCCGGCGGGGGATACCGGTGATCACCACCAGGGAGCCCGGGGGGACGGAGTTGGGTCGGGAGTTGCGACGGCTGCTGTTGGATCCGAACCGCACTATAAGGCCTCTCACCGAGCTCCTCCTCATGGTTGCCGACAGACACCAGCACGTGGAGGAGGTGATCCGGCCGACGCTCAGGGAGGGCAAATGGGTGATTTCCTCCCGCTATACCCTCTCCAGCCTGGCCTACCAAGGCCACGGCCGCGGGATTCCCTTGGAGATCGTGCGGGAACTGAACCATTTGGCGACCGGCGGCTTAGAGCCCGACTACACCTTCCTCCTGGACCTCCCGCCGGATGTGGCCTTCCAGCGGTCCCGGATGCGGGATCGGTTCGAGGGGGAAGGCTTAGCCTTCTTCACCAAGATCCGGGCAGCGTACCTGGAGCTCATGCGGGAGGTACCCAACGGTTACGTCATCGATGGCACGAAGGCCCCGGAGGAGGTCTGTCAGGAGATCCTGCGGCGCCTCCCCTTGGCCCGGGAAGGGAATGGGGGGTATCCTTGAGGAAAAGGGGGTAGAAATGGAACTGGATGTGCTCCGGGAGGACCTGATCTTCGGCGTCCGCACCGCGGGCCACGCTCTGGCGGCGAGGACGGCCATGCCCATCCTCTCCGGCATCCGCTTTCAAGCGTCTGGGAACCAACTGGAGCTATGTGCCACCGACCTAGAGAGGGCCATCCGTTGCACGGTCCCAGCGGAGGTCCAGGAGGAAGGGGTGGCGGTGATGCCGGGCCAGGTCCTGGAGCAGCTGGCGGCCCGCCTGCCAACGGAGGACAGGGTGCACCTGGAATCGGTGGATGGCAAGGTTCGCCTTAGTTGTGGCCCTTCCACCTTCGATCTCCTCACCCTGCCCGCCGATGAGTTCCCTCAGCTCCCCCGGGACCTCCAGGAGCCCCTGTGCCAGCTGGAGAGGGAGACCTTCATCGATGCCATCCAACAGACCGCCTTCGCCGCCCTAAAGGCCTCCGAGACCACGAGATTGGCCCTCACCGGGGTGAACATGGTTCTCAAGGAGGGAAACATGATCCTGGCTGCCACCAACGGCTACCGCCTCGCGGTGCGGCGGATCCCGGTGATGGGCCTTCCCGACGGCTTCCGAGGGAATTTCCTCGTGGACGCACAGATCATGAACGACCTCATGCGGGTCCTGGGAAGCATCGCAGCGGAGACCGTTTCCCTCCACCACGAGGAGGGCCAGCTCCATTTCAGTTCCGGTGCCGTGACCTTCTCCTCCCGGTTGATCCAGGAGGAATTCCCTGACTTCGAGCGGGTGATCCCCAGAGACAACGACATCGGCCTTTTCTTGGTTCGGGAGGAGTTCCTCTCGGCCTTGCGGCGGATGGAGATCACCGCAGCCGAGGAATCCGGAGCCGTGACCATCAAAGCCAGGGCCGGGGAACCCGAACTGGAGATCACCTCCGCCTCCCGGGAGAAGGGGGAGGGGGTAGAACGGCTGCGGCTGGTGCGGCCTCCGGAACGGGGGATAGAGATCGCCTTCAAGGCGGAGTACCTGATAGATGCCCTGCGGCGGATGGCCTCGGACCAGGTGGCCCTGTGGCTCGTGGCCCCCGATAGGGCCGGCCTCTTGGAGCCCGCCGGGGATATCGCGCCGGAGGACGAGGGCTTCCTCTATGTCTGCATGCCGGTGAGGCTCCTTTAGCGGGATGGGGGTCCGGGTTTTCCACACCGCCGATTGGCACCTGGGAAAGACTCTCTTCCGCAGATCACGCCTCCCGGAACAGGGGCGTTTCCTGGAGAACATGGTCGGGGAGGTGCGGCGGCTGGATGTAGACCTGGTGGTGATAGCCGGGGATGTCTTCGAAACCTATACCCCTTCCGCCGGGGCCGAGGAGCTTTATTTCGAGACCTTGAGTGAGCTTTCTGAGGGCGGAGCCCGGGCGGTGGTGGTGGTGGCCGGGAACCACGACAGCCCGGAGCGCTTGCGGGCCCCCCGCTCCCTCATGATCCCCCAGGGGATCATCCTGGCCGCTTACCCCCGGACGGTACCCCACACGCTGCGTCGCTTCCCCGGTTTCTACGTCCTGGACTCCGGTCCCGGCTGGATCCACCTGGCTTTTCCCCAGAAAGGGGCGGATCTCCTTTTGCATCTTGTTCCCTTCCCCTCCTTCCCACGGCTACGGGAGGGGGATGATGGGGGGGAGCTGGAGTTGGGGCCGGAGACCCCCTTCCCGGAGGTCTTCTCTTCGCTGCGCCGGGGGATCCCCGAGGCGAAGAACACAGTTCTGGTGGGGCATCTGTACGTGCGCCGAGAACTTTTTTCCCCGGAGGAGCGGGAGGATATCCTGGACGTCCTTGGGGATGCGTACCTCCTGCCGGAGGAGAGTTTGAAGGGATACCGGGCCGCCTTCCTGGGGCACCTGCACATCCCCCACGGCGAGGGAAACTGGCGCTACGCTGGGGCGCCCATGGCCTTCAACTTCGGTGACCCGCCGACCCCCAGGGGAGGATGGCTCTGGGAGGAAGGGCGCTGGGAGTTCGTGGAGATCCCCGGGGGGATGCCCCTCTTGCGGTTAGAGTTCGCCACGGTGGAGGAGGCCCTGAAGCAGGCGGGGGAATATCGGGAGGCATGGGTTCAACTCCTTTTCCCCCCGGGGGTGGAGCTCGGTCGGGAGGAGAGCCGCGCCCTGGCCAGGGCCTATCCACACCTGGCCAACGTGGGTTTCCGAATCCCTGGCGCGTTGGAGGAAGCGGGCGAGTTCGCCCCCGGACCGTCCCTGGAGGACCCCGCGGAGCTCTTCCGGGATTTCTACCTCAAGGTCAAGGGTACCAAGCCCTCGGAGGAGCTCCTCAAGCTTTTCCTGGAGTATTTCCGGGAGGTAGTGGCCGATGAGGCCCCTGCTCCTTGAGTTCCAAGGCCTCCATTCCTACCGGGAAGCGGTGTCCATCGATTTCTCCAGGCTCACCGAAGGTGGGTTCTTCGGGATCTTCGGTCCCACCGGTGCCGGGAAATCCACCATCCTGGACGCCATCACCTTCGCCCTCTTCGGCCGGATAGACCGCACCACCTCCCTCCAGGAATCACTCTCCAGCGGAGCGAAGTCCTTGTGGGCGAGATTCCGCTTCCGGCTGGGGGACGAGGAATACGAGGTCTACCGCAGGATGGAGAGGCGGGGCTCGGGCCTTGCGAGCGTGGACTTCTACCTGAAGCGGGACGGGGAGCGGATGCCCCTGGAGGGGATCCGTGAGCTGGAGAGGACGGTGGAGGAGCTTTTGGGCCTCTCCTTCGATCAGTTCATCACCGCCGTCTTCCTGCCCCAGGGGAAATTCGCCCGTTTTCTCAAACTCAAGCCGGCGGAGCGCCGCAAGCTTCTAGCGCAGATCTTCCGGCTAGAGCGGTTCGGAGACCCCCTTTACCGGCTGGTGCGGGATGGGCTGCGGAAGCTGGAGGCCGAGGAGGAAGCACTCTCCCGAGAGTTGGAGGCATTGGAGAGCATCACCCCGGAAGCCTTGGAGGAAGCGGAGGCGGAACTTTCCCGACTGGAGAAAGAGAGTGCTTCTCTGGAGGAGGAGCTCGTATCCGGGGAAAGGGAAAGGATATCCGCCCAGGAGTTCCTCAAACTATGGGAAGAGTTCACCGCCGGGGCCGAACGCTTTTCCAGTATCACGGGGAAGCCCTGGTCTCCAGAGGTGCAGGGGGAACTCCGGCAGCGGCTGGAACTCTCTACCAAAGCCCAGGAGGTGCTCGCTGCCCTAGAGGAGAAGGAGCGGCTTCGGCAGTCCCTTGCTGAAACCCGAGAGGAGTTGGGCAAACGTGAAGGGGAACTGCGCGAACTCCTGCACAAGAAGGCCTTCTTCGAGGAGGAAGCCTCCCGGAAGCTCGAGCGTCTCAGGGATCAGGAGCGGAGGCTCCGGGAGTCCAAGGGCATCCTCGAGGGGCTCGATCCCGCGAGGCTGACGGAACTTAAGGAGCGGCTGACGGAGCTCAAAAGCCGTCTGAAAGGCTTGGGAGAGGAAGAGCGGATCCCCTTCGACCCCGGCGAGATGCCCGCAATTCAGGAGGCGGCCACGAAGGCCCAGGGGCTTATCCCTAAACTGGAGGAGCTGTCCCGCAGAGCCGAGGAACTCTCCCAGGAGATCTCCGGGTTGGCCACGGAGCTCACGGCCTTGGAGGAGGAGATAGCGGGCCTCGAGGCGGAGGAAAAAAGGGCTGAGGAGGAGTTATCCCGGAGGCGGGGGGAGCGGTGGACGCTGCTCGCAGTGGAGCTCGCCCGAGAACTGCGGGAGGGGGAGCCGTGTCCGGTGTGCGGTGCCACACACCATCCCCACCCAGCGACCCCGCCCCCGGGGCTCGACCCAGCGACCGTTGAGGAACAGCTCTCTGCAGCGGAGGAGGCCCTCCGACGCCTGCACGACACCCTATCCCGAAAGAAGACCGAGCTCACCATCAAACGGGACCTAAAGGGACAAAGGGAACGGGAACTCCGGAAGCTCCGAAAGGAGATAGGGTCCATCCAGGAATCCCTACAGAAACTTAAAAAAACGCTTCCCCCGTCCCTCAGGACCCTCGATTGGGGGACCATCATCGAACGGGTTCCCGGATGGCGGGAGGCCTTGCGACGGGATGAGTACCGCAGGGACCTCGATTCCCTCAAGGGAGAGCTCGGGCGCCTGGAGGAGCTCTGGGGACGGGTCCTCCAAGGGTTAGGGGAGATCTACCAACCCCTGAGTCCGGAGCTCCTGGAGGAGATGAGGCGGAGGCTTGAGGGCCGCCTCCGCAGGGTGGAGGAGGAACGCCGCCGGACCGAGGCGAATGCCGAGGAATTCCGCCGGCGGGAAAGTGACCTTCGGACCGAAATCTCCTCCTTCAAGGGGAAAATCGAGGAGCTGGAGCGGACCTTGCGTGCCACGGAGGAACGGCTGGGGGATCTATGCCGGGAATCGGGGATCTCCCCGGAGGCAGTGCCTTCCCTCTCCCTTTCCCCGGAGGAGCGCGAGAAGCTGGAGCAGGCCTTGGAAATCGGCTCCCGTTTGGAGCTTTTGCGGCAACGGCTGGAGCGATTCCCCTTCGCCGATCCCGCTGCTGCAGAGCGGGTGATCCGAATCCAACGGGAGAAAGGCATCCGCCACGCTGAACTGCAGCGCCTCTTGGGTGAGACGCGGGAGCGGGTCCGCAACATGCGGGAGGCCCTGGAGCGCAAGCGAAAACTCAACGAGGAACTCCAGAAGCTTCGCAAGGCCTCCGGTCTCCACCGGGAACTGGAGGCCTTGCTGCGGGGAAAGGCCCTGGTGGAGTACTTGGTGGCGAGCCGTTTCCAGGGGATCCTTTCCCGGGCCTCCTTCTACACGGCCCAACTGAGCCAAGGGCGCTACGTCCTCCAGGGGGAAGGGACGGAGCTCGTGGTGATCGATTACCGCAGCGGAGGGAGCCTCCGATCCCCCAACACCCTCTCCGGGGGGGAGACCTTCCTGGTGTCCCTCTCGCTGGCACTGGCCCTTTCGGAGGCGATCCAGCTGGGGCGCCGGGGAGGGGCACCGCCCATTGAGTTTTTCTTCATAGACGAGGGTTTCGGCGCCCTGGACGAGGAATCAGTGGGGGCGGTACTGGAACTCCTTTACCGCTTAGTGGATCAAGGCCTCCATGTAGGGATAATCACCCATGTGGAAGCGCTACGGCACGGGATCCCCAGGAAGCTCTTAGTCCACCCTCCCACCCAGGAACGGGGAAGCCGGGTGGAGATCCTGGTGGGAGAATGAATC
>CAYTCK010000063.1:0-6122 GCA_964436445.1 uncultured Thermotogaceae bacterium | reverse complement strand
CTATCGTTGGTGTTAGTCACATGGATCGTAGTAGCCAAGCCGAGGAAGGAGAGAAAAAAGACCAGAAAGGCAACAGCACAAAAAACAATCCTCTTCATCCTTAACTCCCACCCCCCAAAGAAACTTTCTTGTAAGACATTCTATGGCTGGCGCCTTCTCATCGTCAAGAGTTCCGGGCCAACCGCGGCATCCCATGAACCATCGCCGGGGAAGGACCCCACGGGGATCGGGACATCCCCTTCAAGGGCGTATACGCAGGGAGAAATAGAGATGGAGGGCAAAACCAATGGCGGCTCCGACCCAAGTCCCATAAGCCAGGTCGTGGAAAACGGCGCCGATGATGGCGCCCACAGCCGCACCCAGAAAGAGGTCGCGGCCCAGGCCGTACCACCAAGGCCCGGGCCGCTTGTGCCTCATCCTTCCTGAGTACACCTCTCCTTCATGAGGAGTTCTTCCCAGTGGCGGTCCACCGCGGTCTGGAGCTCGGCGATCAGCTCCTTCCCCTTCTCCGATTTGAAGAGGTGCCGGAACCTCCCCTGAGGCTTGAGCCATTCCTCTATGGGGAGCTTCTTTCGCGGCTTGTAGGTGATCCGGTAGCGGCCCTGTTCGACCTCGTAGAGGGGCCAGTAACAGGTCTCCACCGCGAGCTTCGCGATCTCAACAGATTTATCCCAGGGGACCCGCCATCCCAGGGGACAGGTGGAAAGCACGTTGATGACCTTGGGGCCCTCGTACTTCATCGCCCGCTCCACCTTGTTGGCGAGGTCTATGAGGTGGGAGACGGAGGCCTGGGCCACGTAGGGCACGTGGTGGGCAGCCGCGATCTCGGTGAGATCTTTCCTGTCCTGAGGCTTTCCGGGAATGGCCTTCCCCACCGGCGAGGTGGTGGCCGAGGCCCACCTTGGGGTGGCCGAGGAACGTTGGACCCCGGTGTTCATGTAGGCCTCGTTGTTGAGGACGACGTAAAGGAAGTCATGGCCCCGCTCCAGGGCCCCGGAAAGGGATTGGAGGCCGATGTCGTAGGTGCCGCCGTCCCCGGCGAAGGCGACGAACCGAATCCTCTTCTCTATCTTCCCGATCTTCCGCAGCGCCTTGTAGGCCGCCTCTACCCCGGCGATGGTGGCGGCGGCGTTTTCGAAGGCCGAGTGTATCCAGGGCACGTTCCAGACGGTGGTGGGGTAGCGGGTAGTGGCTACCTCCAGGCATCCGGTGGCGTTGGCGACCACCACCGGTTCCTCGATGGCATTGAGCACAGTGCGGACGATCATGGGCTCGGCACAGCCAGCGCACAGGGAATGGCCGCCGGTGAACCGAACCCTCTCCTCCTCCCTCTTTGCCAATACCTTGATGCTCGGCATCCCGCCTCCTTACTCCCGCAGGCCCAGGTACCGCAGTCCCTCACCCGGCTGGGCGTCCTTTATTTCCTGGAGAACCTGCATCAGCTGTTCGGTTGAGGTGTCCCGTCCCCCCAGACCGTAGATGTAGTTCACCACGATGGGGCGCCGCTCGCGGTGCATCAGGGCCGAGGTGATGTCCAGGTACAACGCCCCCATGTTCCCAAAGGAGAAGGCCCTGTCCAGGACGGCCACGACTTTCGCGCCCTCCAAGGCTGAGGCGATCTCCTCCCTGGGGAAGGGGCGCCACAGCCACACCTTGAGGAGCCCGACCTTCTCGCCCTTCGCCCGCAGCTCGTCCACAGCGACCTTGGCCGTCCCGGCGGTGGAGCCCATCACCACCAACACCCGCTCGGCATCCTCCAGCTTGTAGGGCTCGAAGAGCCCCTTGTAGGGCCTGCCGGAAAGCTTCGCGTATTCCTCCTGGACAGAGAGGAACACCTCGGGCACGGCCTCCATCGCCGCCTGCTGGGCCCGCTTGAGCTCGAAGTAGTAGTCCGGCATGGCGAAAGGACCCCAGGTAGAGGGGTTGTCCACATCGAGAAGCGGATAGATCGGCTCGTACTCCCCCACGAACTCCTTTACCTGAGCGTCCTCCAGGGGTTCCACCACTTGAGCGGAGTGGGTGAGGGTGAAACCGTCCAGGTTCACGATCACCGGGAGCCGCACTTTTTTGTGCTCCGCGAGCTTCTGGGCCATGATCATGTAGTCATAGGCCTCTTGTGCCGACTCGGCGAAGATCTGGACAGCGCCGGAGTCCCGTGCCAGATAGGCATCGGAGTGGTCGCAGTGGATATTGATGGGACCAGAGAGGGCGCGGTTCGCCAGGGCCATCACGATGGGCAGCCGCATGGAGGCAGCTATGTAGAGGATCTCGATCATCAACGCCAACCCTTGGGAAGCGGTGGCGGTCATCACCCGGGCCCCGGCGGCTGCTGCTCCCACACAGGCGGACATGGCAGAATGCTCCGACTCCACGGGAACGAGCTCCGTATGCACGATCCCATCGGCCACGTATTGGGCGTAGTACTCGGCGATCTCCGATTGAGGCGTGATGGGATAGACGGCCACCACATCCGGCTCGATCTGGCGCATGGCCTCGGCCACCGCCTTGTGGCCGGTCATGACCTTCTTCATCAGGCACCTCCTCTCTCGGGCACCATCTCGATGGCCTTTACCGGACAGACCGCGGCGCAGGCCCCGCAGCCCTTGCAGTGGTCATAATCGACGCCGGTTATCTTCTGATCCTTGATGAGGATGGAGTTATCCGGGCAATGGAGCCAGCACATGAGGCACTGAATGCATTTTTCGAGATCGATGATCGGGCGTTGGGAACGCCAGGAACCCGTTTTGTTGAGCTCCGGGGTCGCGCCCCCGGGGATCACGCCGCCGATGGGGAGTTCCCGCCAGGATTTGAGCTCAACCGCCAACGTACACCCCTTTCGCCGCTTCGTATCCGGCCTTGAAGGCCGCGATGTTCTTCTCCACCACCTCCGGGGGGAGCCGCTTGGAAAGGGTCTCCCGGAGTTCCTCCTCAGCGATCTTCGGGTCCGAACCCAACACCGCTACCACTGCCCCCAACATGGGCACATTGGGGTAGCCGGTGCCGGCCTCCCGGGCGATCGCCGTGGCATCCAGGGTCACGATCTTTCCCTGGAACCCGGTGACGCCGCGGATCTCTTCCGGTGAGCGGGGAGTGTTCACGATCAAGACGCCGTCGGGTTTCAATCCCTCGGTGGTGTTCTCGGTCTCCAGCAGGGTCTCGTCCACCACAACCACGATGTCCGGGTGATACACCCCGGAGTGCACCAGGATCTCTTGCTCCGATATCCGGTTGTAGGCTCGCACCGGCGCGCCAGAGCGCTCCGGACCGTATTCGGGGAAAGCCTGGACGTGCTTTCCCTCCCGCAGGTTTATCTGCGCCAGGATCTGGGAGACGGTCTTTGCCCCTTGACCGCCCCGCCCGTGCCAACGGATCTCTATCATCCGTCCCTCCTTTCCGGCCGGCCATTATAGGTCCCGAAGGAATACGTTTTCAAACCGAAAAAATTCAACGCCAGCGGGTGATGATCTCCTCGCGGCCGAAGAGCTTGAGTGCGAAGAGGAAGGTCAGGGCGTCCGCCACCAGGAGGAGCCCTCCCTCGATCCCCACGAATTTGAGGTCTATGTTCACCAGCTTGCCGGTGTAGACAAGGAGGGGGATCAGGGCTGGGATGGCCGCCAGACTCGAGAACTGGTAGGCGGCCCTGGTGTCGCTGGTGCGGGAGGAGACGATCATCGTCACCAGCACCGCGAACAGGGCCAAAAAGGGCGTGAGAACGAAGATCGAGAGGAGCCAGGGGAGGGAGACGATCCGGGCCGGGATGTGCCCGAGGATGAAGCCGGTGGCCACGAGGAAGAGGCAGAAAGCGGCCCAGGAGATCAGGATGCCCGGGACCATCGGCGCCAGGGCCTTCCCCAGGAAAAGCTCCCAGTCCCGGATCGGAGTCGCCAGAAGGGGCTCCAACGTCCCCTGCTCCTTCTCCCCCACGATGGAATAGGCGGCGATGGAGAGGGGGATCACCACCGGGAGGACGAGGAAGTAGACCAAGGCTGTGTTGAGGAGGGCCGCCTGGGCTTGGGGCGGGAGGTTCCTTCCCTGCCAGACGAGGTACGAGGCGAACCCGGTCAAAAAAAGCGGAAGGAAGGAGACGCTGAAGAGGACCATCTTGATACGCACCGCCTCCTCCCACTCCCTCTTCACGATCGCCCTAATCCGCCGCATCCTTACTCCCCTCCATCAGCTTGAGGTAAACCTCCTCCAGGGAAGCCTCGGCCCGCCTCACCTCCAGGATCTCCGCCCCTAGCTCCACCAGGCGCCGCACCAGGGCCGGGACCGAGTGGCGAGGGTCGGTGATTTCCACCCAAAGCTCGTTCCCTTCGAGCTTCGCCCCCCGCACCTCAGGGAGGTCCAGGGCCCCCACCAACCCCTCGTGGGGGTTGAGGAGCTCCACCACGACCCGGGCACCGGAGAAACGCTCCTTCAGCTCCCGGGGAGTTCCCAGGGCGATCAGCCGCGTGCGCAGGAGGGCGATGCGGTCCGCCAGTTCCTCCGCCTCCGGGAGGTTGTGAGTGCAAAGAAGCACAGTGCGTCCTTCAGCTTTCAGCTCCTGGATGAAATCGCGTACCGCCCTGGCGCTCTCCGGATCCAGGCCCGCGGTGGGCTCATCCAGAAGCAAGACCTTCGGATCGTGGAGCAGGGCCCGCGCCAGGGCGAGCTTCTGGCGCATCCCTTTGGAGAGGGTCCCCACCGGATCGTTTCGCCTCTCCCAGAGGCCGAAGAAACGGAGGTATTTTTCCACCCGATCTTTGATGTCCCTTACCCCGTAGAGCTCGCCGAAGAACTCCAGGTTGCGACGGGCCGAGAGCCTGCGGTAAAGCCCCGGCGATTCGGTGAGTACCCCTACCGCCTGCCGCACCGCCCCGGGCTCGGCGGTGATGGAGTGGCCCGCCACCCAGGCCGTGCCAGAGGTAGGGGAGAGGATACAGGAAAGCATCCGCACGGTGGTTGTCTTGCCGGCTCCGTTCGGCCCAAGCAAGGCCAGCACTTCCCCCTCCCGCGCCTCTAGATCGAGGCCCTCCACCGCCACCTTCTCCCCGAACCGCCGGCCCAAGCCCTGGGTGCGGATCACGGACGTCCCTCCAGCTCAGCCAGGGCCGCCGGAAGCTCCCGGAGATCGTCCAGGGTGATATCCGGCACGTGGTACTCCGTGGGCGGCTCCTGGTGGCGGTAGGGGCCGACGAGGAGCCTGACGGTCCGCATCCCCAAAAGCTTCGCTGGGAAGACGTCGTTGTCGAGGCGGTCCCCCACCATCACCGCCCTTTCCGGGAGGATCCCCCCGCACCCCTGGAGGATCATGCGGAAGAAGAGGGGATGGGGTTTGTGTACGCCCATTTCCCCGGAGACGAGCGCCCAGCAGAACCCCTGCAGGAGCCCGCTCCCACGCAGGAAGCGGCCCACCTGGGGAGGCTGGTTTCCGGCCAGGGCCAGGATGTAGCGTCCCCGCAACTTCTCCAAGACATCCTCGATCCCCGGACGCACGACGAAGCGGTCCCTCTCCTGGATCCAGCGGGTCTGAAAGGCCTCGAACTCCTCCACCGCCTCCCGGAAGCGGGCAACGTCAGGGGCCAGGAAGTACCAGAGCACGGAGATCCGGGGGTTGGGATCGCAACGTCTGATGGCCCGGAGGAGCTCCTCCCGGTACGCCTCCTCCGGGATCTCCCCGCCATTGGCCCTGATGAGCTCCAGGATCTTTCCGTCCCATGCTTCGTACTCCCTGTCCTCGTTGAGGATGGGTCCCCCTACATCCAAAAGCACCAAGTGGATATCCGCCTTCATGATACAAGCCGGAGTTTATCCCTACGGGCGCGATTGGACCAAAGGCCGTTGAAGGAGATAATGGATATCGGTGATGTGGGAATGAGCATCCGCAATTTGGAAAAGATCTTTAACCCTCGACGGATAGCAATCGTTGGGGCAAGCAACAAGGAAGGCAGCGTGGGGTACACACTCCTCCGAAACCTGGTTGGCTCCGGCTTCGATGGCGTCATCTATCCCGTCAACCCTAAGCACGAGGCCATCCAGGGGATCCAGGCCTATCCCAGTGTGAAGGAGGTACCCAAGACCCCGGACTTGGCGGTGATCTGCACCCCTGCCCCCACCGTCCCCGGCCTCGTTCGCGAGTGCGG
>CAYTCK010000062.1:0-6220 GCA_964436445.1 uncultured Thermotogaceae bacterium | reverse complement strand
GTGTATAAATCGGATGAACTTTGTGGGGACCGGTGTCCCGACAAAGGCAAACCCGGGGAAACCCGGGGACGCAAAGCTGCGGGCCCTAACGCGGGAGGGCGAGGGTAGCCGGGCTGCCGAAGGATGCCGGGATGTGGTTTTTTAGGTCCTGCCTTTCGGCCGCCCGGGTGGTCTCCCGCTTTTGGGTGAAGGTCGCCCGGGTACTCATGGGTGGCCACGGATGAGGGGGAGCTTTCCGGTTCGGGAGGGAGGTGGTCAAAGGGATCAGGGGAGGATGAACCTCAGCAAGCGCCTATCGGCCGGTGCCAATGGGTAAAGAGCGAGCTCTTCCACGGGCACCCAACGGAGTTCAGCGTGGCTCAGAGGCGAAGGGGTGCCGTTAAGGATCCGTGCATCGAATAGGTGGAGCTCAATGGAGAGATCGCCGTAGCGGTGTTGGACCGCAGCTATTTTCCTTCCCACAGCTACGTTCACACCCAGTTCCTCGCGGAGTTCCCGTTTGAGGGCTTCTTCGAGGGTTTCGCCGGCCTCCACTCCTCCTCCGGGGAATTCCCAAAAACCGCCCTGTTCGTCCCCTTCCCTGCGGCGGGCAAGGAGGATTCTCCCTTTTTCCCTGATAAAGGCCGCGACCACTCGGCGGAAAGGCATCACTCCCAGCGGAAGAAGTGGGTGGCTATTAGGGCCGGTATCAGGGCCCACGCCCCGAGGACGGCCGCGTCCAACCACAGGGGAACCAGGGGCGACGCTCCGGCCATCACCTGTCGCAGGGCATCCCCCAGGTAGGTGAGGGGGAAGATCCAGGCCACCTGCCGTAGGATCCCGGGCATCCATTCCAGAGGCCAAAAGATCCCCGATAGGAACATCATCGGGAAGTTGATCGCCTGCAAAAGGGCACTGCTCGCTTCCGCGGAGCGGGCGAAAGCCGCGATCATATACCCCAGTGCGGTGAAACACAATGCCCCAAGGACAACCACGCCCACGAGCAGAGCGTATCCCCCCAGGACAGCCACGTGAAAGACAGCGGCCGCGGTGGCCAAGAGGAGGGCCGTCTGCACCAAGGAGACGATCAAGGTGTGGGCGATGAAGGAAGATGCGAACAGGCCTGGGCTCAAGGGGGCCGCCCAGAAGCGTCTGAGGACACCACCCTCCCTGCGGGCCACCAGCGTTCCCCCGGCCCCGAAGAGCCCGAGCTGCATCAGAGCCATGGCCAGGATCCCAGGCACCTGGTAGTCGATGGGACGGAGGTGGCGTACCTGGACCGGCTCCGTCTCCAGCCGGAACCTCCTCTCTCTCCTGGTGAGGTACTCCTCCGAACGGGCGAGGAACTCCTGGATCACGGACATGAGGACCTGGTAGGTGGTGGAGCGGGAGGCATCGTAGTAGAGCTTGAAGTTAACTTCATTCCCGGCTCGCAGCGCCTTCGGGAGGTCAGCGGGGACAACAAGCACCCCGTCCCTTTTCCTCGCCCTGAGAGCGGAAAGCTCCTCCTCAAGCGTCCCCGTATGCACCTCGGAGATCACGGGGACATGGTGAAGCCCCTCCAGGAGGCCCTGGAAGGCCGGACCCTGGCCCCCGAGTACCACCCCCAACCTGAGCTTCACCGGCTCCTCATCGCCCCCGAACACGAACCCCAAAAGGAGCATGAGGAGGATCGGGAAGGCGAGCATCCAGAAAAGGGCGATCCGATCCCGGACGAAATGGCGGACATCCGCCGAGAGGAGGGCGAGGAACGGCCTCATTCGAGCCTCCTTCCCGTGAGCAGAAGGTAGACATCCTCCAGCGTGGCGCGGCGCCAGATGAGGTCCCCCAGGGAGATCTCCCCTTCCTCGGCCATGCGGGCTAAAGCCCCCACCGTGGTGGTCACGTCGGTGGTGTACAGGGTCACCTTGTTCTCAGCCACAACGACCCGGGTGACCCCAGGGAGTTCCCGGAGGTTCTCCGGGGCTATGGGACCGGGATTCTCCAGATCCACCGCTGTCTCCCGGAAGTGTTTCCGCACTAGATCCTCTGGACTTCCCAGGGCGATGAGCCTGCCGCGGTCCAGGATGAGGACATGGTTACAGAGATACTCCGCTTCCTCCATGTAATGGGTGGTGAGGAGGACCGTTTTTCCCTCCGATTTCAGCGACGAGATGAGGTCCCAGAGCGCCCGGCGGGCACTGGGATCCAGGCCGGTGGTGGGCTCATCGAGCACGAGGAGTTCGGGGTCGTTCACCAAGGCGAGGGCCACGGCCAGTCGCTGCCTTTGCCCCCCAGAGAGATCCTTGACGAGGGTATTCTTCTTTTCCCCCAAGGCGAAAAGCTTCAGAAGCTCGTCGATAGGCCGGTGCCGTGGGTAGAGAGCAGCGAAGAGCTTCAAAGTCTCCTCAACCGTGAGACGGGGGAGGAAGGCCGTTCCCTGCAACTGTATCCCCAGCCGGGCCTTGAGCCGTCGGTTACCGGGTGAAGGGATTTCCCCCAACACCCGGATCTCGCCTGAGTCGGGGACACGCAACCCCTCCAGGCACTCGACGGTGGTGGTCTTCCCGGCACCGTTGGGGCCCAAAAGCCCGAAGATCTCCCCGGCTTTTACCTCGAAGGAGATCCCGCCCACGGCCACAAGCTCCCCGTAGCGCTTCACGAGGTCCCTTACGGCCACCACCGTCTCCATGAGCACGAATTTTACATACAAAGAAAAAGGGGCCGCAAACGCGGCCCCTGAAAGCCGGGAAGCCCCTCAGGCTCAGGAGGGATCCTCGATCTCCACCTCCGGCGGGTGGTTCACCGGGATGACCCGGATCAGGATCTCGTCCTCAGCGACGGCGCCGCAGGGATCGATCACCTCGACGCGCACCGGGATCACCCGCTCCCCACAGCCACAAAAGGCCGGGGCGGTGAAGATCGGCGAGGGGGAATGGGGATCGGAGAAGCTCCCCTGTGGTGCGCTCCAGATAACGCGCAGGGGCTCGTTGTCCGGATCGCCGGCCTCGGCGCAGAGCTTGATCGAATCGCCTGCCCGGACCTGGAGATCCGGCCCGGCGTCGACCCAAGGCGCGTGGTTCACGTTGCGGATATGTACCACCACCGTGTCCTGTGCCACGGCACCGCAGGCGTCCCGGACCACCAATGCCAGGGTCACGTACTCCCCTTCACAGCGCGAGGTCAAGGGAGCGGTGTAGACGGGGCTCAAGGTGTGGGGATCGTCCAGGGAGCCACGGCCACAACGGACGATCCAAGTGTAGGTGAGGGGATCGCCGTCGGGATCGGAAGCCGAGGCCTGCAGGCGGATGGCTCCGCCTTCATCCACCTCCAGGTCGGGACCGGCGTCCACGATCGGGGGATGGTTTACGTTGCGCACGTGTACCGTGATGGAAGCCCTGTTTTCAGCGCCACAGGCATCCACCGCCGTCACGGTGATGGTCACGTCCTCGCCACGGCAGTCGCTCACCATGGGGGCACACCAAATGGTCTCGAAGGCGTGGGGATCGGAGAAGGTACCGGCCGTTGCGGACCAAATGATGCTCACCGCGTCGCCGTCGGGATCCACGACGTTCGCCCGGAGCTTAATACAGCAACCCTCGTCCACCACCTTGGCCTTGGAACAGGGGGCAGGACAGGGGCCACATCTTCCCTCGTCGTAAACGAAATTGCTCCCCGGCCCGCCATCGATGGTGTTGCACCCCGGACCGCCCAGAATGGTGTCGTTGCAAGGACCGCCGAAGAGCCGGTCGTTCCCCGCCTCGCCCTCGATGCGGTCGGAATCGCCTTCCCCGTAGATCACGTCATCGCCCTGGCCGCCGAGGAGGACATCCGCCCCATCACCTCCCAGGATGAGATCGGCCCCATCACCTCCCTGGATGAGATCGGTCCCGGGACCTCCGATGAGGAGGTCGTTCCCCCCGAAGCCCAGGATCTTGTCCTTCCCCCTCAGGCCGAGGACGAGGTCGTTCCCCGGGGTGCCGAATAGGGTGTCATCGCCATCGCTTCCCACGATGACCTTGGTTGGGGGATTGGCTTCCAGGAAGCGGAGGATCACGCACCACATGGGGCTGGTGGAGGGATAGGGGAGGTGTTTGAGCAGCAAACGCACGATGGAGGGATCCACCTTATAGCCTTGGAGCTCCGGTGGGATCGCCTCTTGCGGGGCCGCTGGGGCCTGGGGCTTTGTGGCCACAGCCTGCTTTAAAGTCTGAAGGAGGTTCGGAAGCTCTTCCACCGGCCAATAACGGCCATGTCCAGCCAGGGTCAAGGCCCGTAAGGCCCTTTCCTCCTCGGCTCCCACTCCCAACCCCAACACGTCCACGGTGCAGCCTGCGGCCGCCAGACGCTCGGCCACTACCGTGGGATCCAAGCCGCAGGTTTCCTGGCCGTCGGTGAGGAGGACCACCCGACAGGGCGTGGGGAGTTTCTCCCCGATCAGGCTCAGGGTATAGGAGAGAGGCGTCTTCCCTTTGGCCTCGATCCCCTGGACCAGGGAGATAAGCTGTTCCCGTTCCACCTTGCCGTGGACGTCCAAGGGGACAACGATCTCGACATCCCTGCAGCTTTCAGCCTCCCGGTCCTTGGGAACCCGGTGCCCGAAGACCAATAGCCCGAAGGGCTGATCCTCGGGAAGCTCCTGGATGAGCTGGATCAGGGCGTCCTTGGCCCACTGGATCTTCGGTGTTCCCTGAAGGGCCTTGTTCATGGAGTTGGAGGCATCCAAGATGAAGACGATCCCCTGAGGCGAGGCCAGGGCCGCGAAACCCAAGGCCGAGAGAAGAAAAGCCATGAAAACTTTCCTCACATCTCCTCCTTCCCCGGGAGGGCACTCCCGGCACCTTTTTTCCGGCTTCGTCAGGAACCATTTTACAGGGACGGGGCACGGAAAACTGTGATGTACAACACACTTTTACCTTTCCCTGCCCCGTTCCCAAGTGAGGGCGGCGAGGAGCTCCTGGCGCCGGGCCTTGGATATCTCGGCGAAAAGCTTCCCCTCCCTTACCTTGCCGCAGCCGATGACATCCCCCCGGTACACGATGGCCACGTACCCCTCAGGCGCCTCGGGCCGCTCCACCGCGTGGCCTAAAAGAAGCCGCTCAAGCTCATCCAGGTCCACCTCTACTCGGTTCCGCTTGATCCTTCCGGCCAGAAAAGAGAGGCCGAGGCTAGCGGGTTTGAGCCCCCACCCCTGGAGGTAAAAGAGCCGGACGCCCACGGAATGGACCTTGACCCCCTGGGGGATGAGATCGGCCGTGGTGAGCCAGAGCCCCCGGGCCCGTTCCACTACCCTGCCCGGGAGCTCCTCCACCCCGAATCTTCCCCTGAGGTATTCCCGAACCGCCTCATCCCAGCCTTCTGAGGACCGCAATGAACCCCCCATCGGAATCGAAATGGTGTGGGTAGATTCGGACCGTTTTTTCCATCTCCTCCCCGTACACCTCCCGGCCGAACCGGAAAAGCCCCCGGGCATGGGGCACCGGCGGCTCCCAGGGGAGGAGCTCGGCCAGGCCCTTCCTCAAGGCACCACTCACCACCCCCTCGTTCTCCTCCGGGGCGATGGTGCAGGTGGAATAGACCACGATCCCACCCGGTACCACGAGCTCCAGGGCCCGGTAGAGGAGCCCTCGCTGTATCGCCGCCATCCGCTGGATGTAACTCAGGGAGGCCCCCTGACGCAGGTGGGGGTATTTTCTGGCCGTGCCCTCGGCGGAGCATGGTGCGTCCACCAGCACCCGGTCGAAGATCCCTTCCCCGGGGAAGTGCTCTCCCCTGGACTCGGTCACCACACAACAGATCGCCCCCATGCGGTAGACGTTGGCCATCAGGGCCCGGAGACGCTTGGGGTTCACGTCGTTTGCCACCAGGGTCCCCTGGTTTTCCATGAGCGCGGCGATCTGGGTGGTTTTCCCCCCGGGGGCGGCACAGAGGTCGAGGATCCTCTCGCCGGGCTTCGGGTCCAGGGCCAGGGCCGGAAGGGTCTGGGTTGCTTCCTGCACGTAATAGAGCCCGAGCCAGTGTTCCAGCGTGGCCCCGATGGGTGCTTCCCCCTCCACCCGGAAGAGGAGGGGATCCCACCCCAGGGGCTCCAGCACAAACCCCTTGGCCTCGAGGCGTGCCCGAAGCTCATCGGGCGTGGTCTTTATGGTGTTGGTGCGAATCACGGTGGGAAGCGGGGTGTGGATCGCCTCCCAGAACTTCTCCCAATCGGGGATGATGCCCTTATACCGCTCCACATATCCCTTTGTACACAGAAGTCCCC
>CAYTCK010000061.1:0-6244 GCA_964436445.1 uncultured Thermotogaceae bacterium | reverse complement strand
CCACCCATGTTGGCGATGTAGATGGTTAGATAAACGCCGATGACGACGGAGACACCCACCGACAGTCCCCTGATCACAACGTATCGAAGCAAGCGGAGGGATGTCTGGAAAAACGTTCGTTTATGGGTCTCTTGTCGTGCCATGTGAACTCCGTTTCCGAGGAGGATTATAAAAAGGGGGCGCGGGACCGCAACCCCGCGCCCCCTTTCGTCCTTTATCCGGCGTTCATTTCACGGCGACGAACTGGATGTCCTTGATCACCGGGATGGCCAGGACCTTGGACACCACCACGACCTCGACCTTGACAGCTCCCTCGGGGAACTTGGCGGTCTCCTCGGGCTCGAGGACCACGTTCCAGGTGGGCCCACCGAAGTACTTGGCGTTGCCCTTGAGGAGGAGGTTCCCTTCGGAGTCGAAGACGAGGTACTTCACGGACTCGATCTCCTCCGGTGGATAGGGCTCGCCCTTGAAGGTGATGTTCACGGCCACGACGGCACCGGTGCCGATCTTGACCACCGGCTGGCCCACGAGCTCCACCGTGGCGAACTTGGGCTCGGCGAACCCAAGCCACTTATCGGCGGGATCCGAGAACTCGGGGAACCTCTTCAGCACGATGATACCGGCCACAGGATCCACCTTGTCGAGGTAGAAGGGGCCGTTGCCCACCCAGAAGTGGCCCTTCTCCTCGTACCAGGCCTTCAGGGCCTCGTAGCGGGCCTTGGCCTCGTCGGCGCTGATCGTGACGCCCATCTGCTCCAGGGCACTCTTGTAAGGCACGTAGCCCTCGGAGATGGCCTTGTCGAGCTCCTCGGCCAGGATCTTGAGGCTCGGGCCGGCCACGTAGTTCATCCACTCCACGTTCAGTTTATCGGCCTTGTCGGAGGAGAAAGCGAGTTTCTTGTCGGCCTCGGCCAGGATACCGATGGCGATGGCATCCCACGGAGCCGAACCGTAGCCGTACCAGGTGTCGAATGTGGTGGCGGCATCGGCGGCGATGTACTCGGCATCGAGGTACACGGAGTCGGAGTAGTACTCGACGACCAGCGGGTCGATGTTCACGATCTTGAAGCCCTTGAAGACCTCCATGAAAGCCTTGTGGCCCGGCACCGTGGACTCATCGTAGATCGCGGACTTCTCGTTGGCCTGATCGAAGCCGAGGATCATGGGCAGAAGCACATCGGCAGGATCCATAGTGGCACCATCGTGCCACTTCATCTTGAACATATCGTCAGCGAAGTAGACGACGGTCTTCGTCTTGGCGGTGAGCCCCTCGGGATACTTCTCGCCCACGGTGATCCACTTCTGGTTCTCGGCGTCCCAATCGATATAGGCGTCGGCGGGCACCTTGATCTCATCCACGAACTTGAGGTCCACCCAGTCCTCAGTCACGGTGACGGGTAGACCTTTCTCCACGTAGACCTCGGCCTTCTTCACCCGTTGGGGCAGGTACAGGCCGGTGTAGGGGCTGGGGATCACGGCCATATCAGCGGTACCCCGGATGGGCATCGTGTCGTAAATCCAGTTGGTACCAGCTACCGCGTTCCAGGGCTCGTTCAGAACCTGACCCGTCAGGATCTTTACCGATCCACCCGGCACGATCTCACCGGTCTCCGGATCCACCCGCCGCAGAGTCTGGGCCCAGATCCAGGAACCGTAGACGCCGCCGGAGAGGTCGTAAGCCACGTCGATGTCCTTGCGCATGGCGAAGACCGGGGCCTCGTTTGCGATCCAGACCCGGACGGAGTCCTTCATGGAAAGCTCAAGGGCCTTGGCCATGAGCTCGTTGCGCTCCTCAACGGTGGTGTACTTGCGCTGGGCGAGCTTCTTGGCCACCTCGTCGAACTCCTTGGAGGGCTTGTAGGCCTGCCAGAGCGGGACACCCAAGCCCCTGGAGGTGTAGAAGAAGTCGAAGTTATCGCCCTGGTCACGGTTGATCAGGGTGGTCAGCCAACCACCGGTGTAGATGTTCCACTGCCCCTCGGCCGGATCGGAGGCGATCCAAATGGGTGCTAGCTCCCGGGAGCGGCCGTACTTGCGGTTCACCGTGAACCCGAGGTCCTCCAGGATATTGGCGACATAATCACCGATCTGCTTACGCTCATCCTCGACGCGGATCAGGAAGGTGATCTCCACGGGCTGCCCGTTGTAGGTCCACTTGCCGTCCACGAGCTCCGCGCCGAGCGCTTTCATCTCATCGGCGATGATCTTCTTGGCCTTCTCCACGTTCTCCGGGGTGTGGGCGTACTTGGCCTCCAGGGCCCGGGCCACGTCCACCAGGCGGGCGTAGTCCGGGAAGGTGGGGGTGATGGCGAAGTACCGCGGGATCGCAAGGCCCTTATAGATCTCGTTGCAGATGTAGTCACGATCGATGAGCCAGTTCATCGCCTCGCGGATCTTCGGGTCACCGAAGGGGTTCAGGCGCCCATCCTTGAACTTGAGCACCGGGTTGAAGGTGAGCTCGGTGTAGACACCGTAGGAGCGGACATACTTCAGCTCTTTGGACTCGGTGATCTGTTTGAAGAGCTCCGGGTTGGCGATGGAATAGGCGTAGAGATCGCCCTGTCCAGCCTCAAGCATGGCGATGGCCTTGGCGTTGTCCGGCTCCTCCTGGAAGACCACTTCGTCAACCCAAGCGCCGGTGCGGTCTACCTTGGCCCAAGCCAATCCCCCGATGAAAAGCCCTACCAATGCTAACAATAATACCTTACGCCACATACACACCTCCTTTTAGGATTTCCTTGCCGGTGTGGATTTCTTATTAGCGGCTATCACCCCCTTTGAACAACAAAATTTTACTGTCCCAAAGCGGGAAAGTCAAGCTTTTTGGACCCTGCCTGCCTTGAGGCACCGGGTACAGACCCACATCCTCCGGCGGCGGCCCTGGTAGATCACCCGAACCCGCTGGAGGTTGGGTGCCCGCACCCGCTTGGACTTCCTCCCGGAGTGGGATACGGAGTGGCCGAAATCCGGCCCCCTGCCACAGATCTCACAGACCCTTGCCATAGTGTCCCTCCTTGGCCAATGGCGGTTGTACGTAGTTCGGCTCCAGCTCCTTCGGATCGCCGGATTCCCCGGAACGATACCGTTCCAAACCCAGCTGGGCCACGACCCCAGGCAGAGGATGGGCCCAGGGTTCACCCAGAATATAAACCCCTGGCGTTGCCTTTTCTATTCGCTCCCGGAAGCGCACCGCTCCGGAGCCCACCACGCATATCCCCTGCCGGGGCGGGATCCGACCGATGGCCTGGGAAAGGGAGAGGGTCTCCTCCTTTCCCGCCTTCGCGCCTTCGGCCCAGCAGAAGTAAACGAGGTCCCTGCGGTCGTGGATCAGCACCGCCACCCGAGGGCACCAGCTCCCCACCGGGATCCCCAGGGCCTCGGATTGGCGTACCCCCACCAAGGGGATGCCCAGGGACTGGGCCAGGGCCTTGGCGAAGGAGATACCGATGCGCACCCCGGTGAAGGAGCCGGGGCCGATGTCCACGGCGATAAGGCCAAGATCCCTTTTTTTGACCCTGCTCTGTGCGAAGAGCCCCTCCACCGCCGGGGCCAGGAGCTCGGCATGGCGCATCCTAGCGGGGAAGCGCAGCTCATAGGGCACTTCCCCCTCCCGCCACAGGGCCACGCCACCGACATTCCCTGCCGTCTCGATCCCCAGTACCCACATCCCTAAGCCCCCGCTTCCACCGTCCAACCGGGGAGCTCTCCGCGGAGGAGTTTTCCGTACTCCTCCTGCCTCAAGACCAGGGCGTTGAGTTCCTGGTCGTCGAGGCCTCCAACGCGCTTCAGGACCTCTCCCACCATCTCCCGGACCTCCCGGGGAATCTCCGGCGGGACGACGCCTTCCCGGAGCCGAAAGAAGCCCCGCACCGGGTTCCCCTTGTCGTCGCGGACCACGACTTTCTCCACTTCAGCCATGGATTCCAGTTCCCTTGGAAAATCCCGGATGTAGAACCCGTAAGGAGAGAAGACGTAGGGCAGCTTCGTCAGGGGGCCTCCGTGGCGCCGGTAATGCTCTAGGTCAAGGAGGAAAAGGGTCCTGCTCAGGCGAAAGGGGTGGGCTTCCCCCAGAGCTCCCAGTATGTGAACAACCAATGCCCGCTCCAGTTCCCCCATAGCTGCCCCATTATAGCGGCCATCCGTTGCGATCGCCCCAGCAGGGAGACAAACTTTCAGCCGAAAGGGGGATGGAGAGGATGCGGATTGCCCTCGTCTTCTTGGTGCTGGTGGGCTCGCTCGCCCCGGCCGTAGCCGGGGAGCTTCTGGAAGTACAGGATCTGAGCTATCACAGCAAGCCATTCGATCCCGGTGATTACGGGATGGTACAGCGGATCTCCCTGCGGGACCACGACGCCGATAATCCCTGGGATGTTTTCCTCACTCGGGTCTCCGTCGAGAACGTGGGCACCGCCGTCCCGGAGGAAATAACCGAGGTGAAGGTGGAACTACGTACCGAACGGGGTACCTTCCTCATCGCCGAGTCCGGAGGGTTCCCGGTGGTGGCGACGCTGCTCGATATGCCCCCGGAGAGCCGTTCCATCCCCGACGATACCGACGCTCTGCTTGTCATCCGAGTGCGGGTGGGGGATCGTCTTACCGATGGGCATACGCTCCGTACGAAGGTCTATCTGTGGTTCTCCGAGGGAAAGGAGGGGGGGCAGGCCGAAGCCCTGGACGGCGCCCCGGAGGGGCTGCTCATGAAGGGGGTTTTCCGGGTCCAGGTTCTCACCGGACAGGAAGGGGGCGTGCTGAACCCCGGTGATTCCTTCCCGATCATGGCCTTCAGGGTGGAGGATGCCCCGGACGTGAATTTCGCTGGCCTTTACCTGAGTCGGATCTCCCTCACGGCTCCGACGGGGCTCCATTATAAACTCTACAACCACGCCACGTGGCTCCCCTTGAAGCCCGGTGCGAACGACCTCTCCCAGCCCTATTTCGCTGCTCTGGACGAGGGCATTGGGGAGCTTGAGCTCTGGGCCGAGGTGCCGCCGGATTACCGGGCCGAGGAACCCCTGAAGCTCGCCCCCTCCTTGGAGATCACGGTCAAGGAGGGAGCGAATGAGCGGACCTTCCGCCTGCAGGACCCCGCCGCGGACGAGGTGGTTGCCGCCGGGGCCGAGGAGTTGGTGGTGGAGATACCGAAGGGCGGCGCGGTCCTAGAGGCCCTTCCCGGGGTCCTGGATTACTCCGTGCTCCACATCGGGGACCGTGACCGCAACGCCACCGGCATCACCCTCGAGAAACTGGCGTTGATTCCCAAGGGCACGCTCAAAGACGCGATAAAGGCGGTGGAGATAACGGACGACAAGGGAAACCTCATCGCCTACTCTCAGGATCCCTCCACGATCCCTCTGGTGGATCCGCGGGGGAAGGAGCTCTTGCTGAACGACGACGGCGAGAAAACGCTCGACATCAGGCTCTATCTAGAGGGCAAGGCCCCTGTGGGGGCGAGCCTCCTCCTGGAGCACGACCTCTCCCTGGCAGAGGTACATCCCTACCGGACGACACCCACCTCCTTCAGGGGAACCCAAAGGGTGGTTCCAGAGAAGGCGATCTTCATCGGCAAGCCATCGTTCCGCCTCCGTCCATCGGATCACGGCGTGGTGCTCGTCACCACCGGGGGAACGATAGGGGAGATCCAAGGGACCCTTGTTTATTCCCCGACAGAGCACGTCCTCGTGTCAGGGCCCAAGGCTTTTCATCCCTATACCTTGGTCGCTCGAGGAGAAGAGGACGGGGAGGTCCCGTTCCGGCTGCGGTGCACGGGAACACCCGAGGCCGGGGAGCTCCTGGAGGTCGGGTTTTCCCTCGAGCCGGTGCGCCTCACGGGGCCGGTGACCTTGACGGTGCAAGTGGAACTGGGTGAGGTCGTGGACACGGCGGGGATCGAGCTCCCCTATAACCTCGACGTCTCCTCGGTGAGCATCCCCTTCCCGGTGCCCCAGGTGGGGCTCTGGGCCACGGTCCAGGGGCTCGAGGTACGGGTCGGGGACCCGGGGATCCTCTCTTTGGCCGGGGAGTTCCACTTCGATCCCCCGGAGCTCGCCCAGCAGGTCACCCTCAAGGCCGTGGATCCCTTCGCCTTGGTCTCTGCCCAGCCCGGGCCGGAAGGAGTGGTCACCTTCCGCTTGGAGGCGCCCGCGCCCGGTAGCGGTCCAGCCTTGGATCTCCTCTTCCCAGAAGAGGCCCAAGGGACGGTACGCATCGTGATCAGTGAGATACTGGGTGAGAAAGGACAACCTCT
>CAYTCK010000060.1:0-6594 GCA_964436445.1 uncultured Thermotogaceae bacterium | reverse complement strand
CTTGAGTTAACAGTGCCCTCTCGGCAGGTTGTGTTTATCCTAAGGGGACCATGGAGGAAGGACGGGGGATCGCTGTCTTAGGAGCCACCGGTTCCATCGGGACCCAGGCCCTGGAGGTCATTCGTGACCTCCGAGTACAGGGCTTGAGTTACAGGGTCGTCGTCCTCGCAGCCCGTAGCCGGGTGGAGCCGCTGGTGAAACTCGCTCGGGAATTCGGGGCCGAGGTAGTGGTATTCGAAGATCCCCGAGCGGCATCCCAGGCCCGAAGGCTTCTCCCACAGGGCGTTCGTGTCCTCCAGGGCCAAGAGGGCCTCGAAGAGGCAGTCGCTCACCCGGGGGTGGAGATGGTATTGAACGCCGTGGTGGGGGCTGCTGGCCTCCGGGCCACTTTGGCGGCCTTACGTGCAGGGAAGAAGGTAGCCCTGGCGAACAAGGAATCTTTGGTCATCGGAGGACATTTGGTGCGGGAGATTTCCCGCCCCGGATGGCTCCTGCCAGTGGACTCGGAACACTCCGCACTCTGGCAGGCCCTGCAAGGGACGGAGACAGAGGAGGTGGAGAAGGTATGGATCACGGCATCCGGCGGGGCCTTCCGTGACCGGGACCCAGCGGAGCTCTCCCAGGTCACCCCCCAGGAGGCCCTGGCCCATCCCACCTGGCGGATGGGCCCTCGGATCACAGTGGATTCCGCCACCTTGGTAAACAAAGCCTTCGAGGTAATCGAGGCCCGCTGGCTCTTCGACCTGCCCTTTTCCCGAATTGGAGTTCTCCTCCATCCCCAATCGGTGGTTCACGCCCTGGTAGAGCTCGTGGACGGCAATTGGATCGGGATTCTCTCTGCGCCGGACATGCGGATCCCGATCAAATACGCTTTGACCTATCCTCGGCGCCTCCCTCCACCCCCTCGTCCCTTCCACTTGGCCGGGATGGACCTTTCCTTCCGGGAGTTACCCCGGGGGCGATACCCGGCCTTCGAGATCGTGTTGCAAGCGGGGATGGAGGGCGGGACGGCCCCGGCGGTCGTCAATGCTGCCGATGAAGTTTTGGTGCAGGCCTTCCTGGAAGGGGAGATTCCCTTTACCGCGATCACCGAGGGCTTGGAGGCGGTGCTCGAGCGGCATACGCCCGTCCCGGATCCAGCCCTTGAGGAAATCCTGGAGGCGGATGCTTGGGCCAGAGAGGAGGCACGGCGTTGGCTCGGCCGGGCCCGGGGGCTAAAATCCGACTGAGAAAGGAGAAAGATCTTGCCTACTAAGGAAGAGGTTCTCGAGGTCCTGCGGCAGCGGGTGATAGATCCCGAGCTCGGTATCAATGTGGTGGATTTGGGACTCATCTATGATGTGGCCGTGGACGAGCAGCGGATCTCGGTGGACATGACCCTCACCGTGCCGGGCTGCCCCCTGGCGGGAACCATGTTGGCCGAGGCCGAGGAGGCCCTGCGGAGCGCCTTCGAGGGCTACGATATCGAGGTCAACCTGGTCTTCGATCCCCCCTGGAGCCCGGAGCGGATGTCCGAAGAGGCGAAGAGGGCCCTGGGCTACGCATGAGCGAGCTCTGTGCTATTTGTGGGGAGCGGGTAGGGGAGAGGGTCTGCCCCGCTCTGGGTGGGAAGAGAATCTGCAGTGTCTGTTGTGGCAAGAACCGCCTCAAGACCTTGCACTGCCCCCCCGATTGTCCTTACCTCCTGGCGGCCGAGCGGAACCTGCGGGAACGCCGGGCCAGAGAACTCTCTAAGGGTTGGGCCCTGCTTGTGTCCTATCTCCGGCAAGCGGGGAAGGGGCATCTCCTTCCCTACCTAGAAGTCCTGCGGGAGGCTTTGGCCCGGGGGCTTCACGAGTTGGACGCCACCGATACCGAGGTGGCCGCCGCCCTGGATTACTGTGCCCGCAAGCTCTCCCCAATAGAGCTCCTGGAGCGCCCCCCTTCCCCTTTGGGCAAGGCCCTGGAGGAAGCCTTCCTGCCCCTAGTGCGCTCCGGAAAGTTGGATGGTGAGGTGGTACGGGAGGCGATGCGGACCTTGGCGGAGTTCGTGGAGCATTTCAGCCGTGGGGACGACGAGAGGCGCTTCGTCCGAGGGCTCCTGGGGCTCTACCCGCCGCCACCGAAGGAGAAACCGGGTCTCATCCTCCGCCCCGGATCCCCGCCTTGAGGTTCCTCCACCCGGTGAGGGCGAAGGCCCCGAGTCCGGCTGTGAGGCCGCAGAGGACCTTCAGATAATCGGCCCCACAGGGTAAGGTGGCAGCCGCGGTCGCCGCGGCGACGATCCCTCCGTACCGAAAGGCCTGGAGAACCGTGGTCCCAGAGATCCAACCCGGGATGGCCCGCCAGAGGAGGACCCCCTGAACGGTTGCATCCAGGGCCCCGGCGATCCCGGTGGCGATAGCCAGGCCAAAGGTACCCCAGGGTCCCACGAGGGCGATGTCCAGGACGATGTTTGTGGCCACGGCGAGGGCACCGGATAGGGCTGGGACAAAGGGGCGACCCAGGGCATAAAAGGCCCGGGAGAAGAGGTACACCAATCCGTATCCCCAAAGCCCCACTCCGTATCCTTCCAGGACCCTGATGGTCTCCACCGCAGCCCCAGAGCTGAAGGCCCCGTGGCGGAAGAGGAGATGAACGGTCGGCCCTCCGATGAGGTAGAGGCCGGCCGTGGCCGGGAGGATCAAAAAAAGGAGGATCTCCGTCCCCCGCTGGAGCTCCTTGCGGAAAGCATCCCATTCCCCATGGGCCCCGTGACGGCTCAGCCGGGGCAAGATCGCTGTGGCCACCGACACAGCGATGATCCCGATGGGAAACTGGAAAAGCCGCATCCCGTACTGCAACACAGAGATGGACCCCCCGGGGAGCCCGGAGGCCAAGCGGTTGTCCACCATGGCATTGAGTTCCGCCACGAAAAGCCCGAACAAGACTGGCCCTATCCGGCGGCCGATGTCCCGAAAGCCTGGGTGCCAGGGCCACCCCAGGGCGAGCTTCCCTCGGAGGAGGAGAAGTTGACTTAAGACCTGAAGTCCTCCCCCGAAGAGGAGCCCCACCACCAATCCGTAGACCGGGGGATGGAAGAAGCAGCTCGCGAGAGCCCCGGCCATAAGGCCGAGGTTCAGGAAAGCAGGGCCCAGGGAAGGGAGAAAGAAACGCCCGTGAGCATTCAAGATCCCCGTGAGCAGGGCCGCGAACCCCGCCAGCCCGATGAAGGGGAAGAGTGCCCGGGACAGTGAGATGGCGAGCTCCAGCCGCTCCACCGGGAACCCTCCTGCCAACAGAGGAACGTAGAGAGGCACGAGAGCCGTTCCCAAGAGGCAGAGAGCTGGGAAGAACAACAGGGCGAAAGAGAGGCTCGCCCTCCGAAACCTCTCCCCTTCGCCTTCCTTCAGGGCCTGGACGTAACGGGGCAGGAATGCCGCTGCCAGGCCCCCTTCCCCGAAGAGGCGCCGCAGGAGATGGGGGATGAGCAAGGCCACGAAGAAGGCATCCAACTCCCCCGTGGCCCCGAAGATATGGGCCAGGGCGATTTCCCGCCCCAGCCCCATGACCCTGGAGATACCCGTCCCGAGGCCGGCCTTGAGGGCATCCCCCAAAAGGGCCATGTTGAGCCCTCAGGAGACGGGTTCCACCTTCACCTTGACCTTGGCGGAGATATCCTCGTAGATCGCTACCTCAACCTCGTATTCGCCCACCTCAGCGATGGGCTCCATGCGGATGCGATCCGGGGGGACCTTCTCACCGAACTTCTCTTCGATAGCCTTGGCGATATCATGGGGTCGCACCGCAGCGTAGAGCTTGTCCTCGTCGTGCACGCGCCGCCCGAAGACCAGTTCCGCCCCTTCGAGCTTCTTGGCCAAGGCCTGGGCCCGGGTCCGGCGATCAGAGAGCTCGAGTTCGTATTTCTCCCTCAGCTTGCGATAGCGTTCCAGGTTATGGGGCGTTGGAGGTACAGCGAGTTTTTGGGGGAAGAGGTAGTTACGGGCGTAGCCGTCCCTTACCTCCACCACGTCCCCCGGCACACCCAGGTTGGGGACCTCCTTGATCAAGAGCACCTTCATCCTTACTCCTCCCTTCAGACGGCCAATGGTAGGTGGGGACCTTCGACAGCGCAAACCCTCAACGGAAGAAGGTGAGGAACCACTCGCACAACATCCGCACGAAGATCGGCCCCAGGAAGAGGGTAAAGATCCCCAGGGTGATGAGCCGAGCATTTCCGGCGCGAGCCCCGTCTACGATATCTATGATTCCCATCACGATGGCGATAAAGACCCCGATCCAGAAGATATAGGGCATGATCCTAGGGGTGATGAGCCAACGAAAATTGAGGAAGTCCTTCAGTTTCTCCATGTTGCTCACCTCCTTCGGTAGGAAGGAGGCTACCTCAAAAGAAACCCAGGGGTCAAGGACAGAGGCCCTTCTTGCTCTTCAGACCGGTTGCCGAAGGTGATCGGCGGGGATAGGATCCAGAGCCATGCCGGTGGGTGGTCAAGCGATCATCGAGGGAGTCATGATGCAAAACGGCGGTCGGGTGGTGATCGCCGTGCGCAACCCCCAAGGGGAGATCGTAGTGGAGGAACTCCCCGGGGCAGGGCGGTTCGGACGCTGGGAGCGGATACCTTTCATCAGGGGTCCCTTGAAGCTTTGGGAGATGCTCTCCCTGGGGATGCGGGCCCTTTCCCGTTCGGCGGAGATCGCCTACGGGGAGAAGCAGGGTAAGGGAGAGTTCGCCCTCACCGTTCTCCTGGCAATCCTCGTCGTCATCGGAGGCTTCGTGGTCCTCCCGCTCTTTTTAGCCGGGCTTTTGCCGACTGGAAACGGGATCCTTTTCAATCTGGTGGAAGGTGCGATACGTGTCGTCCTCTTTCTCCTCTACATCTGGGGTATCTCCTTCTTCCGGGATATCCGCCGTCTCTTCCAATACCACGGAGCGGAGCACAAGTCTGTACACGCCTACGAGAGCGGCCGAGGATTCTCCCTGGAGGCGGCCCGGAAGGCTTCACCGTTGCATCCCCGCTGTGGCACCACCTTCCTCCTGTTCAGCGCCGTCCTCGCCATCCTGGTCTTCTCCCTGATCGTCTCCTCTTCCTTCTGGGTCAAGTTGGTGGGGAGGCTGCTCCTCCTCCCGGTGGTGGTCTCGGTGAGCTACGAGGTGCTGCGGCTCGGAGGGAAATACCCCAACTCACCCCTGGTGAAGCCACTGATCTGGCCGGGACTGCTGTTGCAGAAGCTCACCACCCGCGAGCCGGAGGATGACCAGCTAAAGGTGGCGCTCGCGGCGCTGCGTCACGCCGTGGAGGGAGCCAGCGCGGCCAGCCGTTCCACTGTGGCGTAGGGGATCCTCACCGTGCCCATGGTCTCCTTGCCCGAGCCGGGGCCGTGGTCGTCCGAACCGCCGGTGGATATGAGTCCCACATTTCGGGCGAGCTCCGCGAGCCTCTCTGGGGCGATCTCGGGTTCGATGCCCAGGGCTCGGTAGGGGTAGTGGATCTCAATGGCATCCATCCCAGCCTCCTTCAGGCGCCGCAGGATCCCCTCCCAGTCGTCCAGCTGGAGGATCCCGGGGTGGGCCAGGGCGGCCACCCCGCCGGCGGAGCGGATGATCCTGATCACCTCGGCCACCTCGGGTCGAGGCAAGGGGACGTAGCAGGGCATGCCGTCGGCGAGATACCGCCGGAAGGCCTCCTCCGGGGAGGGGACGACGCCCGCCTCCACCAAAGCCTGGGCCAAATGGGGACGTCCCACCGAATCCCGGGCCCGGGCCGCCACCCGGCGGAAATCCAAGTCCAGCCCCAGAAGCTCGTTGCAGCGGCGGATCATGGCCTGCATCCTCTCCCGCCGGGCCCGTTTCATCCATTGGAAGAGCTCCCGGAGAGCCGGCGAACGGGGATCCAGGAAGTACCCCAGGACCTCGGCCCGCACTCCGAAAAGATCCACTTTGATCTCGGCGCCGCAGATCACCTCCACGCCGGCGATCTTCTGAACTGGGGCGGAAAGCTCCGGGGAGATGGTGTCGTGGTCAGTGATGGCGATGCAAGCAAGGCCCATCCCTTTGGCCCTCAGGGCGGTCTCGGCTATGTCCAGGGTCCCGTCGGACCAAAGGGTGTGGAGGTGAAGGTCGGCCCAAGCTCTCACAGAGAGCATCAGGAACACTTATCGCAGAGTCCCACGGCCTGCACCAGGACCTTCTCCACCCTGAAGCCGTATTTCGCCGCCGATTCCTCCAGGATGGCCCGGAGACGCTCCACCGGAAACTCAATCACCTTGCCGCAGTTGCGACAAACGAAGTGTCCGTGGTCACCACCGGCCAGGGTGTGTTCGTAGTGGGCCCTGGCATCCCCCAAACGGACCTTACGCACGAGGCCCGCTTCCTCCAGAAGCTCCAGGGTACGGTAGACGGTGGCCATGGAGACATGCTCCCGTCGAAGACTGGCCCAAATGTCGCTGGCATCGAAATGTCCGTGGTGGGAAAGCACCGCCCGAAGGACCTTCAGGCGGGCTTGGGTCACGTTCCGGCCCGTCCGCCGCAGGAACTCCTGGAAACGCTGCACAGGGTCCTTGGCCATATCGCGAACAAAAATTAAAACATTTTTGCAACTTCGTCAAATCCCCAGG
>CAYTCK010000059.1:0-6845 GCA_964436445.1 uncultured Thermotogaceae bacterium | reverse complement strand
CACACCCTCGGTAAGCTCCGCGATGGCCTTGGGCTGGTCGCCCTTGGGGCGGAGCTTCGTTACCAAGCGGAACCGTTCCTCAACGTGGGCCTTTGGCATCATCAAAATTATAGCTTTCCCAGGACGGCGGCTTAAAATGGTGTTCGTGGGGAGATTGCTCCTTATCGGCCTGGATTGCGCCGATCCCGAGCTGTTACGGGAGCTCCTCCCGGAGCTCCCAGTCCTGCGAGGACTCGTAGAGGAAGGGAGCTTCGTTCGCCTCCGGTCCATCGATCCCCCCATCACCATCCCCGCCTGGATGTGTATGTTCACCGGCAGGGATCCGGGGGAGCTCGGCGTCTACGGATTCCGCAATCGGCGGGACTATTCCTATGACTCACTGCGGGTTGTCTCCGCCACGGATTTCCCCCGGGAGGCGGTGTGGGACCGGTTGGGGGGGGCCGGACTCCGCTCCATCCTCATTGGGATCCCAGGGACCTATCCCCCGCGACCGATCCACGGGCTTTTGGTCTCCGGCTTCCTGGCCCCGAACCCTTCGACTCAATACACCTATCCCCCCAGCTTGAGGGAGCGGATCCGTAACCTGGTGGGTACCTACCTCTTCGATGTCCGCGGTTTCCGTACCCATGACAAGCATAGGGTGCTTCGGGAGGCCCTGGAGATGACGCAGCGGCGCTTCCGCCTCGCTGTGGAGCTTTTGGGAAACGAGGCCTGGGATTTCGCCGCGGTGGTTGAGATCGGGACCGACCGGATCCACCACGCCTTCTGGGCGCAGCATTTCGAGGGCGGCCCTTTTCAGGACGCGCTGCGAGATTACTACTGCTTCCTGGATACATGTATCGGAGAGCTCCTGGAAGCGGTGCCCAGGGGGATCCAGATCCTGGTGGTCTCGGACCACGGGGCCCAGGGACTCGAGGGCGGGATCGCCATCAATGAGTGGCTCCTGCAGGAGGGGTATCTCACCCTCAAGACGTATCCAAAAACACCGACCAGGATCGGGGATCTCATCAGGAAGGGGCTCGTGGATTGGAGGAGAACCCTGGCCTGGGGCGAGGGAGGTCATTACGCCCGGATCTTCTTGAACGTGAAGGGGCGAGAACCTCGAGGGGCCGTTCCCCAAGGGAAGTACGATACTGTTCGCCGGGAGCTCGCCTCCGCCCTGGAGGGGATGGTGGACGGGGAAGGGAACCCGTTGGGAAACCGCGTCCTCTTCCCAGAGGAGATCTACCGTGAGGTCCGGGGGATACCGCCGGACCTGATCGTCTACCCGGGGAACTTGCGATTCCGTTCCCTGGGATCCGTGGGGTGGGGGAAGATCACCCTGCCGGGGAACGACACCGGTCCGGACGATGCGAACCACAGTCACTGGGGAATATTCATCTCTTCTCCCCCATTGGCGGATTCCGATCTGGGGATCACCCAGGTCCACGATATCATCCTAGGATACTTCGGCCTGGAGGGGAGAAATGGGTAAAAGGGAGCTGCTCATCCCGGAGGAGATCTACAGGGCGATCGCCGATAACCTTTCACGATTGGGGGCGAGTTCGGTGGAGGAGTTCGTGGTGTACCTCCTCACGGATGAGCTGAGGAGGCAGGGGATCCTGAGGGCCTATGGGCCGGAGGAGGAGAAGGCGCTGGAGGAGCATCTGCGGGATCTAGGGTACATAGACTGACTCAAATTCTGTAAATCCGGGCCCCATGGATCCCGAAGGCACTTCCCACTTCACCTAGGAGCCCCGGACGTACAGCGATGATCGTGCTCCCTCCGACACGTTCGCGCAGCGCTTCCCGCAGGGCCGGTGCGAAACCACGTCCGGTGAGCTCCAGAGGCCCCACCTCGTCCACCACCAGCACCGGAAGCTTCGTGGCCCCCAGGATCGCCCTCCTTCCGAACTCTATCCCCTCCGGCCGGAAATAGAAGCGCCGGAACCGGAATCCGGGCGGCTCCAGTGAACAGAGGATTTCCTCCCTGCCATCAGCGATATCCCGTACCAGGTACCCCACTGTTTCCCCTCCGTGGACGATCCTGGGGGAGAGGACACCGCCCACCTCCACCCCTCTCCGTCTCAGAATCCCGACGAGCTTCATGAGGAGCGTCGTCTTCCCTCTCCCCCGCTCCCCTACAAGGAACACCACCCCGGCTTTTCGGATCACTTCCCCAAAGGGGGCTAACCCCTCCGCTTTCATAACGTTCTCCATAAAACAAAGTGAATGTTGCTCAAGATTGACGACGAAATTCCGTTTCTTTCCGAAAGCTCTTCAAGGCCCTCTCCAGTTCCTCGTCCACGATGTGGGTGTAGATCTGAGTGGTGGAGAGGCTGGCATGGCCCAGGGCTTTTTGGACCAGACGGATGTTCTTCGTTGCCCGCAGGAGGTCGGTGGCGAAGGTATGGCGCAGGGTATGGGGATGGACCCGTTTGTGGATACCCGCCTTGTCGGCGTAGCGGCGCACCATCTGTTGGACGTAACGGGGGCAGAGTTTCCTCCCTTTGAGGGTGGTGAAGACGTGTTCCGGGGCGTAACCCAGGATCTCCGTCTGCCGTCTGCGCCAGCGGCGCAGGAGCTCCAGGTCCTCTTCCCCTACCCAAAGGACCCGGTCCTTGGCGCCCTTGCCGCGGCGCACCCGCAACTCTCCGGTGAGGAGATCGAGGTCGCTCCAGCGGAGGTTCAGGGCTTCCGAGAGCCGGAGGCCGGTATCCAACATGAGCTTGAGCAGGAGGTGATTGCGTTCCCCGGTGGGGTACCTCCGGTTCGGCTGGGCGAGCAGTAACTCCTGTTCCCTGGGGGTGAGCACCTCGGGGAGCCGTCGGGACATCCAAACCTCCTCTTGTAAAGACAAAAATTCGCCTTTTGAATCTTCTGCGCATTATATCGCACAGTGACGGGGAACACTTCACAAAAAACGAGCTATATCGCCAAAGGCTACAGGAAGCCCCCTTTTCGGCCCTGCACCGGCAGCCGGGCCAGGAGACGCGTCCCCGCCCACGAAGGTCAGGAGAGGTGCTCTCAGTCCAACACGTAACGCTCGATGATCTTCTTCTCCTCACCCTCGATCTCCGCCGAGACCTCGATGTAGTCCTTGAGGCCCGAACGGGCGAGCTTCTCCTTGAAGAGGGTATCGAGCTGGAAGATCCCCGCCGAGTTGGACATGCGGACATGTATATGTACCGGCTTCTCCCTCCCCCGGCGAATCTCCACCTTCTCGATGGCCAAGGCCGACACGGTGTGGATGGTGGGCTCCCCCACTTTGAAAGGGATCCGGGCTCTACCTTTCTCCATGTCCAAGGCATCCGCCACCTTGATGATCCCCGCCTCTACCGTGAGGGGCTTGGCCTCCCGACGGTGAGCGTAGATAGCATGGAGGACCTCGGCCATCACCTGGGTCTTCTGGGGCTCGCGGTAGATTCCCGCGAGGACCTCCTCCAGGATCGGTGGGGCCAGTATCAGGGAAAGGAGCTCGTGCTCCTGACGGTGGATGGCATGGCCGATATCGTGCAAAGATGCGGCTAGATACACGATCACCCGTGCGTCCTCAGTCTCCAGCCCGTGGTCAACGGCGCTGGGTCGCACACCGGCTTCGAGCAAGAGATCCAGAAGCCGTAACGCCATCCGGGTGACGATCTTCACGTGGACCGGGCCGTGATCGTTGATGTGCATCCGGACGATGGCCGTGACGTTGGAACAGGCCCACAGGGCCTGGAGCCGCTGGGACCCCTCAACTCGCTCCCTCACTGCCTCGAACTTTCCCATGACCTAACCTTACATAAAGGGGATCCATTCCCGCCACCAGGGCTCAGGCCGTGACACGGCATTCCCGCGCAGGAGTTCCCGGAGAAAACGGACCTCCTCCCGACACCGCTCCAGAAGCTCCTCCAAGGCCTGCCGTTCGGCTTCACTTGAGGATTTTTTCGTCTTAAGAAGCTTCTCTTCACGCAAAGCTTTAGCAGCTTCTTTTAAAGTTTTGCCTGAATCACATAAAGATTGCAGGGCTTGGAGGAAGCCCAAACCGGTCTCGTCTAGGATGATTCTATTGTTCGGACCCCGCCTCATGTGGGGTTCCAAAAGGTCCCGAATGGCCTCGATGCGGTTCCGCACCTGATTCGTCGTCTGTAAACCCAATATCCGCTTTAACTGATCCAGGGTGTACATCATCGCGTCCCTCCTTTCACGCTTGTTTTACCTTAAACTAACATCTCGTGGCTACCCACTTCAGGGAGTAACCTTTCGGAGGGGATGCGGATCCATAGGTTGGATGAGGCCCTGATCCGCCGGATCGCCGCCGGTGAGGTGGTGGACCGGCCGGCCTCGGTGGTGAAGGAGCTGGTGGAGAACTCCCTGGACGCCGAGGCGGAGGTGGTTGAAGTGAGCCTCCGGGGCGGTGGGATCAGGGAGATCGTGGTGGCGGACGACGGGGTAGGTATGACCCCGGAGGAACTCCCCTTGGCGGTGGAGCGTCACACCACGAGCAAGATCAGCCGGGAGGAGGATCTCCTCTCTATTGGCACCCTGGGATTCAGGGGCGAGGCCCTGGCGGCCATCTGCGCCGTGGCGCGGGTGCGGATCGTCTCCCGGCCCCGAGGGGCTCAGGAAGCGTATGAGCTCTCAGTGGAGGGAGGAAGGAAGGGGGCCGTAAGGCCCACAGCCCGTCGGGAGGGGACCACCGTTGAGGTACGGGATCTCTTCTTCAACACCCCCGCCCGGAGGAAGTTCCTCCGCTCACCCAGGTCCGAGGCCCGACACTCCTTGGCAGTCCTCCGGGCCCTGGCCTTGGGACATCCGGGCATCCGCTTCCAGGTCTCCTCCGAGGGTCGGGACGTTTTCTCCTTCCCGCCGACGGAGGATCCTCTGGGGCGCATCGCCCAGATCTACGGCAAGCGGTTCGCCTCCCAACTGTTGGCGGTGGAGTTGGAGGAGCAGGGATACACGTTGCGGGCCTACCTCGGGCCGCCCGAGCTTCAGCGGCCCACGCGGTCCGAGCAGTTCCTCTTCGTCTCCGGTCGCGCCGTCGTCCCAGGGCCTTTGGGGGCTTACGTAGAGGAGCTCTACAGGCGTTATCTCCCCCGCGGTGCCCATCCCGTGTTCTTCCTTTACCTGGATGTCGATCCACTGCTTGTGGACGTGAACGTCCATCCGAAGAAGAAGGAAGTGCGGTTCCGCAACGAAGCCGCGGTCAAGGATCTCCTCCGCCGTGCTGTACAGCGCGCCCTGGGGACGGTCCCGGTGCGGGTGCCGGTCCCGGGTTCACAGGGAGAGAGGGAGGAGGGGACGCCCATGGGGTTCCTCTCCCACAGCAGGGGGCGGGATTGGCGGGTGCTGGGGCAGGTTCGGAGGAGCTTCATCCTGGTGGAAACCCCGGAGGGACTGGAGATAGTGGATCAACACGTGGCCCACGAGCGGGTGCTCTTCGAGAGATACGACGGAAACCAAGAGATCCCCACCCACCTCCTCCTCGTGCCCCTGCCCCTGGAGCTTCCCCCGGATGCCGCCGCTGCCCTAAGACGGCTCCTTCCCGAGCTGCGGCGTCTGGGAGTGCTGCTGGAGCCGTTCGGAGAGAGAGGGTTCCTCCTGCGGGGATGGCCCGCTCCCTTAGTGGACAAGCGGAAGCTTTCCTTCCAGGAACCCCTGGAGGCCGTGGCCCAACGGGCCCTCGAAGGAAAGGAGCTCCCCTTGGTGGAGCTCTGGCGAGAGCTGGCATGCACCTCGGCCATCAAGGCTGGCGAGGAGTTATCCCTCAAGGAGCAAGAAGCGCTGATCGCGGAGTGGAAAAGAACCAAGGAACCGGCCCGCTGTCCCCATGGCCGCCCCACCGTCCTGAAGCTCGGTTGGCGGGAGCTGGAAAGGCTCTTCGGCAGGGCAACGGTGGTCAGGGAGCGATGACCCGGAGCGACTGGGGCAACAGTTCCACTTCGAGTGAGGAGAGGGGCCGCGACAGGATCTCCCCGTCCAGATGCACCGGGAGAGGCCTCTCGGTCTCGATCTCTATCCGTCGGACCCCCTGTCTCCAGATGCGCGGAAGGGAGAGATACCTCCCGCTTCTGGTGCCCACCAGCACCTGCAGGCGCGCCGGGATCCTCCTGTTCGCCACGAGGACCAGGTCGAGGAGGCCATCGTCTATCCTGGCTCCGGGAGCCAGCAGGAAGCCCCCGCCGGCATAGGGACCGTTTTGCACCGGGATGAGGATCAGATCCCCCTCGAAGGTCCTCTCTCCGGCCACCACCCGCGCCCCGAACCCTCGGAAGCGGAAAAGCTCTATGAGCACGGCCCATAAGTATCCGAGCTCCCCCTTGAGGAGGCGCATCCGGCGGTAGTCGGAGGCTACCTGGCCGTCGAACCCCATCCCCAACGTGTTCAGGAAGAAGCGCCCGGCTGCCCTGCCCACGTCCACAGCGCGGGGGCGGCCCTGGGAGAGGATCCGGACCGCCCCGCCGATGTCCCTCGGGATCCCCAGGGCCCGGATGAGGTCGTTCCCCGAGCCACAGGGGATGATTCCCAAGGGGACCTCGGTCCCCACCAGGGCCTGGGCGATCTCGTTCAGGGTGCCATCGCCCCCGGCCCCGACCACGGCTGTGGGTTTCTCCCCCAAGGCCTTCTGGGCGAGTTCAGCGGCGTGGCCGGGACCTTGGGTGCGGAGGAACTCGAAGGGGATTCCCTGGTGCTTCAGGGCCCTGCGGATCCTCCCCTCTTTCCTTCCGGCTCGCCCCCTATCGGCGGCCGGGTTCAGGATCACTACGTACAGGTCCGACACCCTTCCCCCTTGGAAAGGAGGAGTTCCAGGATCCTCTCGGGGAAAGCGGGGTACTCGCGCAGCCGCGCCCCCACCGCGTGGGAGATGGCGTTGGCCACCG
>CAYTCK010000058.1:0-6958 GCA_964436445.1 uncultured Thermotogaceae bacterium | reverse complement strand
TTTATGCCCCACTGGATCCTGAGTCCAGCGCGTCTGCCAATTCCGCCACCCCGGCCTCGCAAAAACGATTCTAGCGGCTGCCGTGGTTCCCTTTCAAGGGCGGAATTTGACGGAGCTTCTCCTTGATGTTAGACTGCATCCGGGTGAGGGGGGATGATTGAGTTAAAGGATTTCCGTGTGTTCGCGGATCTCAACGAAAGAGATCTGCAACAACTCTCATCTTTAATTCGCCACATAGATTACGGAGCCGATGAGCTGATCTTCATGGAGGGGGCACCGGCGTTTGGTTTCTACCTCGTTTTCTCCGGAGCGGTGAAGGTGGTCAAGCGTTCTGCCAAGGGTAAATCCCAGATCCTCAAGATCGTTGGCCCGGGAGGGCTATTGGGGGAAACGACCCTCTTCGACAAGGGCGTTCACAACGCTTACGCTAAGACACTGATGCCCTCCAGGGTTGGCTTCATCGAACGGGGGGATTTTTTCCATTTTTTGGAACATCATCCCAAGGTGATCTTCCGCTTCTTCGAGCGCCTGTCTACGGAACTTAAGGCCTTTCAGAATAAGCTCGCTGAGCGTTCCTACGCCTCCAGCAAGGAGCGGCTGGCTCGGCTCATCCTGGCCTTGGGAGACACTGAGATCGAGCTTTCCCGGGGCGAGCTGGCGGAGATGGCCGGGGTCTCCTCTAAGACCGCTATCCGCACGTTGGGGGAGCTCGAGGCCCGCGGGATCATCTCCTTGGAGAACCGCAAGATAAGGATAATCAAGCGGGATTACCTCCAGCGGTTGGTGGAACCCTTCTCCCTGACGGTCGATAGCTCCACCATCATCTGAGGCGACAAATTCGCGGGGTCACGGTGACGGGTGTCCTTGGCGGGGGGAAGGTTTATTCCCAAAGTTTGGCGGGCCATGGCCGCGAGAGGAAGGGTGACACATTGGCTCCCTTTAGGGGTTTCTTTGGGACTTTATTCCCTGGCAACCGCCGTTTTCTACGGGTCGGGGTTGTGGGAACCGGTATGGGTGATCGGTGCCTTCTCGTTGCCGCTCATCGCCTTGGCTCCCTTGGGCTGGATGGCGTCGATAGGAGGGGTGTTGCTGTCGGTGGGAGCCGGCCTTCCTTTACTCTCTCCCCAGGGCCCGGGATTGATGGTAGTGGCCGTTCTAGTCTATCTGGGAGTGGCCTTTCTTGCGAGGGGGATCGTCAGGATGTTAGGGGTACCTAAAAGGACCGTGTCCCAACAGCAACGTTGGGAGAAGGGCTTTTACGAAGTGATATTCGATAATTCCCCCAATATCGTGCATCTGGTGGACCGGGAGGGGAGTGTAGTGAAACGCAACAAATCCTCCCGGGAGCTCCTGGGTTGGGGGAAGCGGAACGCCCTGCACCTCTCAGAATACGTTCACCCGGAGGATCTGGCGCAGATGCGTGGCCTGTTGAAGCGGGCCTTCGAGTTGGGAAGCGCCCAGGGGTCGGTGCGTTACCTCTCCGAGGGCCAGCGGAGCATCCCCGTGGACCTCTTTATCCGCCGCCTCTCGACCAAGAAGGCCGTGGTGGAAGCCCTGGATCGCTCCGAGGTGATGGAGTTGCGCCGTAGGCTGGCGGAGGAAGAGGCCCGCTACCGCTACCTCATCGAGGCCGCCATCGACACGATGGAATCCGGTGTGGTCCTTATCGACCATCAGGAACAGATCCTCTGGGTCAACCGGGCTGTGGAGAAGTTCTTCGATATCCCCCGGGATGAGCTTATCGGCAGACCGGCGGCAAGGGCGCTGGAGAAGATCCTCTACCGCCTGGAGGAACCGGATGTCATTCGCCAAGCGGCCCATATAGCCTACAAACAAGGGACATCGGTTGAAGGCATCACCTGCGTGGTCCGGCCAGGGCTCCGGCGAGAACGGCGGATCATCCAGTACCATTCTTACCCCATAGAGACCGAACACTACCGTGGCGGGCGGGTGGAGTACTACGTGGATATCACCCGTCTCAAGGAGCTGGAGGATGAGCTCATCCGGAAGGCCCAGAGCCTGGAAGAGCTGAACGCCAAGCTTCGGGAGTACGACTGGGCGGTGGCCCATGTGCTCAAGGGGCCGGTCCAGAACATCGTGGGATTGGTGGATTGGATCTTTCGGACCAACCCGGACGGGTCCCTTCCCCAAGAGGTCCGGCAGGACCTGGAATATATCCGCAGGAGGGCCGAACACATGGGCAAGCTCATCTCCGATATCCTCCACTTCTCCAGCATCAAGGTCGATCCTTCTTCGTTCGAACCCATCGATCTCAAGGAGCTCTTGGAGGAGGTCAGGGAGTCTATGGGTTCCCTGCTAGATGGAGTGCAGTTCATAGTCGATCCGGACCTTCCCACGGTGCTGGGGATACGTTCCCGGGTGGAGGAGATATTCTCTAACCTGATCCAGAACGCCATAAAGTTTAATGATAAACCCGTTCCCCGGATCGAGATCGGATGTAAGGGCCTGGACGGCGGCCACTACATCATCTACGTCAAGGACAACGGCATCGGGATCAAGGAGGATTACTACGATAAGATCTTCCAGATATTCCAGAAACTCGATCCCAAAGCGGAGGGTACGGGGGCCGGCCTGGCCATCTGTCGGCGGATCGTGGAGGAGCACGGTGGGAGGATTTGGGTGGAGTCCCAGGTGGGTGAGGGGAGTACCTTCTACTTCACCCTGCCCAAGGCCCCAGCGGCTGTGAGAATGGAGGAGGGCTATGTCCATTGAGAAGAAGCTTACGATCCTAGTGGTGGAAGACCAGGACTTCGATTACATGCTGATCGAACGCTCCATAAAGGCCCTGGAGAAGTCCGATGTGAAGTATGAGCTCCACTGGGTCAGAGATGGAGAGGAAGCCTTGGACTTCCTCTTCCGTCGGGGGAAGTATGCTTCAGCTCCTAGGCCCAACCTGATACTATTGGACCTCAACCTCCCCAAGAAGAACGGTCTCGAGGTGCTGGAGGAGATCAAAAAGGACGAGAAGCTCCGCAAGATCCCGGTGGTGGTGCTCACGGTCTCCGAGTCGGAGGAGGACATGGTCCGGGCCTACGATTCCGGTGCTTCCGGCTACCTCCAGAAACCGACCCATGTAGAGGACTTCGAGAAGCTGCTCCAAACGGTCTGGGAATATTGGCGCATCGTCCGTCTGCCGGAGTAGGAACGTCACCCCATCGGGTGACGGATTTCATCCCTGTGGGTTACCTATATCCTGTTAGCGGTGTTACTCCCATAATAGGATCTACTTGTAGCCGATGGTAAGGATGTTCGTGTGCCCGAGGCTTGGTGCCGGCCAGATCGGGTTGCCAGCCCGGAAGGGCAGGGGGAGTAGTCATTCCGGTGTTCCCGCCTCCGCCCCCTGCCCGAAGGCCGCCGTTCGAATCGGCAGGGCACACGGAACCTGAGCCTTCCTTCACGGTTTCACTCCAAGGGGAGGACGAGTTCCTCCCCCGTTTTTTATCCACGTGCCGCACCGATTCCGGAAAGAGTTTTTCTATATATGAAGGGAAGATTGTCCCCTTGCCCTTGATGCCCCCGGGGCTTATGGTGGGAAAGTAGATCGCTCCAGGAGGGGGGTACGGAGGATGATCCGTTTCGTCAGGAAGCGGGATGGTCGGGTGGTCCCTTTCGATCCGGCCAAGATTACCTTGGCCATCACCAAGGCCCTTCAGGAGACGGGGGAGTACGAACCATCCCTCCCGCAGCGGCTCACCGAGAAGGTCGTCAAGACCTTGGAGTCCCTTTACGTGGGCCTCTTCGAGCCACCGGGTGTCGAGGAGATCCAGGATATCGTTGAAGAAGTGCTCATGCAGGAGGGGCTTTTCGCCACAGCCCGTTCCTACATCGTTTACCGCTATCAACACAAACAGATGCGGGAGTTAAAAGACCTCATCGCGCCCTCACTGGTGGACGATTATCTGAACGGCATCGATTGGCGGGTCAAGGAGAACGCCAACATGACCTTTTCCCTGCAGGGCTTGAACGTGTTCCTCACGGAGAAACTGATCTCCAAATACTGGCTTTCCCGTGTTTACCCTGAGCCCGTGCGTCGGGCCCACGAGAGCGGTGACTTCCACATCCACGACCTGGGGACCCTCGGTCCGTACTGCGTTGGGTGGGATCTGCGGGACCTTCTTCTCAAGGGGTTCGGTGGGGTCCGGGGAAAGATAGAATCGAAGCCCCCGAAACACTTCCGCACTGCCCTCCTCCAGGTGGCGAACTTCCTCTACACCCTGCAGGGGGAGGCAGCCGGTGCCCAGGCTTTCTCCTCGTTGGACACGTATCTCGCTCCCTTCATCGCCTACGATGGCCTGGATTACGCCCAAGTGAAACAGGCCATCCAGGAGTTCGTCTTCAACCTCAACGTTCCCACACGTGTGGGGTTCCAAACACCTTTCACCAACGTCACCTTGGACATCCGTGTTCCCAAATTCATGGAGCGCGAGCAGGTGATCATCGGCGGGAAGCTCCAGAAGGCCCGCTACGGCGAGTTCCAACGGGAGATCGCCTGGTTCAACCGCGCCTTCGCGGAGATCATGATGGAGGGTGATGCCCGAGGCAGGCCCTTCACCTTCCCCATCCCTACCTACAACATCACTCCGGACTTCCCGTGGGACGACCCCAACCTCGATCCCATCTGGGAGATGACGGCCCGCTACGGCATTCCCTACTTCGCCAACTTCGTGAACTCCGACATGAAGCCCGAGGATGTGCGCTCCATGTGTTGCCATCTTAGACTGGACAACCGGGAGCTCCGCAAGCGGGGAGGCGGGCTCTTTGGGGCCCATCCCCTCACCGGGTCCATCGGAGTTGTCACCATCAACCTCCCTCGGATTGGGTATCTCTCCCGGGATGAGGCCGAGTTCCTGGAACGGTTGGGGGAACTCATGGAGCTGGCGAAGAAGTCTCTCATCATCAAACGGAAGCTCCTGGAGCGGCTCACCGATGCTGGGCTTTATCCCTACTCCCGCTACTGGCTCTCCATGGTGAAGAAGACGGAAGGGGAATATTGGCACAATCACTTCTCCACCATCGGGATCATCGGGATGAACGAGGCGTGTCTCAACCTCTTCGGCAAGAACCTCGCCGATCCGGAATGCGTCCGGTTCGCGGAGAGGGTTCTCGACTTCATGCGGGAGAAGTTGGCTGATTACCAGGAAGAAACAGGCCACCTTTGGAACCTAGAGGCCACCCCTGCCGAAGGGGCGAGCTACAGGTTGGCTCTTTTGGACAAGCGTCTCTTTCCCGATATCCTCGTGGCCAACGAGGAGGACGTCCGAGAGAAGGGGGCGGATCCCTATTACACCAATTCCACGCAGCTACCTGTAGGCCTCACGGACGACGTTTTCCTGGCCCTCAAGCTCCAGGATCCGCTGCAGACGAAATACACCGGGGGCACAGTGCTCCATATCTGGCTCGGGGAGCGGGCAGAGCCCGTGGCGGTGAGGGGCCTGATAAGGGCGGTGGTGGAGAATTTCCAATTGCCCTATTTCACCATCACCCCCACCTTCTCCATTTGCCCCAATCACGGCTACATCTCCGGGGAACACTTCCAGTGCCCCGAGTGCGGTGCCCAGACCGAGGTTTACTCCCGGGTGGTGGGGTATCTCCGGCCGGTGGATCAGTGGAACAAGGGGAAACGCTCCGAATTCGCGGATCGCAAGACCTTCAAGGTGCGCATCTCCAAAGAGCATCTGGGGACGCAGTCGGGATGAAGCTGGCCTATTTCCTCGGGATCTCGGTCATCGACTACCCCGGCAAGGTAGCCAGCGTGGTCTGGACCGTGGGCTGTAACCTCCGTTGTCCTTTCTGCTATAACTCCGACCTGGTGCTGCCGGAGAAGATCACCTTCCTGGAGGCCCTGGATCTGGAATGGGTACTGGGGGAGCTGCGGGAGCGGGCCGGCTTCATCCAGGGGTTGGCGGTGACCGGGGGGGAGCCTACCATCCACCGGGACCTCCCCGAGTTCCTCTCACGGGTGAAGTCGCTGGGTCTCGGGGTGAAATTGGACTCCAACGGCACGAACCCGGCCATGCTCAGGGAGCTTTTCCGGGAAAAGCTCGTGGACTACATCGCCATGGACATCAAGGCGCCCTTTCCCCGCTATGCCCAGTTCACCGGCCTTCCCCCGGACCGGGCCCGGGAGGTGGTGGAAAAGGTGAAAGAGAGCATCGGTGTGATCCGCTCCCTGGCACCGGCCTATGAGTTCCGCACCACCGCCGTCCCCGGCATCACCGAGGAGGACCTCAAACAGATCAGGGAATACGTCAAAAACGACCCGTATATTCTGCAGCCTTTCTTCTTACCCCAGGGCAAAGAGCTCATCGACGAGAGCTGGAAGGAAAGGCCCCATATCTCCGAGGTCGAACTCAAAGGGATCGCCTACCGCCTAGGATGCGAGGTCAGGGTTTAAACGGGGTTCCCCAGGTTCCTTCGAGGGAGGAGGGACCGAAGCCCATAGGAAGGAGCTCACGGAGGTAGGCCTTTTTCACCTCCTTCCCTTCGGCATCGGTCATGATGACCAGGATATCGGGAGCGAACTCATAGAGTACCTGGCGGCAAGCCCCGCAGGGGGTGCAGGGTCTCTTCCCGCAGGCGATGGCGATCGCCTTGAACTCCCGTGCTCCCTCGGAGACCGCCTTGAAGACTGCCACCCGCTCGGCGCACACGGTGAGGCCGTAGGAGGCGTTCTCTACGTTACAACCGGTGAAGATCCTCCCATCGGCGGCCAAAAGGGCTGCCCCTACTGCGAACTTCGAATACGGGGCATAGGCCCTCTCCCGCGCTTCCACCGCCCGCCGGATGAGCTCTTTTTCGTCCATCTTCCCCCTTCCGGTACGGGATCCAGGCGCTCCCGCACCTTCTCGCGTCTCTCCGGCCCCTACTTTCCCGGAGGACGGAGGCCCTTTTTCTCGTATTCGCGTTTTCTGAGCTCGGCGCGCTTGATCTTTCCGCT
>CAYTCK010000057.1:0-7420 GCA_964436445.1 uncultured Thermotogaceae bacterium | reverse complement strand
CGGCCTCGGAGAGGGCCCTGTACAGGGCCCTCAGGAAGTTCCGGCCGTTGTTGGGATAGCCGGCCATGAACATCCAGTTCTCCCCATCCAGGGCCACCACCAGGAGGTGGTTTTCCGGGTCCGGAAGGGCATCCCGTATCCGCCGGAGCTCCCCCATGAAGTCATCCACCGCGACCTGGGTGGGTTTGTTGCCGTAGGAGAATCCGATCTTGTTGGAGAGGCCGGTGTGGCGGAAGAAGACCGTGATCCCCTCGAACCGGTAGGGCCGGGTGAGCTCGGGGATGGTGGGCGTGTGACCCAAGGCACCGGCCAGGATCCCTTGGTCGGTCACCGTCCAGGAAAAACCGGCCCGGCCGAGGAGCTCCAGGGCCCCATCGGAGACCGCTTCCTCCGGGGGCCAGACGCCTAGCGGCCTTGCCCCGAAGAGGGCCCTATGCTGGCGGACTGCGGCTTCAAGCTGCCCCAGGACATCCTCGTCCCAGCCCCGCTCCACGAGGAGGGGTAGGATGGGGTGGTAGAAGGGGCCGGTGATGAGCTCCGTGCCCGCCTCCTGGGCCCTCCTGTAGGTATCCACCACCCGGCGTATCACCTCGTGTTGGGCTTTGATGACCCGGATGATGTCCTCCGCTGTCCAGCCGGCCTTACCCCGTAGGTCAGCGATCCCGAGTTCCCCATGGAGCTCCGGGGATACCTGCCAGAGGAGATAAAGCCCGGCCGCGTCCAGGAGCTCTTGGTCGGTGAGGTCGCGGGTGTTCTTCAGGGCATTGAGGGTCGCGTAGCGGGGATCGTAGTAGGGATCGTCGGCATCGTCATCGAACATGTATCCATTGATCCAGAAGAACTGCCGCTGCATCTCCCGACGCTCCGCCGGGGCAAGGGACCCGGGGTTAGTGATCAGCTTCCAGATCCATTTGAGGTGGTTATCCACCGCGCCGATGTACCGATATAGCCCCCCTCTCGCGCGTTCCGCGGGGGTGATCTCCGCGTAGTCCAAGAGCTGCTTGAGGAGGCTCGGCTGCAGGTTGTAGGTGACGCGGATCCCGGGGAACTCGAGGAGGATCCGCGGTGAATCGATGTATTCCTGGACGGCGTGCACCCGCACCCAGGGGAGCTCGTACTCCCCGGTCAGGCGGTTCCAGTAGAGGGGCTGATGTTGGTGCCATATGATGGCCAAGTTGAGCGGCCCAGCCCCCAGGACCACCACGCCGATGGCCGCCACCACGAGGGAACACAACAGCCGTTTGAGCATCCTATCTCCTTCCTATCCGCAACGTGCCCGGCCGGGAGAGGTGGACCACGGTGAGCTCCCCCTCCCGGATCGTTCCTGCTAGGGCACCGTCCTTGCTCTCCACCCGCACCGGCCCACGGGACCAAACGAGGAGCCTCCCCGGGCCTTCGGCCCGGAAGTGGATCTTCCCCTCTGGATGAAGACCCATCCCCCGGTGGACGGGCAGGATCCGCTCCGGATCCCCCAGGAAGGCCACCCCCTTGATCAAAGGCGAGAGGAGGAAAGCCTTCATCTCCCCCGGGGCGAAGGTCTGGCGCCAAGAGGTCAACCTCCCCTCCCGCAGGTCCCAGAGGAGGAATTCCCGGTCCACCGGCGGCTCCAGACGCAAGCTCGCCTCCTCCTTTCCTCCGTTTATCCCCAGGAGGTAGATCCAGGGGATCCCATCGAACTCAACCCGGCTCCAGAAGAACACCACCTGACCGGAGAGGCTTCCCCAGATGGGCTCCGGCGGCCGATCCGGCCGCAAAAGCCGCCCCTTCCCATCCACCAACCTCGCCAGGAGCCCGGCATCGATGAGGTCCTCCCGGTCCCCTATCCCCACCGGCCCCAGGGAGAGGGCCCGCAACAGTGCTTCCCCCCGGGGGTCCTGTCCCCCGATCCCGGGGTTCTCCCGGGTGAGGAATAGGTCCTGGAAGGGGAGGAGCCCCAGGGCATAAAGGGCGTAACCGACCAGGAGGTTCTGGACACGGTAGCGCTCCAAGGGGATCGCCGCCGAAAGGAGCTCCGGATGGCCCCGGCGGGCAGCCCCCTCCAGGGCTCGGGGGAGGACGAAGAGGAAATCGGTGTAGGAGCGGGCGGAGACGATGTTCTGCTGTTGGGTGGAGGCCAGGACCATGCCCATGGTCTGCATGCACAGGATCACGGGTAACCCCTTGTCCCGGAAAGCCCGGGCCATACCGGAGAACCATGCCTCGGCCGCTTTGGGATCGGAACGCAAGGTTCCCACTGAGAACTGCTGTGTCCTGAGCCAGTCGTGCCAGGCGGCGATAGCCCCGTGGTGGCGGAGCTCCTGGGCGACCTCTTGGTAGACCCCGGGGTCCCCGGGCTTCGCCCCGTACTCGTTTTCCTCCGCAAGGGACGAGAGGTGGAGGACATAAGGAAGCCCGATCTCGGCGCGGAGCCCCGCGAGACCGGAGGGGTATTTCCCGGGATCGGGCTGGTACCGCAAGGCCTCCCCGATCCGCCGAAAGCGGTACCAGAGGTCCAGGCCGAGGTATCCCAAGGGGAGATGTTCCTCCTGTATCCGTCGGCCCAGGGCCCGCAGGTTCTCCTCCCGCAAGGGGTTTATGAGCTCGGTGTAATAGCCACCGTAGGCGTTCCACCACCCCGGTCGCTCCAGGAAGGCGAACCCCTCCGGCCGGGGTCTTCTCTTGCCTCCCCGGGAAAGGAGGAGGTCCCCCAGGGACTCCAGGGCCCTCCCCGGACCCTGAGCGGCCACGAACCAGGTAACGAGGGAAAAGCCCCGGCGAAGTCCCCGCACGGCACCGTGTAAGCCACGGCCGGCGCCGCCGGGGAAGCGGGCCATGGGGCTCGTTAGGAACCAATTGCCGGGCGAGATGGCCAACGCTCCTTCGCTATCCCAGAGAACCATCGGGGCGAAGGCCCGCCCCGGGAGGGCCTCCGGACCCACCCCCGTTAGGAACTCGGGCCAATAGCCCCCGGGATACTCTTCCTCACGTCCACCCAAGCCGAAGGTGAACACCCCCCAACGGAGGTCCTCCCGCAGGACGAATGTCGGAGCGAGGAGGGACGGGGTATCGAAGGAGTCCTCCCGCCTCAGGAAATCAACGTCCCGCAGGAGGACGAACTCCGCCAGGGCCGTCTTCCCCTGGTAAGCCTTGAGGCGGAGCTCCCCGAATGGTTCCCCGAAGAGCTCGTACACGCCCCTGAAGCCACTGAACTCCCCCCAGCGGTCCCAACCCCGAATCTCCTCCCAACGCCCTTCGGACAGGGGCCCCTCTCCCTCGGGAACGAGCCTTCCTCCCACTGATACGGCGATCCCCAGGCGATGAAGCCAGGGCTCGCCCCCGACCAGGAGCTCGGGCATATCCTGAGTCCCCAGCCGGAAAGCGATCATCTCCTCACCTCCAGCGGCCGGCGGAAGAACCGCTCCACGAAGACCGCTGCGGCCCCCACTAAGAAGCCCTCCTCCCCCAGGGCGGTCCGCAGGAGCCTCACTCTGCGGCCGGCGCCCACGAAAGCGTGTCGCCGTACCACCTCCTCGGCCACCGGCAGGAAAAGGTCCCCGTCGGCCTGGGTCCTCTCGCCCCCGATGAGGATCGCCTGCGGGTTGAGGAGGTTCACGAGGTCCTTGAGCCCGAGCCCGAGGTTCACCCCCAGCTCCCGGTAGATCCCGAGGGCGATGGCATCCCCTTCCTTGGCCCGGGAGGAAAGCTCCTCAATCCCGGAGAATCCCCGTTCCCTGGCGCGCCGCAGGAGGAACTGGTCCGAGGCGAAAAGCTCCAGACACCCCCTCTCCCCACAGCGGCAGCGGGGCCCCTGGGCCTGGAAGAGGGTGTGCCCGAACTCCCCGGCACCCCCGAAGGCACCCCGGTAGAGCTTCCCCCCGATGACGATCCCCGCTCCCAGACCCTCACCCACGGTGACACAGGCGAAATCCGAGAGACCCCTGCCGGCCCCGTAACGGGCCTCGGCCAGGGTGAGGGCATTGACATCGTTCTCCACGTGCACCTCCACCCCGAGCTCCCCTTCCAGGAAGGCCTTCAAGGGGACGTCCCGCCAGCCGAGGATGGGGGAGAAGAGGCATTCTCCGGCCATGGAATCCACGAACCCCGAGACCGCGATCCCCAAGCCCATGGTGCGCTCGGTCCTCAGCCCTAGGAAGGCCTCCTTGATAGCCCCCAATACCGTCTGGGGGGCTGGATCTGGAAAGGGGAAGGAGATGCTTTGACGTACCCGGCCGAAGAGGTCGATCCGGGCGGCGAGCACCCGGCCCTTCTCCACCTTGACCCCGATGGAGTGGGCGTAGTCCGGGTTCAGGCCCAGAAGGATCGGGGGTCTCCCCACCGGAACCTCGGCCTTGCCCACCTCCTGCAGGATCCCCAGATCCAAGAGCTCGGCCGAAAGGCGGGATAGAGCAGAGGGCGCTAGCCCTGTACGCCGGGAGAGCTCCGCCCGGGAAAGGGGCCCCGACCGACGGAGGATGTTCACCACCAGGGTGCGGTTGTGCTCTCTCAGGAACCCATTGTCCCCTTTCCGCTCCCCTTTTATTTCCATCCGCGAAAGAATTATATCCTGGCCTGGTACGGGGCCAAGGGAGGTGGAAGGGAACGGCCCCGGGATGGTAGGATTCGAGCGGATGAGGTGGTACGTTCTATGGCGAAGTCGGTGCGGATAAGACCTGTGCGGGAAGGTGAATTGGAGGAGCTGGTGCGGATCTACATGCGGGCCTATCGCGGCCTGGAGGAGTATGCCGAGCGCACCCCGGAGGACGCCCGGGCCTATCTGGAGTGGCTCTACGGGACCTGCCCCGAGGGCTTCTTCGTGGCCGAGGTGGATGGGAAGATCGTGGGCTTTTTGGCCTGCAACCCCCATTGGCAAGGACCCCACGGCAATTCCACCTGTGAGATCCACGAGATCGTGGTGGCTCCGGAGTGGCAGCGGCAGGGGATCGGCAGCGCTCTCATGGAGAGGGCGCTTTCCTTCGGGGAGGAGAACGGATGCGCCACCGCCACCCTCTGGGTGGGGAGGGGGAACGACAAGGCCCTCAACTGGTATCGGAAGTTCGGCTTTCAGTTGGTGGGTTCCTGGGGCCGTTGGCTCAGGATGCGCAAACCCTTGCGCTCAGGGGTCAAAACGGCCAGCGACTGAGGCTTGGACTGGAAGACCTCCTGCCGCGGGAACCGGAGGAGCCCGAGGCTCGGCGGAAGCCCCTCTCCCCCCTGGGGGGATAGGGGGGCAGGGCCTGGAGGGGGCCATCGCCCGGGGCGGTATCCTGGGAGCTGAGCTCTCCTGTTACGTGGCTCCATGCCTCATCGCCTGTCACCGGGCTTGTCCTGACTTTGACTTTCCCCCCGTCCTCCTCCAAGATGGTGAACAAACGGAAATGAGGTGAGAGAGGTGCACACGTTTCGCACAGGTGTTATCGTGAGTGTAGCGCTCCTTGTTGGGGTCCTGGCCCTGGCTGCCCCCCAGACGCCTTCCCGGATCGCGGCCCGGGTGAACGGCGAGGAGATCTCCATGGCCGAATTGGAGCAGGCGGCCAGCACTACTGGGATCATCTTCTATCTCTACCAACGCTACCCTCGCTTCGCCCAGCTCCTCGTGGGAAGCCCCGAGGGGAAGGCCCTACTCAGCGCGTACCGCCGCGAGGTGTTGGAGGACATCATCCGCTGGAAGATCGTCCTCCAAGAGGCGAGGAAACGAGGGATCACAGTTCCCAAGGAGGAACTCGACGCCCGAGTCGATGAGACCCTCGAAGGGATCCTAAAACGGAACAACATCACCCAAGAGGAACTCAAGCGGGTCCTCGCCCAGCGTGGCGAGACCCTGGAGGATTTCCGCGCCCGGATCGCCTCCCAGGTAGAGGAGCGGATGCTGGTGGAGGCCGTGAGGGAGGCGGTCACCGCCACGGCATCCGTTTCCCAAAAGGAGGTGGAAGCCTACTATCGAGAACACAAGGACCTCTTCACCGACGACCAAGGGAACACAAGGCCACTGGGAGAGGTCCAGGAGAAGATCCTCTCCGATCTCCTCGAACACAAGCGGAACGAGCTCTGGAGGAAGTGGCTCGAGGAGGCCCGGGCGAAGGCCCAGGTCGAGATAAAGATCTAGCCCTTTCCCGTCACCTTCGGGGCGGGGATCCCCGAGGACCCCCGCCCCTTCCCCTTTTCAGTCCTCAGGCAGGAGGGGCAAGATCATCTTCACCAGCTCGGCCATAGCATCGGCCACGGCCTTTCCCCAGGGCGCCTCTTGGAAGGCCCCGCTTCCCACCACAAGCTCAGCCGCTGCGGTGGCCGAGATGGTGAAGGCTCGGTTGGCGATGAGCGTGGGGAAAAGGGCGTTATAAAGCTCGGCCGTGTACTCCCCAGGGGTGGCCTGATTCGGCCCGAAGGTCTGATCCCAGGTCCAGGTGACACAGGGGTCGGAGGGGGAGGAACTCCGGATCGGGGAGGTCCACGATGGGCTCGGGGAGCCCGCAGGATGGATCACCACGTAAAAGGAGTTCGGGGGCGAGGGATCGCGGTACCCCAACAGCACCGGCTCCCCGGGGTAATAGACCGCTTTATCCGTGCGAAAACCCCCCCAGCAGACACCGGTGGGGAAGTAGAGGTTGAGCTCCAGGGAAACCGGCCCGCTCGCCTCGGCCCGGGCCCGGACCTCCCGGGAGGTTCCCCCTCGGAGGTCCTCCACCGTGGCCCCCAGCTCGACCTCCACCGAGGCCCCCCTCATCGTGACGAAGACCAAGGCGATGGAAATGGACGAGGCATGGAAATCCTCCACCCTCCCCTGCACCAGATACTCCGCTCCCAGTGACAGAGCCGCCCCTCGCCAGGCTGTTGGACTCGGCTGGATCCCGTTCTGATCAAGGTAAGCTTTCAGGCCATCGGGTGATATCACCCGGTAACCGGCGGCGGAGAGCTCCTGGGCGAGCATCCGCCCGAGGCCCATCCCCACCCCGATGAGACCGGTCCCCGCCTCGTCGATGAAGGGGAGTACCGCCACCGAGGGGGAGGCGGCCCAGGCCCCGAGCCCCAACGCCAAGACCACGAACAACGCAAATCCACGCAGCATCCGCGATCACCCCGTCCGGATATACACCCCTGTGGCCCAGGATGTTCCCTAACCCTTGATGCACACCAAAGGCCGCACCCGGGCCACCTTGGCGTTGAGCTTCGCCCCCACCGCGGCCTCCACCACCAGGTCCACGTCCTTGTAGGCAAGCGGTGCTTCCTCGGCGGCTCCGGCGTAGGAGTGGGCCCGCACGATGATCCCCTGGCGGGCGAGTTCCCGGATGACCTCCTCCCCCCGCCACTGCTTCTTCGCCTTGGCCCGGGACATGGCCCGGCCGGCGCCGTGGACTCCCGAGCCGAAGACCTTTTCCATCCCTGTCTCCGTCCCTCGCAGGATGTAGGAGGCGGTCCCCATGGTGCCCCCCACGAAGATGGGGTG